>NZ_DAFZ01000022.1 GCF_002498065.1 Methanoculleus sp. UBA208 | reverse complement strand
GAAGAACTTCGTTCTTCTCGAGTTCCTGCCCTACGGCCAGTCGCTCTCCCCCAGTTGCGATATCCGGTGGAAAGCCGTGGACGGGTTTACGAAGAAAACAGGCAGAAGGGCCCCGACTGAAGTCGGGGAGCAGTCACGACACTCAGCACAATTGGCCACCTGTGGTTTTCGGTTACGCGAACCGGGCACGGACCCGGGAGTGGATCGCGGATGTGTCCGGTCAACCATCTTTCACAAAGAAACTTTCACCCGATCGGCACCGCCCCGAAGCTCCAGGCGATGTAGGCGGCGTAGCCGAGGAGCAGGAGGGCCGACCAGCCCCGGACGACGGAGGGGCGGGCAAAGAGCAGGGGGAGGATCGCGATCGAGAAGAGGACGACGACGATGATGTCGACGGGCGATCCGACGGTGGCCGGGGCGAGGAGGAGGCTTATCCCGAGGACCAGGAGGAGGTTGAAGATATTGCTCCCGAGGATGTTGCCGATGGAGATGGACCCCTCGTCTCTCACGGCCGCCACGACCGAGGTCGCGAGTTCAGGGAGCGACGTGCCGACGGCGACGACCGAGACGCCTATGACGAAGGCCGGGATCCCGAAGACCTCTGCGAGCGCAACAGCGCTGTCGACGACCAGCTGGGCCCCGATGATGACGGCGACGATCCCGAGGCCGATGTAGAGGGCGTCGGCCCATCCGTGGGATTCTATCTCGACGTCTCTTCCCTCGCGCCCCTCTCGCAGGAGAACGACGAGGATCCCTGCGAAGAGGATGAGGAAGACCGCTCCGGCAAGGGCGTCGAGCGTGCCTCTCACGGCGAGCAGGGCGAACGCCGCCGTCGCAACGAGCATCAGCACGGTGTGCCGGGTGAGTGCGGAACGCGATGTCCCTGACGCGGCAACCATGCCGGGCCGGATAAAGGTGCAGAGAGCGAGAACCAGGGCTATGTTTGCGATGTTGCTCCCGATGACGTTTCCAAGCGTAATCCCCGAGTTTCCTGTGGCTGCCGCGTTCGTGCTGACGACGAGTTCCGGGAGGGATGTGCCGAACGCGATGATCGTCGACCCGATCAGGGCCGGGGAGATGCTGTACCGGAAGGCGAGGCCGCTTCCGCCGCCCACGAAGAGGTCGGCCCCTTTGACGAGGAGGGCTACGCCGACGACGAATACGATAATGGTTACGATCACTGGAACGCCTCGAGAGTAGTGGTATTAATTGGGCGGGGTCTGCTAATACGTTTCCGAATCCGGGTTCCGGAGGCTGCCGGGAGAGGGGAGGTGCACGGCGGGCAAAACGTTATGTACCTCCTGCCGCCACCGGGCGGCCATGTCGAACCCGATCCCCCGGTCCCTGTGCGGGGCAGGAAGGGAGTTCATGCGGAGGACGGAGTACGGGATCCAGCCTCCCTCGGATCAGATGCTGGGCCACCCGCCGCCGCCTCTCCAGATCCCGTACACGAAGGCCAAGACGGTCATCCCGCTGCCCGCGCCCGACGACATCGCTATTCCTGCCGTCGATCTCCGGGACGCGATCGAGCAGCGGGAGAGCGTCAGGAACTACGCGGTGGACCCGCTCACGCTTGAGGAAACTGCATTCCTCCTCTGGTGCACCCAGGGGGTCAGGCGGGCCGTCGACGGGACGTTCACCCTCCGCACGGTCCCGTCCGCGGGCGCACGGCACGCGCTCGAGACCTACCTGCTGGTCAACCGGATCGGGGACGTTCCCCCCGGGCTCTACCGTTACCTGGCGCTGGAGCACCGCCTTGCCGAAGAGTCGCGCGATCCCGGTGTCGCCCGGCGAGTGGCGGCGGGGTGCCTGAACCAGCCGCATATCCTCGGGAGCGCCGTCACCTTCCTCTGGACCGCCGTCCCGGACCGGATGACGTGGCGCTACGGCGAGCGCGGTTACCGCTACCTGCATCTCGACGCCGGCCACGTCTGCCAGAACCTCTACCTTGCGGCATCGGACGTGGGGTGCGGGGTCTGCGCGATCGCCGCCTTCGACGACGCGGCGATGAACCGGCTTCTCGGCATCGACGGCGAACGCCAGTTCCTGATCTATGCTGCAACGGTGGGAAAGAAGCCTTGAGGCGGCGGGTGCCGAAGAGCATATCCTCCTCCCCGTCCAACGCCTGAGTGAAGAGTCCCGGCATTCGTGCCGGGCAGGATGACGGAGGTTGCCGGTTACGTTCACGTTCGACGAACAGATTGTTGCCCTTGAAGCAGAACGCGAAAGACTTCTCCGGTTCCCGGAAGATGAGTTCATCGCGATCATCCGGGAGGTTGGATTCTCCTGCGACTGCTGCGGCCGGTGCTGCACCCGGGAGTTCAACGGCCACGTCTTTTTGCTGGAGGAGGATGCCGACAGCGTCCGCTCGTTTGCGCCCGACGCCGTCGTCCCGGCACCCGATTTCGATGCCTGCGATCAGCAGGGGAGGTTCTACGTCTCGGGCTACGCCCTCCGGACAAAGCCGGATGGCTCCTGCATCTTTCTTTCGGACGGCAGGTGCAGCATCTACGACCGGCGGTTCTCCATCTGCCGGATCTACCCCTACATGCTCCACCGGGAGGCCGACGAGACCGGCGCCGTCGACTGGCGGCAGATCAGCGGTTTGAACGAGCACGGCTGCTACAACACCCCGATCGACGACGCCGAATGCACCCGGATTGCCCGGGAGACCCGTGCCTACGAGGCGGCGTTCCTCGACCAGGCGATCCGGTTCAGGCGGGCCCTCCGGGATCTCTTCGCCCGGGAAGGGCTGCGCTACGTCCGGCGGACCTACGACCTCCTGATGCGGGACTTCCGAAAAGGCGCAGAGGTCGAGGTCCGTGTCTTTCACCGCGGGCGGTTTGAGCCGCACCGGGTCACCACCGACGTGTACGGGCAGTAACGCTCCGGCCTGTTTCGAGACGATCCGCCCGCACCTTTTTTCTGCTCCGCTCACCCCCGGGTGCCCGATGGAGACCGAGATCCTCCTCACCCTGCTGGTGGTGGCCGGCACCGCCGTCCTCTTTATCTCCGGCGCCATCAGGGTCGACGTCGCCGCCGTGCTCGTGACCCTCGCGCTCGCGTGGTTCGGGCTCGTCACCCCGGCGCAGGCCCTCTCGGGGTTTTCGAGCAGCGCGGTCATCGCGATGCTCTCGGTGATGATCCTCGGGCGCGGGCTCGATCGGACCGGGGTGACCATCCGCATCGCCCGCGCGATCGTCAGGTTTGCCGGGACCGGGGAACGGCGGTTGATCGCCGCCGTCTCCCTCGTCGCCGGCGGGCTCTCGGCGTTCATGCAGAGCGTCGGGGCCACCGCCGTCTTCCTCCCCTCGCTCCTGCGGGTATCGTCGCTTACGGGGGTTCCGGCGTCGCGTCTCCTCCTGCCCGTCGGCTACGCCGCGATCCTCGGGGGCACCGTCAGCATGGTGGGGGCCGGCACCCTCATCATCCTCAACGATCTCCTTGCTCAACGCGGGTACGCGCCCTTCGGGCTCTTTGCCATCACTCCTGTCGGCGTGCCGCTCCTGCTTGCCGGAATCGCCTTCTTCTACTTCTTCGGGGACCGGGTCCTTCCCCGGCGCGAGAAGACGCGGTTGAGCCCGCAGGAGGAACTGATCCGGACCTGGTGTCCACCATGCCGCATATCCTACCTGCGGGTCCCGGCCGGGAGCCCGATTGTCGGGGCGACGCGGGAGGCGGTGCATATGATCTCGCGCTACAACCTTCACCTCATCTCTCTCGCCGAGCGGGGGGAGGTCGTCTACACGCCGTGGCGGCATACCCGGTTCGCCGCCGGGCAGGAACTCGGTGTTCTCGGACAGGATGAGGATGTCAGGCGGTTCGTAGACGATTTCGGGCTCGAGTGGGTCCGGGCGGGGGAGAGCGCCGCAAACGTCGTGGCCGACCCGAACGTGGGGTTTGCAGAGGTTATCGTCCGGCCGTATGCACCCATCACCGGCAAGACGCTCCGGGACCTTGAGTTTCGGGTGACCTACGGTGCCGAAGTGCTGATCCTCCTTTCAGGGACGGAAGAGCAGCGGAAGAACCTTGCCGACCTGCCCCTGCAGGCGGGGGACGCGATGGTCGTTCTTGGCCGCTGGGAACGACTCCAGGCGCTTGCCACGGACCGGAACTTCGTCCTGGTAACCCCCGTCGAGGGGCGGGCGGCGGTGCGCGAGCGTGGTGCGGCTGCCGCCATTTTCTGCTTTCTTGCCGCCGTCGCCCTCACCTACACCGGGCTCTCGATAGCGGTAAGCCTCCTTTCGGGAGTGCTCGCGATGGTCCTCCTCCGGATCGTCCCGGTCGGCGAGGTCTACCGGGCCGTCGACTGGCGGACGCTCGCGCTGATCGCCGGCCTCCTGCCGCTCGGCATCGCCATGGATACGACCGGAACGGCCAGGTTCATCGCCGACCGGATGGCCGTCCTGGTCGCCGGGTATCCGACACTCCTGATCCTCATCGCGATTGCAGCCCTCGCGACCGCCTTCTCGCTCGTCATGTCGAATATTGCCGCCACCGTCCTCCTGGTCCCGCTCGTGCTGGTGATGGCGGGCTCGTTCGGGCTCGATCCGCGGGGGCTCGCGCTCCTCGTCGGGATCTGCACGTCGAACTCCTTCCTCCTCCCGACGCACCCGGTGAACGCTCTCCTGATGGGCCCCGGGAACTACCGGACCCGGGACTATCTCGTGGCGGGGGGTGCTCTGACGGTCGTCTTCATCTTCGTCGCCGTCGGCATCGTCTCTCTTCTCTACTTCTGACTTCCCGTGCCGTCCTCGGGCCGGGCAGCCGGCGGTGCCGCATCTTTCCTGCCCGGGTAAACCTTTATGCCGGTCCGTGGCGACCGGAGCCTCACCATGGAGCGGGAGTATGACGTCGTCGTTATCGGAACGGGGAACGCCGGTTCCGACATCGCCTGGCACTGCAGGAAGGCCGGCATGGAGGTTGCAATCACCGATTCCCGGGACTACGGGGGGACGTGCGCCCTGCGGGGCTGCGTCCCCAAATGGGTGCTCGCCAGTGCCGCCGGGGCGGTTGCCCGCGTCGGTAACCAGCAGGGGAACGGTATCCGGGGAGCGGTCTCGATCGACTGGCCGGAGCTGATCGCCTTCGAGCGCACGTTCACCGACCCTGTCCCCAAACGAAAGGAGGAGGGGTTCCGGGAGGCGGGGATCCACACCTGCCACGGGCTTGCCCGTTTTACCGGGCCGGACCGGGTGACGATCGACGGTGATGTGCTCACGGCCCGGTACATCGTGATCGCCGCCGGTGCGCACTCCCGCCCCCTGAACGTTCCCGGTGAGGACCTCATGACCTTGAGCGACGACTTCTTCTACCTCGAAGCGCTCCCGGAACGGATCGTCTTTGTCGGCGGGGGCTACATCTCCTTCGAGTTCGCCCACGTTGCCGCCAGGGCCGGGTCGGCGGTGACCATCCTCCAGCGGAGCGGGCGGGTGCTCAAAGAGTTCGACCCCGATATCGTCGACCGGCTGGTGCTGGCGTCGGGGGAGATCGGGATCGACGTGCAGGTGAACATGCCGCTCGTCTCGGTCGAGAGAAACGCCGCCGGCCTTCGTGTGCGGGCCGGAAAGGATGGGGAGGAGAAGACCTTCGGTGCCGATATGGTCGTCCACGGCGCAGGCAGGATCTCCGCGATCGAGGAGCTCGACCTTGCGGCGGGAGAGGTCGAGACCGACCGCCGGGGGATCGTGGTCGACGAACACCTCCGGAGCGTCTCGAATCCTGCGGTCTACGTGGCCGGGGATGCGAACCCGGTGAGTTTGCAGCTGACGCCGGTGGCGGTGATGGACGCTCACGTCGTCGTCGACAACATCCTGGGCGGCAACGGCCGCGTCGCGGACTACACCGTCGTCCCGAGCGCCGTATTCACGACCCCGCCCATTGCGTCCGTCGGGCTCACGGAAGAGGCGGCGAAGGAGGAAGGGATCCCCTACATCGCCAACGCCGGCGACCTCTCGGGGCGTTTCACGAACCGGAGCATCGGCCAGAGGCACGCCGGCTACAAGCTCCTGGTCGACGAGGACTCCCGCCGGATCCTCGGCGCCCACCTCATCGGCCCGCACGTCGAGGAGGTGATCAACATCTTCGCCCTCGCGATCAAACACGGCCTGACGGTGGACGACCTCACGCTGGACGCGATCCCGTGGGCATACCCGAGCAGCACCTACGATATTATTCACATGGTGCATCCGCTGGTGAGGAAGTGAGGAACGACGTCTTGATGGGATGGAATTCGAGAAAATATTGGGCGTTTTCGAGTGACGACGGTTCTGCGCTATGACCTCATACATACCGTGCACGGGTTTCCAGCGGGTATCGCGTCTGGGGAGGGGTTTCAGGGGGGGATGCTCCCCCCTTCGCACCTGGCGGTGCTCATGCTCACTCCGTTCGCACTCCCCTTTGTCCCCACCCCCCTCGTGGCGATAGACGATGCGTGCCCGAAGGGCAGGCGGAGTTCGAGCACCAAAGGTGCGAGTCTCCCACGGTCCAGTGTACGGGGTCGCCCCATAGTTTCGGTTGTTTCGGCAGCCACAATCCCACCTGCCAGACCTCCCCATAGTTCCAGCCACTCCGGCTGTTGCAATCGCAAGCAGGCGGCGCTCGAGATGCCATCAACTGTTAACGCTTCCGCTGCTGGATAAAAACAGTAGTTAAAAAAGATCGCGCCGGGGATTCCAGGGCCCCCGCCCCTTCTCACGCGCTTTCGCCGGCGCCTTCTTCTTGTGTGCTCTCTTCGGCCGGTTTCTTCTCGGGCTTCTCAGGCTTCACGTAGGTGATGATATGGCGCTCCGCCGCGCACTGCTCCACCACCGGCGGGAGGTACTCCGGCTCCATCGTGAGGCTCCCGAACGGGCAGCCTTCGACACAGTCGCCGCAGGCGATGCACCGCATGCGGTCGATCTCCCAGACCTTCTCTTCTTTATCGATGCGGATCGCCTCGCACGGACACCTCCGCGAGCAGAGGCCGCAGGAGCGGCAGGTGGACGGGTCGATGGTGACGTGCCCCCGGGTGAGGGGGCATCTTCGCGCCGGCACCGCCGGGTACTGGCGGGTGGCCGGCCCCCCTGTCAGGTTCCGGATAACCGTTTTTGTCATCTGAAAAATGCTCATTCCGTCTTCACCTCTCCGTGCAGCTGATGCAGGGATCGATCGAGAGGACGACGACCGGGACGTCCGCGAGCTGGGCCCCGGGGAGCATCTTCACGAGCGGCGGGATGTTCGCGAGCGTCGGCGTCCTGATGCGGGCCCGGGCAAGGTGCTTGCTCCCGTCGCCGCGCAGGTAGTGGACGACCTCCCCCCGCGGCTGCTCGGCGCGGGAGAAGTACTCACCGTCGGGCGTTCCCTTGACCTTCACGTCGATGGGTCCTTCGGGCATCTCCTCGATCGCCCGCCGGATGATGTCGATGGAAGCGTAGACTTCCTTGACCCGAACGGCGCACCGGGCGTAGCAGTCCCCGGCGGTCTCGACAACCGGTTTGAAGCCGAGATCGCCGTAGGCGGCGTAGCCGGTCTCGCGGTGGTCCATCGCGACTCCGCTTCCCCTGGCGGTCGGCCCTGTCGCCCCGAGGGCGTAGGCCTCGTCCTTTGTGATGACCCCGAGCCCCTGGAGGCGGTACTTCACCGTCTCGTCGTTTAAGAAGACGTCGCCGAGATCCCGGCACTTCTGCTCGAAGGGGTCGAGTTCGCGGTGCATCTCATCGAGTTTCTCCTGTCCGATATCACGCCTGACCCCGCCGACCTTGCAGGTGCCCTGAATGACCCGGCCGCCGGTGGTGTCCTCGAGCACGTCGAGCACACTCTCCCGGAGCTGCCAGGATCGCATGAAGAGGTTCTCAAAGCCCATAGAGTCGGCAAAGAGCCCGAGCCAGAGGAGGTGCGAGTGGAGACGCGAGCACTCCGACCAGATCGTCCGGAGGTAGCGTGCCCTGTCCGGAACCTCGATGCCCATGATGTGTTCGACGCCCTGGCTGTAGCAGAGCGCGTGGATGAAACTGCAGATCCCGCAGATTCGTTCCGCCACGTAGACGTACTCGGTGTACTCGCGCTTCTGCACGAGTTGCTCGAGCCCGCGGTGGATGTAGCCGATCGAGGGGATCGCTTCCACCACTTTCTCGTCCTCGAGGACGAGATCGACGTGGATCGGCTCCGGCAGCACCGGGTGCTGCGGTCCGAACGGCACGATTATACGTTCCGGCATCGGTCACCCCCCCTTCTCGTGACACTGAACGGATACTTCTCCGCCGTCTTGATGAACGTTCCTTTGAAGTCGATGTTGATCCCGGTGACCGGGATGCCGAAGAGGTCGTGCATCTCGTTCTCGTAGACGAACGCCCCCCAGTAGATACCGGAGATGCTCGGGACCTCCGTCTCCGGCCCGGCCGTCAGGCGGAGGTTTTTGAACTGGTAGCCCTTATCGAACGAGTAGTTGATCTCATATGCGCCGCCGATGTCCGTACACCCGATCTGGACGAGGCGGTATCCATCGTCGTGAAGCCCTTCGACTTCACGCAGGAGGTTCTCCAGCGCGACGTCGATGATAGTCTGCTCCTCTTTAACTGTCATGTGCTCTCACCTGCCTGTTCCGCATGCCGCGCTTCCTCTTTTGTTCGCGCCGCCCCGGTCATCTTCCCCCGTTTCTCATCGAGGATCGAAAGTGCCGTTACGACGCCGTCGATGATCTGTTCCGGCCTTGCCGCGCATCCCGGAACATAGACGTCGACGGGGATAACCTTGTCGATGCCGCCAACGATATTGTAACACTCCCGGAATACGCCGCCGGTTGCGGCGCAGGCGCCGACCGCAATGACGACTTTGGGCTCCGGGATCTGTTCGTAGATGTTTTCGACCACCTCCCGGTTCTGCGCGTTGATCCCGCCGGTGATCAGCAGGATGTCAGCATGCTTCGGGTTTCCGGTGTTGATGATGCCGAACCGCTCCACGTCGTAGAGCGGTGTGAGGCACGCCAGCACCTCGATGTCGCACCCGTTGCAGCTGGACGCATCGTAGTGAAGGATCCAGGGTGATCGCTTCAGGAATGCCATGGTACTTATGCACCTCCAGTCATCATATAGCCGAGGATATAGGCGAGGATCGCCAGGTTCACGATGCCGAGTACTGCCGCGAGCCACCCGCTCTTCAGCGCCGCCTGCCACCGCACCCGTGCCGTGACGTTGTCGATGAATATCTCGGCGAGATACGTGACCACGACCGCGATGATTCCGATCACGGGGTTCCAGGCGAAGAAGAGGTAGATGAACCCGAGGAGGAAGACGTTCTCGTACCAGTGGGCGATCTCGACCTGAGCGAGCGTCGAGCCCGAGAACTCCGTCGTGATGCCCTTAACGATCTCCTGGTGCGCGTGGTGCGACGTCGAGATGTCGAAGGGGGACTTCCGGAGTTTGATCGTGAGGATGGTCGCGAAGCCGAGGAAGACGCCGGGGAGGTAGAGGATGGCCGGCACGGTCGAGACGGCAATATCGGCGACGTAGAAGCTGTTCGTGATCATGTAGAGGCCGACGGCCGCGAGGATGATCATCGGCTCGTAGGCCATCAGCTGGATCAGTTCACGCTCGGCCCCGATGTGGCTGTAGGGGGAGTGGACCGCATAGGCCCCGAGCACCAGGAAGACGTGGGCGAGCGTGAAGGCGAAGATGATCAGTAAGAGGTCCCCTCCCGCGAAGAAGAGCGCGCCGGAGAGGGCGATGAAGATCAGGTAAGCGAGAACATAGAAGTTCTGCGCCGTCGTGACGACGACGCTCTCCTTCTCGAAGAGCTTGCCGACGTCGTAGAAGGGCTGCAGGATCGGCGGCCCGACCCGCCCCTGCATCCGTGCGGTGATCCTTCGGTCGATTCCCGCGATGAGACCGCCGATGACGGGCGCGAGGACGAGGAAGAGCCCCGCTCCTATGAGCCAGGTCCAGGTCATAGCGCCACCCCCGCGAGAACCCACGATGCAAGGATCAGGACGGTGCAGACCACTGCTCCCGGAAGGAAGAGTTTGGCCTCGCCGAAGTACTCGGCGAGGTAGTAGTTCCGCGTCTGTGCCTCCCGGGTCAGGCCGAGGGACCCGGTGAACTGGAGGTCTGTCGTCGCCGTCCTCCCGCTCATGTAGGCCGGGAGGTGCTTTGCGCTCCTCCTGAAGAGGGCGAACGAGACCGGGAGGATCAGCAAGAGGGCCATCATCAGGAGCATGATGGCGACGTTCGCCTCTGCAAGGCGTGCCGTAACCCCGTAGATGGCAAGGACGTAGGGCTCGATCAGCGTCGAGGAGATGACCGGGAAGAGGAGGACGGCCGCTACCACGAGGCCGGTGATGATGTAGAGGGGGGCCCAGGGCTCCTCAAAGAACCCTTTCTCGACCTTCTCCTGGTTCCTGGTGACCGCGATGATTTTGCCCATCCATTTCGCCCAGAAAAAGACGGTGATGGCGCTCCCATAGGCGAGGAGCGCGATGAAGACCAGGCCGAAGGGAGCCTGGACCTGGACGAACGCCTCGATCGCGGCCCACTTGGAGATCAGCATGCCGAAGGGCGCAAGGAACATGCCGGCGATCCCGATGAACATCATCACCGCCATCCTGGGCATCCGGACGATCAGGCCTTCCATGTCCTCGATATCCCGGCTCCCGACCCGGTGCTCGATCGCACCGGTCCCGAGGAAGAGGAGCGACTTCGCGACGGCGTGGAAGATGATCAGGAGGATTGCCGCCCAGACGAGCATGTAAGTTCCGACACCCGCGCAGGCGGCTATCAGGCCGAGGTTTGCGATCGTCGAGTAGGCGAGGACCAGTTTTGCGTTGCTCTGCGATATCGCGATCGCGGATGCGACGACGAAGGTCACGGCGCCGACGAGGCCGATGGAGAACCCGGCGAACGTCCCGGCAAAGACCGGCGAGAACCGGACCAGGATGTAGACGCCGGCCTTGACCATGGTGCTCGAGTGGAGCAGGGCCGAAACCGGCGTCGGGGCCACCATCGCCCCGAGGAGCCAGGAGGAGAACGGCATCAGCGCGGCCTTCGTGATACCGGCAAACCCGATCAGGACGGCCGGGATCAGGACGATGGCCGCATCGCTTGAGGCGAGCACCCGGGCGAGATCGATACCCCCGCTCGTCGCCTCGGTTGAGGCAAGGAAGATGAGCGCGACGACGAACGCGACCCCGCCGAGGAGGTTCATCACCAGCGCAAGGAAGGCATTCTTTGTCGCCTCCTCGGTCTCCGAGTAACCAATCAACAGGAACGATGTGATCGTGGTGACTTCCCAGAAGAAGAAGACCCACATGAGGTTATTGGAGAAGACCAGGCCGAACATCGCGGCAAGGAAGATGAAGATGACGAAGAAGAACATCTTCTGCCGGTCACGCACCTCCGGGTGGTGGTGGTGGTATGTCTCCATGTACCTGACCGCGTACACGGCTATGAGGCTCCCGATGATCCCGATGATCAGGCCCATGATGATGGAGAACTGGTCGATGAAGAGGTTGTTGACCGCATGAAGGTTCCCCGAAAACGTTGTCTCAAGGTATACCACCAGCGCCGCCTGGACGACGGCAAGCACGATTGCCAGGTAGTTCCTGAACTTTGCGCCCATGTAGACGATGAAGAGCGCCAGCCCCATCTCGATGGCCACCATAGCAAGGCTGGCCGCCTCCGAAGGTGCGGCGAAATAGACCGCGCCTTCGAACGCATACCGCATAAGCAGGTATATCGATGCTCCGCCGATAACGAGAGCGGAGAGAGCAACCACCGCGTAACGCAATGTCGTCCGTTTCACGAACAATAAAAGACACGCGACGAGGATGGGGAATAATATTAGGAAGAGCAGCGTCTGCACTATTGTCCCTCGTAAGGTAACTATGCCTTACTTGCATAATTAATCATTCTAAATGGGCATCCGGGCACCGGCCGGTACACGCCCGGTATCGTTGCCCCGGGCACGGCAGAACGACGGCATAACCGGAAATTATGCCCGGAGGTCGCTCTTCGCCGCTACTCCGGCTTGCACGGCATCACGCCTCGTACGCCCCCTCCGTGCTGGCATCCCCCCGGTAGCGCGGGATGAAGTGGATGTGGACGTGCATGACGTTCTGCCCCGCGGCCTCTCCGACGTTGACGCCGATGTTGTAGCCGTCGGGGGCGAGGTTCCGGTCGGTAAGCGCCCTGCAGTCGTCGATGAGCCGGGTGAGGGCCATCCTCTCTTCATCGGTCGTATCGAAGTAACTCTCGACGTGCCGGAACGGTATGACAAGCAGGTGGCCGGGGCTGACCGGGTGGATATCGTAGCGGGCGTAGCAGAGGTCGTTTGTGACAACGATATCTTCCGGGGCAGGGTTGCAGAACGGGCACGGCATGCCCCCTGCTCTTTGTCCGATCTCTCATGAGTCTTTTGGCTTCGTCGTCTCACCCGAGCAGGCGGGCGAGGAGCCGTCCGGTGAGGCCCCGGGAGAGGGCGACGGCGTGCTCGGTGCACATCTCGTGGCAGCAGTAGCACCGGATGCAGCGCGATAGATCGATATCTGCCCTGCCTTCCCTGACAGTGATCGCGTGCACCGGGCAGATCCGCTCGCACTTCCCACAGCCGATGCAGGAAGAAGCTATCACGCCGGGCCGGGGGGCGTAGGTTCTCCCGAACCGCTGGACGATGGCAAGCATCACCCGCCGCCAGACGCCCGTCCTGCCCCCGGCGTAGGTCGAAGGTTTCCGGAAGTCCGGGACCGTGAACTCCGCCGGGTCGTCGCCGACCGTCCGGACGGCCGCGGGATCGAGGAACCCGCGATCTGCCGCGCTTCTGATGCTCCCGATCTCGAGCGGGTCCATGCCGATGAGCCGCGCGAGGACGGTGTCCACGGCCGCATAATCGCTCCCGGCAAGGATCGCCCCGATCTTCCTCGGGCTGCCGGCCTGAGGCCCGTCCCCCTCCATCCCCACGACCGCGTCCACGACCTGGAGCCGGGGCTTCATGCACTCGTTGAGGTCGACGAGCATCCTCCCGAAGGCGTACTCATCCTGGAACCGGAAGTGAAAGACCGGTTTCTCGAGTCCCGGGATGAGTCCGAAGAGGTTTTTCGTCGCCCCCGTCATCCGCGTCCACATGTGGGTCTTGGCTTTCGAGACGACCACGATCGCGTCGGCCTCTGCGGCGGGGGCGATGATGGAGAACTGTTTCATCACCTCCCCTTCCGGGAACGACACGATCTGCGAGCCGATATCGTAGTTCAGGACGGCGCCGGTCTCTCCGGCCACCGCCGTATACCCCGCGCGCGCATATGCACGTCGCAGGTTCGCCTCGCTGTAGACGATCCCCCCTCCCGGGCTGTCGGCGATGACGACCCGGCACCCGTGCTCCGTAAGAAGCCGGGCGACGGCAGCGACGACCGCCGGGTGGGTGGTGACGCACCGTTCCGGCTCCTGCCCCTGCAGGAGATTCGGTTTGAGGAGGACCTGCTGTCCCGGCGAGAAAAACCTCCCGATGCCGCCGGCGAGGTCGACCGCACGGCGGACGGCCGCGTCGACCTCGCCCGCGCCATAGCCGTCGCACCCGGCGACCGCGACGGTCGTGTCCCTGCCGCCCGGCACCATCACCTTATCCCCCCTCTGAGGCGGCCGAGCGCCTCTTTTGCCGCGAGCATCGCCGCCCCCTGTTTGGTTCGTCCCTCTCCTTCGCCGAGTAGGTTCCCCCCGATGGTCACCCGGGCGGCCCAGATAGGGGAACTCCCCGGGCCGGTCTGGCGGAAGGCGTAATCGAGTTCGCCGAGGTTCTCCCGGGCGACGTACTCCTGAAGCCGTCCCCGGTAGTTCCGGTGGACGTCGCACTCCGCGATCTCCTCCTCAAAGATCGCGAGCACCACTTCCCGGGCCACGGTGAGGCCTCGGTCGAGGTAGATGGCGCCGATCAGGGCCTCGAATGCGTCGGCGATGATCGAGTCGGTCAGCGTCTGTCCCCGCCGTCTGACGGCGCCGTCGATGCCGAGGCCCTGTCCACGCACGATCTCGGCGAGTTTGGTGTTCCTGGTTACCTGGAGCCTCCGGTTCATCTCCCCCGGCGGGAGGTCGTACTCGCCGTAGAGGTGGTCGGCGATGATGAAGTCAAGGATGTAGTTCCCGAGAAACTCGAGCCGCTCGTTGTCGTCGACCACCGCTGCCGGGTACTCCCCGCCGTTCACGTACGACCGGTGGGTCAGCGCCCGGTCGTAGAGGGGAAGGGCGGCGTCCGCGACGTCGGTGATCCCGAACGGGGGACGGGCGAGGAGCGCACGCACTTCCGCCTCGCGGTCGCGGCCGACGGGCTCCGGGCGTGCGAGTAGCCTCCTCCCGCAAAGGCCACCGATACGAAGTTTTTGCCAGGTGGTGGAGAGTCTCATGGTCTTCGGGCGCAGGGCGTCCTGCTGCTCTTCTCTATAGAATGGCTTATGTCCTGCCGGATAAACCTTTGCCGGAGACGGAACATCCGGGAAACCTTTTCGTTGCCGCCGAAGAGATCTTATTCGTGGTGCTGCCGGAAGCGGGCGAGGCGGGCAGGCGTGTCTACCTGGATATCGAGTTCGGTTATGTCTACGGCACCTGCCGTGCGGTCATGATGCCGATCGAGATCGGTGCGGTCGTTCACCGGCCAGGGGACGATAGCGTCCGCTACGCCGGGGAGCAGTTCCGGTACGACATCGATGTCGAGATCTGGAAGAAAGTGACCGACGAGTGCGGGAAAACCGTCGGTGTCGCGACGACCGTGGCGAACATGGCCCGCGGTGAGTACGGGATGACCTACGATCACTCCTTCCGGGTCTCTGACGACGCGGTCCCGGCGGCAAAGGCGACGGCACGAAACGCTTTTGCCGATCTCAGGCTCTTCATGGAATCGGTCGTCTCGACAGGGGATACTCCGGCTATCGTCGTCTTTGCTGCGGCTATGGAGAAGAGAGCTTTCCGGACCGCAAATTTCTCGCTCGACGGGTGCATGCTGGTCGACCTCCAGCGGGAGATCCGGCGGCACTTCAAGATGAAACAGGTCCTCTCCCTCGACCGCCTCGCCCGGCTTATCGACTTTTCCGTCGACGGTGGAGCCGTCACCTCGACACACTTCCGGTACCCTGTCCCGCGGGAGTACCGCCACCTCCTCGCCGCCCACCGGGGGATGGGCGACACCGTTCGGACGTTCCTGCTCTCACGGGAGTACCGGGAGCAACTCCCGGACCTCGAGGAGCGCATTCGCGCCCCGATGAAGACCTGTGAGAACGAGGGGTGACGGTGGGGGGGCGTTTCGCACTTCTCCCTCCCCTATAAAGGATAGAGGCCTTCTCAGGTTCCTGCAGGCCGCAGATGCCCTTCATACATTTTTCTCCTGAACCCCTCCCCTGCTTGGACGATTGGAGATTCCTGCCCTCTGTTTCATCAAAATTCCGGGTACGGCTTTCCACTGGCTATCGCCATTGGGGGTGG
>NZ_DAFZ01000105.1:1516-18397 GCF_002498065.1 Methanoculleus sp. UBA208 | reverse complement strand
ATATTCCCACGGTCCAGTGTACGGGGTTTTTCACAGTTCCAGCCTTTCCACAAGTCACAACCCCCACAATTGAAAGACAGGAACACAAACACCAAAGATGTGAGTGACAATAGACAAGATGCCCGGACAGGACCCCTCGCTCATTCCCACATCGGGCTGCTTGAGACCCTCCCGGAACCCAAAAAGGGACCGTTTTCAAAAAATCACAACTGAGCCGCGGTGGCGGCTCTGGTCGTTCCGGGGACGGCCACCCTTTTTTCCAGAATACTGACGGCGGCGGTCGTGATCGTCACCAGCACGAGGTAGATGACGCCGACGACCGCAAACGACTCCGTGTAGGTGAAGTACTTCGTCGCCACCAGTTTCCCCGCCCCGGAGAGCTCGATCACCGTGAGCATGTACGCGAGCGACGAGTACTTGATCAGGTAGATGAACTCGTTCGAAAGTCCCGGTATCGCCCGGCGGAGCGCCTGCGGGAGGATAACGTTTCTGATCGCCTGCCACCGGGTCATCCCGAGCGCCTGGGCGGCGACCATCTGGCCGTCCTTGATCGATATGAGGGCGCCCCGGATGTACTCGGCATTATACGCCCCGTTGCAGAGGATAAACCCGACCACCGACGCCACGAACGCGGTGAAGGTGATCCCGATCGCCGGGAGGCCGAAGTAGAGGATGAAGAGGAGCAGGAGGAGCGGCGTGCCCTTGATGAGGAAGACGAACGTCTTGCAGATCCAGGATATAACGGGGTTGCCGTACTGCCTCCCCACCGCAACGGCGATCCCGAGCGCGAGGCCGAACGGGGCGGAGCACACGATCAGCTGCAGGGTTACGACCAGCCCCTGCATCAGCGCCGGGAGGAGGATCTCAAAGATGAAGACCGACTGGTCCATGCCGCTCCTCAGTCCTCCATCCGGGAATCGATCCGGCCGATGAAGTCCTTCATCCGGGTGAACCGCGGGTCATGCAGGAGCAGGTCCGGTGACCCCTGCTCGGCAACCACGCCGTTCTCCATGAAGAGGACCTCGTTTGCAACAGAACAGGCAAACCCCATCTCGTGGGTGACGACGAGCATCGTCATCCCCTCGCGGGCCAGTTTCTTCATGACCTCCAGCACCTCGCGGGTCAGTTCGGGATCGAGCGCGGACGTCGGTTCGTCGAAGAGGATGACGTCCGGGTCCATGGCGAGCGCCCGGGCGATGGATACCCGCTGGGCCTGGCCGCCCGAGAGCTCGGCCGGGTAGTGGTCGGCCCAATCCTCCATCCCGACCTGCCGGAGTTCGGTGAGGGCTTTTTCGCGCGCCTCCGCCTTCCCCATACCCCTGACCTTCAGGAGCGCCAGTTCGACGTTCTTGAGCGCGGTGAGGTGGTCGAAGAGGAAGAAGTTCTGGAAAACCATCCCGATCTTCTGCCGGAAGTAGTTGATCCGCGCCCCCGAGTTCGTGACCTCCTCACCGTCGAGCCAGACATTTCCGCAGTCGGGCGGCGTCAGCTGGTTGATGCACCGGAGAAGCGTGCTCTTTCCCGTCCCGGAGGGGCCGATGAAGACCTTCGTCTCGCCCCGCCGGACGTCGAACGAGACCCCCCGCAACACCTCGTTGCCCCCGAAGGACTTGTGGATGTCCTCGACTCTCAACACAATGTCGTTGTTGTTCATGCTCTACATCGCTCCGGTTCCGAATCCCGGGATTGCTATCCTCTTTTCAAGCCTGTGCAGGGCTTTGAGGCCCCCGTAGTTTAAGATGATGAATATCCCCGCCGCGGTGAGATAGATGGGCATCGTTATGTGGGTCTGCGTGACGATCCTTGAGGTAATGGTGAGCAGTTCGACGACTCCGATCGCGTAGCAGACTGCCGAGTCGGTCAGGATGTTGGGATACTCGTTCGACCACCCGGGCAGAGCGATGCGCATCGCCTGGGGGAGGATGACGGAACGGATGGCGGTGAGCCGGCTCATTCCGAGAGATCGCGCCGCAATCATCTGCCCTTCCCCGACCGACAGGATGGCTCCCCGGAAGATCTGGGACTGATATGCCGCACCACGGAGGCCCAGCACGACCGCTCCGACGACGAATGCCGAGAGATTACCGAGCCCGAGCCCGGGGAATATGCCGAACCAGAAGAGGAAGAGCAGGACAAGGATGGGGAGGCCCCTGAAGAACCAGACGTAGACACTGACGACCCAGCGTACCGGCCGGGAGCCGTAGACCTGGCCGAGCGCCATGGGCAGCCCGAGAAGGAGGCCAAGGACGAGGGCGGCGAGAACAAGGCCGAGGGTAGCGGCAACACCTGAAAGAAGATATGGAAACCAGTCGATAAGGATTAACAGAACATCCATTTGGCTATCCCTGAATCATTGTGCGGCGCCGTTTTCAGCCGGACGAACAGTGCCGGGTACTCTACGAAATGATTCTGACGGAGAGCAAAATAAACGTTGTTAAATCCCCCTCAATCGAGGACAATGACCGCCGGCGGCGACATACTCTTTTCTCTCCACGAAGGATCCCGCCACGTCCCGGTATGGAACTTACGCCGGATACCCGGTGCCCCCGGCATCCGGCTCATCACTCCACACCGTTCTCCCGGGCCTCCAGCAACACTTAAGTATGTGGGGATGGGGAGGAAAGGAGTATGCCACCTGCACCCGATATCAGGATCCCTCTCGATGTGCCCCCAGAGGAGCAGGAGAGGTACCGGGAGAATTATCGGACGATTACGCACGGCACCGGGAGGTTGATGCTCTTTGCCGGGGATCAGAAGATCGAGCACCTCAACAATGACTTCTTCGGTGAAGGCATCCATCCCGATGACGCCGATCCCGAACACCTCTTCCGGATCGCGAGCCGGGCGAGGATCGGGGTATTTGCAACGCAACTCGGGATGATCGCCCGGTACGGCGGGGATTACCGGGACGTGCCGTACCTCGTCAAGCTCAACTCCAAGACCAACCTGGTCGGGACCTCCCAGCGCGACCCGCTCAGTTCGGAGCTCCACCTCGTCCGGCAGGTCGTCGACCTCCGGGACCGGACGGGACTCTCGATCCTCGGCGTCGGCTACACGGTCTACCTCGGGAGCGAGTACGAGGCGATGATGCTCTTCCAGGCGGCCCAGATCGTCAACAACGCGCACCAGAACGGTCTCGTCACCGTGCTCTGGATGTATCCCCGGGGCAAGGCGGTCAAAGACGAGCGGGACCCGCACCTGATCGCGGGCGCGGCGGGCGTCGCGGCGACCCTCGGGAGCGATTTTGCGAAGGTGAACCCGCCTAAGGTTGGTAAATCGGCCGATGCTGCGCTGCTCCGGGAAGCGGTAGCGGCCGCGGGCAGGACCGGTGTCGTCTGTGCAGGCGGGTCGCATGCCGATATGCCGGAGTTCCTGCAGCAGCTCCACGATCAGATCCATATCGGCGGCACGGTCGGGAACGCGACCGGCAGGAACATCCATCAACGGTCGCTTGATGAGGCCGTCCGGTTCTGCAACGCGATATCGGCGATCACCCTCGACGATGCGAGCGTGGAGGAGGCAAACGAGATCTGCATGGGAGGCAGGTGTTAGGATGACGACGGTCGGCATACTGACGGGAGGAGGCGACTGCCCGGGCCTGAACGCGGTGATCCGGGCGGTCGTGCGGACGGGAGCGAAGCACGGGTTCGACGCGATCGGGATCCGGGACGGATGGCTCGGGCTGGTCGCCGGGAACGTCGAGCCGCTCACCGATTACTCGGTGACCGGGATCCTCCCGAAGGGCGGGACGATCCTCGGGACGTCGCGGACGAACCCCTTCAAGAACGAGGCCGACGTCCAGCGGTTGCGCGACAACATCAGGAAGTTCGGGATCGACGCGATCGTTGCGATCGGCGGCGAGGATACCCTCGGTGTCGCGAACAAACTCTCGAAGATAGGTGTCCCGGTGGTGGGGGTCCCCAAGACCATCGACAACGATGTCGGCGCGACCGATTACACCTTCGGGTTCGACACCGCAGTCGCAACCGTCACTGAGGCGATCGACCGCCTCCACACGACGGCGGAGTCGCACCACCGGGTCATGGTGGTGGAGGTGATGGGCCGGCACGCCGGATGGATCGCGACCGTGGCCGGGATCGCGGGTGGAGCCGACGAGATCCTCATTCCGGAGATCCCGTTCGATCTCGACGAGGTCACCCACCACCTCCGGGCGCGCTACGAGCGGGGGAAGAAGTTCAGCATCGTCGTGGTCGCCGAGGGCGCCCAGCCGAAGGGGATGGCGGAGGCGATCGCACAGTCCGCCAGGACGGACGAGTTCGGCCACGTGACGCTCGGCGGCGTCGGGAACTTCCTGCGCGACGAGCTCGAAAAGCGGCTCGATATGGAGGTGCGGGTGACGGTGCTCGGGCACATCCAGCGCGGCGGTTCTCCGACGGCGCACGACCGGGTTCTCGCGACCCGGTTCGGGGTGGCGGCGGCGGACCTCATCAAGGAGAAAGACTTCGGGAAGATGGTCGCACTCCGGGGGGACGATATCGTCGCGGTCCCGCTCGAGGAAGCGGTGGCGAACCTCAAGACGGTGGATATGGATCTCTACAAGATCGCGAGCATATTTTACGGGGGGTGATGGGGGCCTCTCGTTAGAACCCCCCCGTCCGTGCTTCGCGCTCCTCATGCACACTTTCGGCGCCCAAAATCCATTCTTCAAGATCTGACGACCTCTCGAACGCCTGTCTCCCGCCTAACAGTGCTCGTGTTCCGTCCCTCAAAGACCTTCAGTCTTCTCGAACTCCTGTCCTACGGACAGTCGTTCGTTGGAACGTCGCACCCTCCGGGCCATCACACCCTGCAAACAGCCATTTCTACCGCCCCCCGGCGCAGGGGCAGTGCGTGCCGATATTCATGGTAGTTCATGCCCAGGAACATGAATACTTAAGATTTTTGGACTCTTTATCCCTCGGAGCTTGTCCCGGTACAGTGGACCGTGGTGGCTATCGCGTCTGGGGGAGAGGCTGACGGGGAGTGCGAGCGTAGCGAGCTTGAGCACCGTTAGGTGCGAGGGGGACGAGTCCCCCTCCCCTGTCTCCCGACGGATACCTCTGATCTTATCAGGTTCCTACCGTCCCGACAGTCGTGCCCCAAGCACCTGCGGGCTCAAACTCCGCCTGCCCCTGGCGGGGCACGCATCGCAAGTCGAAGACCTGCGGTTTTCTCATGCTCCAGACGTCCCGTCCGTCGCATCCCGCGCAACCGCCCCGGCAACCCCGGCGGCGGTCCCGAGGAGAGGGAAGAGCAGTCCTAGGGCGACCGCGGCCATCCCCGCGAGCCCGGCGACGAACCCCTCAGCATGCGACGCGGTCCAGAGGAATGGAATCAGGAAAAGGCCGGTCCCGAAGAGCGCCGCGACAAGCCCGGCCTCGAGGCCGTCTTGCGCCCCTCCCTTCGTGGAATAACCTGCGATGAACCCACCGACAAGCGGGGGAGCTATAACTAAGGGGCCGAGAAAGGCAACGAGGAGAGACGACCCGGCGATGACGGCCGTGCCGATGCCGATGCCGATCCACCGGCCCCGTTCGCCCGCCCCGGTGCCGCCTCTCCGGACCCCGTTTCGCACCGCCGTCCCGGCCGCCCCGCCGACGGCGTTGTAGGGGAGGAGGAGCGCCGTGAGGATCAGAGCGTAGAAGCCGAAGGTCATCCAGGACGGGGGATACTGCGGACTGCTCTCCACCAGACTCATGAGGGTCATCAAGGAGGCTGCAAGCAGGGCCACGAGCACCCCGCACACGGCTCCGGCAATGGCGCCGTCCCTGATCGTTCCCGGGGTGAGGAGCCCGGCAACGAGTCCCCCGCCGAAGAGGAACGCCACCGTCATCACCGGATCCGGGAGAAACTCCAGCCGACCGAGGAGAAAGACCGCACCGATCGCCACCGCTCCCACAACCGCCCCGAAAAAGCGTTCGCCGACGGCACAGAGCTCCATACGGGGATCTCGCCCCCTCATACGTTATCCTTTCTGGTTTGCCCCGGCCGCCGGAGCGCAGGTATTATACGGCAGGGCGGGCATGGAACTGCAACGGAGACGTGGCGGGAAACCGGAGAGCGACCCTCCGGGGTCCGGCCTCAGACTCGCCGCTCCGCAACCGGACTGTAACCATGAGCATCACAGACTACTGCCGGCGCACCGTCGCCTTCACCCGGGATATCATGCAGCAGCCGGTGACGGCGAGAAGGGACCTCCGGTTCTCCGACCTTGCCTTCTTCCTCCGGTTCGGCCGGCCGATCTGGACCCTGGGCGTGCTGGCCCTCGTGGCGACGGCTCTCGTTGCAGCCGCAAAGGCGGTCCTCCCCCTCAGCATCAAGTTCTTCATCGACAACATCCTGCTCGGGGAGGCCCCGACCCCCGATACACTTATTGCAGGTGCCGGCGGGCTCCTCTCGTCGCTCAACGCCCTCATCGCCGCCCTCCTGGTGCTCGGGCTCTTCACCGGCGGCATGGATCTCCTCCGGAACTACTGGACCGCCCGGTTCCGGGAAGGCTACGCCTTCAACCTCCAGACCACCCTCGTCGAGCACGTCCTGAGCTTCCCGCTCTCGTACTTCAAGTCGCAGCAGACCGGCTACGTCATGTCCCGCCTCTCCGACGACGTCCAGATCCTGCAGTACACCGTCTCCCAGTACCTCCCCCAGATCGTCTCGAACGCCCTCTACGTCACTTTCACCTTCGCCATCCTCTGGATCCTGAACCTCAGGCTCACCCTCGTCGCCGTCGCCTTCATCCCGCTCTACCTGCTGGTCAACGCCGTCTTTATCCGGCGGATTCGTGTCGCCACCCACCGGGAGCGCGAACGGCAGGCCTACGTCTCGCGGGACCTCCAGGAGGTGATCTCCGGCATCGACACCGTAAAGTCGCACGCCGCTGAGGACCGGGAGGTGCACAGGGTCTCCGGGACGCTTCGGAACATGGTCGATGCCCGGATCAAAAACACGATGCTCTCGGCGTTCTCGGAGTACTTCAGGATCGGCACGATGTCGCTCATGCTGATCGCCGTCTTCTGGTTCGGCGGGAACGAGGTGCTCGCCGGCGCCATGACCGTGGGGGATTTCGTCGCCTTCGCGGTCTATATCGTGACGTTCGCTCCCACCGTCAACACCTTCTTCGCCTTTCCCGTCGTCATGCAGCCCGCGCTCACGTCCGCCGCCCGCCTGCGCGAACTCTTCCGGATACACGGCGAAGCAGGCGCCGCCCCCGGCACCGGCGGGATTGTGCCCGCCACGGTGCAGGGCCGGATCGAGTTCTCCGGTGTCCGGTTCGGCTACACAGCGTCCGAACCGGTCCTCTCCGACGTGAACTTCGTCGCCCGTCCCGGCGAGGTGGTCGCCGTCGTCGGGCGAACCGGTGCCGGAAAGACGACACTGATCAACCTGATCCTCCGGGCCTTTGCGCCGCAGGAAGGCACGATCACGCTTGATAACCGCGACCTCGCATCGCTCGACCCCCGGTGGCTGCGGCGGCAGATCTCGATCGTCTCGCAGGATCTCTTCCTCTTCCACACCTCCATCGAGGAGAACATCCGCTACAGCAGGCCTGAGGCCACCTTCGAGGACGTCGTAGAAGCCGCCCGGAAAGCACAGATCCACGACGACATCATGCGGTTCCCGGACGGATACCTGACAATCGTCGGTGAGCGCGGGACCCAGCTCTCCGTCGGCCAGCGGCAACGGGTAGCCATCGCCCGGGCGTTCCTGAAGGGTGCGCCCATCCTCATCCTCGACGAGCCCACATCGGCGCTGGATATGCAGACCGAGGACCAGATCCGCCGGACGCTCCGGCTCCTGGTCCGGGACCGGACGACCATCCTCGTCTCCCACCGCCCGTCGCTCCTGGAACTGGCCGACCGAGTCCTTACGATCGAAGGCGGACGGGTGCGGGAATGCCGGGGAACGGATTCTCCAGTACAACCTGACACCGACCGCACCTCCCTCCTCCCCGGCCGGTCCACCGCCCCCTGAGCGTCCGGCCGCAGACTCACCGGATGCGGCGACACACGCCCGCGGCATGGCTGTCGGGACCGGTATCTTCGTGAGCAGCAGGATTATAATCGATCGGCAGCATCATTATGAAAAGTGTTCATTGCCTGCCACCTGTTCCTCGGCCTCGTCCTGGGCCTCGCAATCGCCAGACACCTGGATGACCGGCGGCTCATCGGCTTCTGCGCTCTCGGGGCCGTCCTCCCCGACCTGCTCGATAAACCGGTGGGCCACGTCCTTCTTGGGGGGTCCCTCAATTCCGGGCGGATATTCGGGCACGGGCTGCTCTTCCTCACGCTCCTGCTCATGGCTGGCATCGTCCTCGAGCGGCGACGCCAATCGTTCGCGCTCCTTGCTGTCGCGGGGGGCGTACTCTCTCACCAGGTCCTCGACGCGATGTGGGCGATGCCCGTCACCTGGTACTTCCCGCTCCTCGGCCCGTATGAACCATACGAGTTCAACGACTACTTCGGCAATGCCATCCTGGCCGAGGTTTTTTCGCTCTCGGAATGGATATTCCTCGCCGCATCTGTCGGGATCGCCCTCGCCGCCTGCCGGGGCCCGGGCCCCGGCATTGCCGCGGCAATCGTCCGCGTCTCCATCCCGCTGGTGGGAATCCTCGCCCTTGTCTCCCTCTATGCCTAGGCTGCCGGTATCCAGGAGAGCATCCTGATGACCGGCGCGGGGCCGGAGGATTATCTGCTGCTTGCAGCGGTGGGAGCCGTCGGGACGATCGCCGCGATCAGGCACCGGGAGTACCTGTGCGCCAATAAAGCCGTCAGTCAAGCCGGGTGATCGGGGTGATGCTGCCCGGCACCGTCCTCTCCACCCGGAGCGCCGCCCTCCCCGCCGGTTTGATCTCGACGGCGAACGATCGGTACGGCATGCAATCGGTCCTGACATTCGGTGAAATGTTCAACACGTACTGCTCCCCGGCCTCGAGAAGAATGTCGGAGTCGGCATTGAACCGCTCCTGGACGCTCCACTTCCCGCGTTCGGGAGAGACGTCGATGAGGGGTACGTTCTGGGCAATCATCTCCCTGTGTGTGAGGCCGATAAAACGGACAGATATCGTGGTGATATCGATCGGCTCGCTGCCGGCCGTGAGCCCGACCGGAATGATAACAAAATCGATGTATTCGCGAGTGTTGCTGGCGCCGTAGACAGCACCGGTCAGGGTGACACTCGATCCTGCCTCATGGATGCCCTGATGGACGGTGGACCGGCTCTCCTCTGAGAAGAGAATACCCGCCCCCAGAACGACGTAGCCAAATACGGCTGCAACGACGACGAACGCGATGAGCACGATCGCCGCCTCAAGCCCGGTGAATCCGGTCTCCGGCAAACCCCGGCTTTCAGGGCCCGCAGGGCCCGCCGACTCAGAAGAGTTCGAGGTAGACATTCTTCTCAACGCCCGCGGGAACTGTTCTGGTCAATGAAACGGTCGCGCCTTCTGCCGCGGTCACCTCGAGGGTAAACGTATCCCCCCGCCGGATGCCCACGGCACCCATCATCAGTTTTACCGTGACGACCTCGCCCTTTTCTAGGAAGTCTCCGGCATCTCTCCGACACCGCCAGGTTACGGTTACGTCGGGGTCGCCGGGGGGAAACGTGACAAGGGCCTCCTTTGTGGCGACGGTATAGGTCATGCGTCCCATATCGATTACGGCGAGATCGGTCGCGGCCTCAAGGTCGAATTCTATAAACTCAAGGTTACCCTGATCGTTGTCCAGTTTGGCGATGACCGTGTACCCCGGGCGGAGGGCGGACCCGGCTTCGCCGAGGGCGGCATGCATCGTCTCCTGGCTCTTCTGCGATGTGGTCATCCCCACCCCGAGAACGGCGTATGCGAAGACCGATGCGACGACGATGAAGGCGATGAAGACGATGGCCGCCTCAAGTCCCGTAAAAGCCTCTTCGTCCCTGTCTTCCCGGGGCATATGATTGCGGGTTAGTCGCACTTCGATTAAAAGATGCTGATCTTTCCCGGAGCGTAAGGGCAAATGCGCCGCTCACGGACCCCGGCGGAGGGGGACCCGAAACGGAACCCTTCCCGGGACTCCCGCCCGTTGGCGCGGCAGGAGTCGCCTCCCGGAGAACATATTTATAGCATGCGTTTTTATGGGGTAACAGAATGACGTCGGAAACCACCGCAGGGCTTTTCATCAGTTCCCTTAATCCCCGCACCATCCCGCTGGACTTAAAGAGCATTTACCTTTGGATCTTCCTCGCTCTTGTCGGTTTTTACGCCCCGGTCGTCAGCGAGAGTCCCCTTCGCGTGGTTTTTGTCCTGCCGTTCATCCTCTTCATCCCCGGCTACCTTCTGGTCGCGGCTCTCTTCCCGGCAAGGGGCGACCTTGATGGAATAGAGCGTGTTGCCCTGTCGATTGGACTTTCCATCGCAATCGTGCCGCTCCTCGGCCTCGCGCTCAACTATACGCC
This sequence comes from Methanoculleus sp. UBA208, assembly GCF_002498065.1. Lineage (GTDB taxonomy): Archaea > Halobacteriota > Methanomicrobia > Methanomicrobiales > Methanoculleaceae > Methanoculleus. The sequence continues at coordinate 7,966 of NZ_DAFZ01000105.1, read as the reverse complement.
CTGGGGTATCCGGCTCGACCCAATCGCCGTCACTCTCGTGGTATTCAGCCTCGTCATCGGTCTCATCGCTCAGTTCCGGCGCCGCGAACTGCCCGAAGAGAGCCGCTTCACCGTCCCGGCCGGCACATACCTCGCCGCGATGAAAGAGGAGTTCACCGGCGGTTCCGTGTCCCGGACCGACCGGGTCTTGAGCATCGTCCTCGTTGCCGCCGTCCTCGTGGCCGTCGCGACGACGGTCTTCATCGTCGTGGTCCCGAAAGAGGGCGAGAAGTTCACCGAATTTTACATCCTCGGGCCGAAGGGGAAGGCTGCCGATTATCCGACCGAGTTCATGGCCGGAACGCCGCAGACGGTCATCATGGGGATCGGGAACCACGAGTACCGGGACATCACCTACACGGTGGAGACGTTTGCCGTAGAGAGCAGGTTCGATAACGCGACAAACCAGTCGACGATCATCTCGGCGACGCTTCTGGACCGGTTCGCCGTCACGGTGCCGCATAACCGGACAGTGGAGCAGCCCTACACCTTCAGGATCATGGATTCGGATACAAACAGGATCGAGTTCCTCCTCTTTACGGGGACACCCCCCGAAGACATTCCCGAAACCAACCTTACCAGCGCCGGTTACCGCGACCTGCACCTCTGGTTGCGAGTGCATTGATGCGGGGCAGGGATGCCTGCAGGGAGAGGGACTCAAGGGACGCGGCCCCCGTGGTCCGGGCCGGGTCTCCCGCCCGCCGCCTGTGGATGGAGCGGCTGGAAGATGCCGTGAGATAGGGCAGGCTTCTTCCAAATATTTATCCATGCAGACGGCGTATGGCTGTTTGAGGTACACGAATGAGACGCGAAATTCTGGTCGCCTCCCTCCTGATTCTGGCGCTTATGGCGGCACCGGCCGGGGCTTTTAGTGCAAACAATCTTGTTATTGTCGTGGAAGAGGACGGGGGTGCGGAGATCACCTTTAACTACACCCTCTCGTGGATCGAGACGATCGCCGTCTTCCTCAAGATTACCGACCCGGAGCAGGAACTGAAGTCCGCGCTCGAGAACGAACTCGGGGTTCCTGTAACAGTGGCCTCGGCCGAGAGCGACACCGCCGCGTTCTCCGTCCAGGAGTTTGCAGAGATTGCCGATGCCGATGACGGGAAGGTCTACTCGACGCCGGGCCTCGACTTCACCGGGGCGCAGGAGATACTCGACGGCTACTGGTTCGCACCGCTGATCGAGACCGACTTCTCCCCGGCTCTGACGGTGGTCCGGTTCCCTGACGGCCACGAGGAGACCTTCTCCGATCAGAGCGCCATTCCGCCCCTCTCTCACACGGTTCCGTGAACGGGATCATCTCTTTTTTTCCGCACGAAAACCTTCGTTGACCAAAAAGTGGCATTGTTGAAACCCTGTTCTGACTCCGGAGATCGTAATTGAAGGGCGTGTGACTGTCTGGAATTCGAGTTGCGACGGTTCGCAGAACATGAACAAGCCCAATGCAGTGGACCGTGGGGGCTGCGCACCTTCGGTGCTCATGCTCCGCTCTTTCAGAGCATCGCACCCCACACCTCGGGGCGGGGGCAGTCATGGCGATAGGCGATGCCCATATGGGACATCGCTGGAAAAGACCGAAGGTCTTGGACTGGCGACGTTTCGGTAGGAACGACTGTCCGAAGGACGGAGTTCGAGAAACCCGCAGGGTTTCGAGGCGTGAGCGAAAGCGAACGTGAGCACCGCCAGGTGCGAGGAACGGAGCTCGAGCACCGAAAGGTGCGAAGTGCGATGGACGTGACGTCCGGAACACCCTTGAAATCCGTGCCAGTGAGGGATCGCATGAACCGGGTTGCCAGCAACTATGCAGATATCACGTCTCTCGTGGCTAGAGGAGCACACCCGAATCCACATTTGCCAGTAAATGTCCCGCCACCGCCAGAGTCGCAGCTAACCGGCCGTAACCTGTCAAAAAAGAGGGAGGGATTTCCCTTACTCGAAGATGTTGAAGATCTGGTCGTCGCCGGTGTCGGAGAGCCGCTTGCGTTCGGTCTGTTCTTCGACGAGCGCGAGCACCGGGAGTTCCATGTCCACACCCGGGGTGTGGCCGAACATCTCCTGGAGGTCGACCTGCAGAGCGTGCATGTAGAGCGCGTTCGGGATATCCATCGCGCAGTTCTCCTCGCACTGGCCGCAGTTGATACACGAGTCCGAGATGTGGGCGTAGCGGATCAGGTGGAACATGAAGGGCGGCGGGACCTGACCGGGCGTGACCAGGTAGGACTTCTTCGTGCTGCACTCGACGCAGTAGCAGATCGGACAGTTCTCGATGCAGGCGTAGCACTTGATGCACCGGCTTGTCGCGTCCATGATCTTCTGGAGGCGTTCCTTACCCTCGCCGAGCTCCTCGAAGTCCTTCTTCCGCCACTTGTCGCCGAGCTTCAGCATCGCGTTCTCGACCTTGCCGCGGATCTCGATACCCTTCGGGTTCGCGGCACCGGTCTTGAGGGCTCCTGCCTTCACGGCACCATCGAGGAGGTTTGCACCCTTCTCGGAGCAGACCTCGACGAACGTGGCCTTGCCGGCCTGGTCGCCGATGACACCCCAGTTGCCGCAGGCGAGGTCCGCCTGGCGCGGGACTTTCATCTTGCAGCGGCGGCAGTTGCTGCGGCGGCCGTAGCCTTCTTCCTCGAGCTCGTCCATCGAGATGCCCTTGTGCTGGCCGTCCTCGGTCACAATGATGAACTGGCCCTTGTCGATCTCTTCCTTGACGACCGAATCGGGGTCAACGTCGAACTTCTCGGCGATCATCTTGCGGGCCAAGACCGGGCTGACGGAACCGCCGCAGTTGAGGCCGATCATCAGGACGTTGTCCAGGTTGACCTGGTTGCGCTTCGCGAGCTCATAGAGACCCATAGCGTCGCAGCCTTTCACCGGCATGGCGATCCGCATGTCCTCGGCGCCTTCCAGGTACTTCTTGACCAGTTTCGAGAGCAGGAGCGTTCCGCAGTGGAGCGAGCCTGCCGTCTCTGCGATCTCGGCGGGGTCGGTGATGAGTGTGGGGACGGCGTCGTAGATGTCCTGTCCCTTCTTGATGGCAAGGACAGCGTCCACCATGCCGGACTCAAGCGCGTGCGTCAGCAGAGCGGTGACCGCCCCACCACACTCGCCCTTCTCCTGGCAGGCGGCGTCGGCTGCCCATGCGTAGACCATGTCTCCTTTTGCTGCCATCTTCAGGCCTCCGTAATCTTCTCGACCTTCACAGCACAGGCCTTGAACTCGGGGATCTTGGCGATCGGGTCGAGTGCGTTGTTCGTCAGTTTGTTCGCTGCACACTCGGCGAAGTGGAACGGCATGAACATGACGCCCTTCTTGATCTCGTCGGTCACTTTCGCTTCGACTGTGACTTCGCCACGGCGGCTGGCGGCACGGACCATCTCCTTGTCCTGGATACCGAGCGCCTTCGCATCCTCGGGGTTGATCTCGATCCAGCCGGTCGGAACCTCGTTATCGAGGGTCGCGGAGCGGCGGGTCATGGACCCGGTGTGCCAGTGCCAGATGCAGCGTCCGGTGGTGAGGATGTAGGGGTACTCGGCGTCGGGAACTTCCGCCGGGGGTTTCCACTCGATGGGGTGCATCACGCCCATTCCATCGGGGTGCGAACACTTGCCGATGTGCAGGATGGGTGTGCCGGGGTGATCCTCGGACGGGCAGGGCCAGTGGAGTGCTTCGGGCCTGCTCAACCGCTCGTAGTTCATGCCATGGTAAGACGGGGTAACTGCGGCGATCTCGTTGAAGATCTCCTCGGCGCTCTGGTAGGGGAACTGGTCGGCGTAGCCCATTGCGGCTGCCACTTCGCAGAGGATCTGCCAGTCGACCTTTGCCTCGCCGGGCGGGTCCTGGGCCTTGCGCCACATCTGGACACGGCGCTCGGTGCTGGTCTGGGTGCCTTCCTTCTCCGCGTAGCAGGTGGCGGGCAGCACGACGTCCGCGTGCTGGGCGGTCTCGGTCAGGAAGATGTCCTGGACGACCAGGAACTCGAGGTTCTTGAGTGCGTGCTCTGCATGGTTGAGGTCCGGGTCGGAGAGCATCGGGTTCTCGCCCATGATGTACATCGCCTTGAGTTCGCCGGGGTTGTCGGTCAGGACGTTGAACATGACGGTGACTTCGTAGCCGTTCTTGGGCTCGCAGATGCCGTCGGGGAAGCCCCAAGCGTCGGCGAACTTCTTGTGGACGGCCTCGTCGATGACCTTCTGGTAGCCGGTGAAGACGACCGGGAGCGCTCCCATGTCGCAGGCGCCCTGCACGTTGTTCTGGCCACGGAGTGCGTTCACGCCGCCGCCGCGCTTGCCGATGTTTCCGGTCAACATCTGAAGGTTTGCGGTCGACTTGACGTTGTCGACGCCGACGGTGTGCTGGGTGATGCCCATCGAGTAGAGGAGCGCAGAGGATTCGGCGGTACCGATCCATTCGGCTGCGGTCTTGAGATCCGCAGCGGAGATGCCGGAGATCTTCTCGACGTTTTCGGGGAGATAATCGTCCTTGAGCACGGTCGCTTTGAGTTCCTCGTATCCCTTTGCACGCTTCGAAACCCACTCCTTGTCCTCCCATCCGTTCCTGATGATCTCGCCCATCAGGCAGTTGAGGATGGCCACATCCGTGCCGGAGTAGAAGGATGCGTAGAGATCCGCCTGCTTCGCGGTCGGCGTGTAGCGCGGGTCGAATACGATGAGTTTTCCGCCGTTCAACTTGGCCTGCATGACCTTGCGGCCGATGAGCGGGTGCTGCTCGAATGTGTTGGACCCGATGATGAAGACACACTTGGACTCGGCGATGTCGAGAATGGAGTTGGTCATCGCACCTGAGCCGAACGATGCGGCGAGGCCGGCTACGGTGGACGCGTGGCAGAGCCGGGCGCAGTGGTCGATGTGCCGCGTCTTGAAGACGCCGCGTGCCAGCTTCATCAGCAGGTAGTTCTCTTCGTTCGAGACACGGGCTGAGGAGAGGCAGGCTATCTCATCGGGCTTGTACGACTTGAACTTCTGTGCGATCAGGTCGTATGCCTCGTCCCAGGTCGCCTCGACGAATTTGCCGTCCTTCTTGATGAGCGGCTTTGTGAGGCGGTCCGGGCTGTTCACGAACTCGTGAGCGTAGGTCCCTTTGGGGCAGACCTTTCCCTCGTTGACCGGAGAACGCTTGTAAGGTTGTGTGCCGACAACCTTCCCGTCCTTCACAACGAGGTTGAAACTGCAACCCGTACCACAGTACGGGCATGTCGTCTGTACATACTTGAGATCCATGGTTAAAACCTCGGATACATAAAATTTCGAGGTTAGGCATATTTAATTGTAGTGATTAACATGTGCGTTTTTGAGGAATAAGTGTGGGCTACAGCACGCTTCTCACCGGGAGATCCAGACAATACCGGCAATCCTCGTCTGAACACGCATTCTGGCGTATAAGACGGGAATTTTTCCAGATGCGCCCTCAAATTGCGCAGGATGCAAAAAAAGGGTTAGTTGGTGTAGGGTGCCTTCCCGAGTTTGGGCTCGAACGCACTGTCGCCCTCGGTCCTGACGGCGTGGGAGAAGAGTGCAAGCGGGATATCCATCGGGCAGAGCTCTTCACACTGGCCGCAGTTGATGCAGGAGTCGGAGATGTGCGCAAACCTTCTCAGGTGGAACATCGGGTTCGGCGGAACCTCTCCTGAGGTGATCATCCGGGAGTTTCCTTTGAGTTCGTCCGCTACCGGGAAGCAGACCGGGCAGTTCTCGATGCAGGAGTAGCACTTGATGCACCGGCCGGTCTCGCTGCCGATGGTTCCCCAGAGGTCGGAGGCGAGCGCCCCGAAGTCCTTCTTCCGCCACTTGTTGCCGAGATTCAGCATGGCGCCCTCGACCTTGCCGCGGATCTCGATACCCTTCGGGTTCGCGGGCTCCGTGGCGACGGCTCCGGCTTTTGCGGCTGCGTCAAGAAGCTGTGCTCCCTTCTCGGAGCAGACCTCGACGAAGGTGGCGTTACCGGCTTTCTCCCCGATGACGCCCCAGTTGCCGCAGGCGAGGTCCGCCTGGCGCGGGACCTTGTAGAGGCACCGACGGCAGTTGCTGCGGCGGCCGTAGCCCTCGTCCTCGAGGTCGTCGATCTTGATCCCTTTATGACCGCCCTCATACTCGATGATGAACTGGCCCTTGTCGATCTCCTCTTTGTGGACCGCATCAGGGTCGACCTCGAACTTGTCGGCGATCATCTTGCGGGCCAGAACCGGACTGACGGAGCCGCCGCAGTTCACACCGAGCAGGAGGAGGCGATCCATATCGACCGCATTCCGCTTCGCGAGCTCGATAAGGCCCATTGTGTCGCAGCCTTTGACGGTGACACCAAGCTTTGCGGTCTTGTTGTTATCGAGGTAATTCTTCACCAGTTTCGAGAGCAGGAGCGTTCCGCAATGGAGCGAGCCTGCCGTCTCTG
>NZ_DAFZ01000105.1:0-1202 GCF_002498065.1 Methanoculleus sp. UBA208 | reverse complement strand
CGATCTCGGCGGGGTCGGTGATCACGGTCGGCACCGCGTCGTAGAGGTCCGCCCCCTTCTTGACGGCAAGGACAGCGTCCACCATGCCGGACTTAAGGGCATACTGCTGCAGGGCGGTGATCGCACCGCCGCACTCTCCCTTCTTCAGCACATCGGCGTCTGCCGCCCATGTGTAGAACATATCGCCAATTGCAGCCATCTTCAGGCCTCCGTAATCTTCTCGACCTTCACAGCACAGGCCTTGAACTCCGGGATCTTTGCTACGGGATCGAGTGCGTTGTTCGTCAGGATGTTCGCGGCACATTCCTTGAAGTGGAACGGCATGAACATGACACCCTTCATGATATCTTTGGTCACCCTCGCGGGGACGTCGACGGACCCACGGCGGGTGATGGCACGGATCATTTCCTTGTCCGTGATGCCGAGTGCCTTCGCGTCCTCGGGGTTGATCTCGATCCAGCCGGTCGGGACTTCCGCATCAAGCGTTGCAGACCGGCGAGTCATCGTGCCGGTGTGCCAGTGCCAGAGGACACGGCCAGTCGTGAGCACGAACGGATACTCCGCATCGGGGACTTCCGCCGGCGGTTTCCACTCGATGGGGGCAAAGACACCCATGCCGTCGGGGTGGGCGAACTTCTCGCGGTGGAGGATCGGGGTGCCGGGGTGGTCGGCGGCGGGGCACGGCCAGTGGAGTGCTTCGGGCCTGCTCAACCGCTCGTAGTTCATTCCGGCGTAGGACGGGGTGACCTTCGCGATCTCGTTGAAGATCTCCTCGGCGCTCTGGTAGGGGAACTGGTCGGCGTAGCCCATCTTTGCGGCGAGCTCACTGATGATCTGCCAGTCGACCTTCGCCTCGCCCGGCGGGTCCTGGGCCTTGCGCCACATCTGGACGCGCCGCTCGGTGCTGGTCTGGGTGCCGTCGCGCTCCGCGTAACATGCCGCAGGCAGCACGACGTCGGCGAGTTCGGCGGTCTCGGTCAGGAAGATGTCCTGGACCACCAGGAATTCCAGGTTCTCGATGGCGTGCTTTACGTGGGTCAGGTCCGGGTCGGAGAGCATCGGGTTCTCGCCCATGATGTACATCGCCTTGAGTTCGCCGGGGTTGTCGGTCAGGACGTCCATCATGACGGTGACCTCGTAGCCGTTCTTCGGCTCGCAGATACCGTCGGGGAAGCCCCAGGCGTCGGCGAACTTCTTGTGGA
>NZ_DAFZ01000121.1 GCF_002498065.1 Methanoculleus sp. UBA208 | reverse complement strand
CTCATGCTCGCTACGCTCACACCTCGAAGACCTTCGGTCTTCTCCGAGCATCGTTAAACACAAACGCCAAAATACCTCCCGCCCCCAATACTCCAACAATGTTCGAGATAGAGCGCAGGCTGGAAGAGAAGGGCATCGCAAGGAGGGATATCGTCGCCGCCGCGATGGAACTCTACGTCCCCCACGGGATAGGGGCGGACGAGGCCGCGCGCAGGCTTGACGAGAAGATCGGGAAAGCACTCATGGACCCGAACATATCGTCGCTTCTCCTCGGCGCCGTCCTGCTCGAGGATGAACTCTACCTGAAGCGGAAAGATTCCGAGATCGCCGACGACCCGGTCTTCCTGCTCTCCGACGAGATCATCGGGATGGCCATCGCCGAGGTGATCGGGGGGACCTACGCCCGGTTCGAGTTCACCCGCTACGACCAGAAGAAGCCGGGGATCTTAAAGGAACTCGGGCCGTTCCTTGACGACGCCGTCGCCGGGCTGATCGCGGGATGCACGTCGCGCCTCTACAGCGAGTCGATGGGATCCATGTGAAGTCCGTCATCGCCCTCCTCCAGTTCTGCACCTCGCTCCCCCTCGGGAGGCCGGCCGACTTCGAGCACTTCGCCCGCCGCTCCTACCTCTACCCGCTCGCCGGGTACGTCATCGGCGGGATAGCGGCCGGCATCACGTACTGGATAGCATCCCCGGCGGTGGGCGCGGCCGTCGCCCTCGCGGCGGCGCTCCTTCTCTCCGGGTGCAACCACTTCGACGGCCTGCTGGACTTCGGCGACGGGCTCATGGCCCACGGGAGCCGGGAGAAGAGGATCGCGGCCATGACCGACCGGACCACCGGGGCCGGCGCCGTCGCGGCGGGCATCGTCGTCACGCTCCTTGCGTTTGCCGGCCTCCAGAGCACCGCACATCTCCCGGCAGCCATCCTCATCGCCGAGGTCTGCGCGAAGGCCGGGATGTCCTGGCTCACCACGCTCGGCGCGCCGTTCCGGGAGGGGATCCACTCCTATCTTCATGGGTTTGCAAAACCGTGGTTCCTTGTCCCGGCCACCCTGCTCACGCTGCCGCTCTTCCTGTTGCCGGTGCCCCGGGCGAGTGTCGCCCTCGCCATCGCGGCCACGGCAGCCATCGCCGCACTGATGCTGCTCCTCTCCCGGCGCCTCTTTGGCGGCGTCAACGGCGACGTCGTCGGCGCCACAAACGAGATGGTCCGGGCGGGAATCATCATCGTCCTTGCTCTCGCATAATCACCTTTTTCATCCCGGCGACCGCTACTACTGTAGAATGATGCAAGACCCTACCCTCCACTCCCGGGGAGGGATCATCACCGAGCGGAACGCAGACTATGCGACAGTACGGGTGCGGGTTCCGGCAGGGGTTCTCTCCGCAGCCCAGGTCAAGCAGCTCGCTAAAATCAGCGAAAAGTTCGGGGATGGTTCACTCCACCTCACCATGCGCCAGGCAGCGGAGATCCCGCACGTGAACCCCGATAACCTCAAGAAGATAGCCAGAGCCCTCGAGAAGAACGGGACACCCATCGGGGCGGAATACAACGAAGTTGTCAACATCATGGCCTGCCCGGGCACGGAACGGTGCAAATACGCCAACTGCGAGACGATCGACCTCGCCCGGAAGATCGACGAACGGGTCTTCGGGAAGGAGCTTCCGATACGGCTCCGCATTGCCATATCCGGCTGCACCTACATGTGCAACAGCCCGCTCTTGAACGACATCGGGATCGTCGGCAGGATCAGGCCGCTGCGTGTTCCGGGACTCTGCACGGGATGCGGCACCTGCGTGGAGTACTGCAAGCAGTGCGCCATAGCGCTGAAGAACGGCATATCGGTTCTCGACGAGAGCAAGTGCGTCCAGTGCGGCATCTGCATCCACTCCTGCCCCTATCACCTCCTGAAATCCGAGTATGCCCATTACCAGATCACGGTCGGGGGGCGGCGCGGAGCCTCTCCCGTCGCAGGAAAGGAACTCGTCACCGTCGAGACCGAAGGGGAGGTCATCGAAGTTGTCGATCGCATCGTCTACTGGGTCTACCGCACCGCCTGGAGCGGCAGGCCTCTTGCCGACCAGATGGACGAGATCGGGTATGAAAAGTTCGCGGAGGGGATCCGAAAAGAGTTCGGGCCGGAAACGCCGGTGGCGGAGTAGTAAAGATAAAATCCGATAAACCGGCGGCGGAGGCGGCCCAAAATCGATAGCCGCCCCGTGAAGGACGGACACCGACAATTAGCGGCGGTACATCGAAGAGAACCCTTCGCCTGCGTCGTCCTCGCACTCGATAGCGGTGCCGTCCCGGACGAGGGTGTTGAACATGATGGCGGCGTTCAGCAGATTCTCGTCCGGGTTTGCACCCTGCCGGACACCGGAGAGAGCCTGACGCTGCGGTGTCGGGATCGTCCGCCTGCCCACCCGGACACCCGCACAGTGCCGGCAGTAGCCGCAGTGGGAGTGGACCGACACCTCACGATCTGCGCACGCTACCGTCACCCGGTCCTTCGTATCATCGCGGTGAAACTCAAGTACCTTCATGGTACGAGGAACGTAGATTTCCGAAGAATAAGATTCTGTCGATTAACCGGGGCATTTAGGAAATGCACGCTATTGGCGCGCATAGAAATGCTTTATATGGAGGACGTCATACGTATAAGTTACTCGCATAAGCAGGCTGTTCGAGCTGACAGGCCTATTTGAGTGGAGGATACTATCTATGGCAGTTGAAAAGCCCCACATGAATTTAGCAGTAATCGGACACATCGACCACGGTAAGTCTACTACCGTCGGCCGGTTGCTCTTTGAGACTGGAGCCGTAGCGCCCCACATCATCGAGTCGTACAGGAAGGAGGCCGAATCCAAGGGCAAGGGCTCGTTCGAGTTCGCCTGGGTCATGGACAGCCTCAAGGAAGAGCGTGAGCGTGGTATCACCATCGATATCGCCCACAAGCGGTTCGACACCGACAAGTACTACTTCACCGTCGTGGACTGCCCCGGCCACCGTGACTTCGTCAAGAACATGATCACGGGCGCATCCCAGGCAGACGCCGCACTGCTGGTCGTCGCCGCACCCGACGGCGTGATGGAGCAGACCAAGGAGCACGTCTTCCTGTCCCGTACGCTCGGCATCAACCAGCTGATCATCGGCATCAACAAGATGGATGCCGCCAAGTACGACGAGAAGCGCTACAACGAGGTCAAGGAACAGCTCTCCCAGCTGCTCAAGATGGTCGGCTACAAGCCCGACGACATCAGTTTCATCCCGATGAGCGCGTTCGTTGGGGACAACGTCACCAAACTCAGCGAGAACACCCCCTGGTACAAGGGACCGACGGTACTCGCCGCACTCAACGCGCTCAGCGAACCCGAGAAACCCACGAACCTGCCCATGCGTCTCCCCATCCAGGACGTCTACTCTATCTCCGGTATCGGAACCGTGCCCGTCGGGCGTGTCGAGACCGGCATCATGAAGAAGGGAATGAAGGTCAGCTTCATGCCCGCGAACAAAGAGGGTGAGGTCAAGTCCATCGAGATGCACCACGAGGAGATCCCGCAGGCGGCTCCGGGCGACAACGTCGGGTTCAACGTCCGTGGTATCGGCAAGGGCGACATCCGCCGCGGTGACGTCTGCGGTCCCGCCGACGTGCCCCCGACCGTTGCAGAGGAGTTCATCGCGCAGGTAGTCGTGCTCCACCACCCCAGCGCCCTGACCGTCGGCTACACCCCGGTCTTCCACTGCCACACCGCCCAGATCGCATGCTCCTTCGTCGAGATCCAGAAGAAGCTCGACCCCCGTACCGGCCAGGTCAAGGAAGAGAACCCCACGTTCCTCAAGACCGGCGACGCCGCTATCGTCAAGATCAGGCCCACCCAGCCCATGGTCATCGAGAAGGTCAAAGAGATCCCGCAGCTCGGCCGGTTCGCTGTCCGTGATATGGGATCCACCATTGCGGCAGGCGTGTGCATGGACATCACGCCCAAGCAGATGAGATAAGAAGGTACCTATAATTTTTTGGTGGTTAAACATGCAGAAGGCCAGAATACGTCTTTCCGGAACTGACTTCGAAAAAATCGAGATGGTCTGCGACCGGATCAAAGAGATAGCAGAGCGTACCGGCGTCAATCTGGCAGGTCCGATCCCGCTGCCCACGAAGAAACTCGTGGTCCCCACCAGGAAGAGCCCTGACGGCGAAGGTACCGCAACCTGGGATCGCTGGCAGATGCGGGTGCACAAGAGGCTCATCGACATCGATGCCGACGAGCGTGCGCTACGCCAGCTGATGCGCATTCAGGTTCCGAAAGACATCGGCATTGAGATTGTGCTGGAGAGTTGAGGTGGGTGCGGCGTGAAGGCCGCCGTGTTCGCGGCAGGAGTCCGTGAACGACTGCTCTCATTCGAGGGGTTTTTTCTCCTCATACTTCTGGTCACAATTGCTCTCCGTTTTTACTCGCTCGACTTAAAGTTATTTCACCACGACGAGGCTATTCACGCGTGGTTCTCCTATCGGCTCCTGACCGAGGGGGTCTATACCTACGACCCCATGTACCACGGACCGTTTCTCTATTACGTAACGGCCGGGGTCTTCTCGTTTCTCGGAGACTCCGACTTCGTGGGCCGGCTTCTCCCGGCACTGCTCGGCACCCTGCTTGTCCCGCTGGTCTACCCGATCTACCGGCTCGGCTATCTCGATAAGAAGCAGGCCCTTGTAGCAGCGCTCTTCCTCGCCGTGTCGCCGAACATGGTCTACTTCTCGCGGTTTCTCAGGAACGACATCTTCATCGCCTTCTTTACGATGTTGCTCCTTGTCGCCCTCCTCTACTACTTCGAGCGGCAGAAGGTGCAGTACGCACTCATCGCCGGGGCGGCGATCGGGTTCGGGATGACCGCAAAGGAGAACATGCCGATCGTCGTCCTGATCTTCGGGGCGTACCCCCTCTACCTGATCTGGACGAGAAAGGTCCGGCTCCCGGCCAGCGGGGTCAGGGATCTCGCGCTCGGCGCCCTCGTCGCGGTCGGGATCATGGCGGTCCTCTACTCCTCCTTCGGCGCTCATCCGGAAGTGCTCATGGACGGGTGGCTCCGGGCTATCGAGCACTGGACATCGATGCACCAGGCACAGCGCCTCGGGGGGCCGCCGTACTTCTACATCCTGCTCTTCCTCCTCTACGAGGTGCCGATCCTGATCCTCGCCGTGGTCGGGGTCCTCCAGTTCGTCGACATCCCCGGCATCGTCTCCCGCTGGAGGGAGAAGAGGACCGGCCATGTGGAGAGCCCCGGGGAAGGCGAAGAGACAGAAGTAGAGGCAGCCCGGGAGGTTGAAGCCCCACCCGTCGAGCGGACATTGGGCTTCAAAGACCGGCTCCGCGAGATCCTTTCGGGCGGCGGGGAGCTCCTGCCGATCGACCGGCAGAAGGAGTTTGCACGGTTCACCATCTTCTGGATGCTTCTCTCCCTTGTGGCCTACGCCTACATCGGCGAGAAGGTGCCGTGGCTGATCCTCCACCAGCTCCTGCCCATGATCTTCGTCGCGGTCTATATGATGACCACGAAGAAGGCAGTCATCGCCGTCGTGGCAAGCATCTTCCTGGTTGCCATGACGTTCCACGTGGTGTTCACCCCGGCAGACATCAACGAGCCCATCGTGCAGGTGCAGAACTCCGAAGACCTGCGGGAGGTCTTCGCGAAGATCGACGCTGCGGATAAGGTAGCGGTCGCGACCGACTCCTACTGGCCGCTGCCCTGGTACTACCGGGGCGACCGCGCCTCAAAACTCGCCTACTACAGCCAGAAAGTGAGTGAATCGACGATATACGGGGGGGATTTCGACGTCGTGATCACCCACGACGGCGACACCTCCCCAACCCTGGAGGGCTACGCAAAGGAGACCTATCGGCTGAACTACTGGTTCTCCTACGAGGAGAACAAGGACAGACTGCTTGAGTACTACTTCCTGCGGGACGGGAAGATGGGAAGCAGAAACCTCGAGGTCTTCTCGAGGGTTCCCACGGGGACGACTGCCTGACACGTGCGAGGCCGTTCGCAGCCCGGGGGAGACTGGGGTTCAAAGGCACCTGGTTCACATCGACCGGGACGGGACAACCACCGTCATCGTTGATGGGTGGTAAGCCCCACAGTGTGTGCCACACCTTCTCTTCGCGGCTTCGCGTTCTCGAAGAACTTCGTTATTCTCAAACTTCGGACGTCTCGTCCGTCGCATTTCGCACCTGACGGTGCTCGAGCACCGTTAGGTGTGAAGACAAGATCTTGAGAAACCTGGGGCATGTTGAAACCCTCTCAGGCGAGTCATCGATTGCATCCCAGACACGGATTCCGAGGGGATATCGCCATGAGGGGGGGGACAGGGGAGGGGGGATGCTCCCCCCTCCCCGTCAGCCCC
>NZ_DAFZ01000099.1 GCF_002498065.1 Methanoculleus sp. UBA208 | reverse complement strand
GCTTTCAGAGAGGTGCACTGCACTCAGCGTAATTCAAGAAGGGTCGTACCGTGCCTGCCCATCACGGAACGTCGGAACATCCCCAACCTGGAGGTGCCGGGGCAGGTCGCACGGATCGGGTGCGTCCGCATCTTCACCTGTCAGCCAGAGGGAGCGCCGCGGCGCACTTATATCCCGGGAGCGCCAACTGTTGGTAACCATCGGGCAGATACCATGGATGCGAACATACGGGAAGCGGAGCGGTGGTTGCGGCAGGGGGAGCGGGACCTCGTCAGTGCAAGGAACAGCTGCCGGTCGGGAGATTTCGAGTGGGCCTGCTTCCAGGCACAGCAGAGCGCAGAGAAATCCCTGAAAGCCCTGCTGTATGCCAGGGGGTTCCGGAAGATCCTGACGCATTCGGTCTACGAACTGATCCGGGAGATCGGTAGCTCCGAACCCTCGTTTCTGGCGCTGAAGGGCGAAGCCAAGGCACTCGATGCCGCTTACATCACGACCCGATATCCGGACAGCATCGTGGGAAACCTGACACCGTCGGAATACTATGACAGGGAGGATGCCGAAGAATGCATCGAGCATGCGGATTCGATCTGCAGTGCCGCGAGGCGGTCGCTCTCCGGGTGATGGAGCAGGTCCGGGACCTCGCCCGCGAGATACGGTCGCGCCGGCGCGTGAGTGCCGTCATCCTCTACGGCTCGTTCGCCCGCGGGGACTTCCACGAGGGGAGCGATGTCGACCTGATCGTCGTCGGAGACTTCCCCGAACGGCACCACAAGCGGGCGGCGGCCATCCTCGATCTCACCGATCTCCCGGTCGAACCGCTCTGCTACACCGACGAAGAGTTCGCCGGCCTGACCCGGGACGCCAACCCCTTCGTCCTCCGGGCGCTGGCCGAAGGGATCCGGGTATAGGCCGGTCTTACGCGGCGACAACCCGCTCTTTCGCCTCCTCGCTCAGGAGGTAGTCGTGCGCCTCGATCGCCGCCTTCGCCCCCTCGCCGGCGGCGACGATGATCTGCTTGGCCCGAACACAGGTCGCGTCCCCGGCCGCAAAGACCCCCGCGACGCTCGTGTGGCAGTTCTCGTCGATATCGATCTCGCCCTGCTCGTTCAGCGCCACCAGGTCCCCGAGGAACCCCGTATTCGGCACGAGCCCGATCGCGAGGAAGAGCCCCGCCACGTCGAGGGACGTCTCCCGACCGGTATCCCGGTCGCGGATCGTGATCCCGGTCAGGGAATCTTCGCCGTGGAGGGCCGCCACCTCGTGGCGGAGGTAGATCCGCACGCCGAGGTCCTTCGCCCGGGCGATGTAGACCTCGTCGCACCGGAGATCGCTACGGACGATCATCGCCACGGAACTCGCGATCTTCGTCATCTCGATCGCGGTCTGGATGGCCGCGTTCCCGCCGCCGACGACGGCTACCGGCCTGTCATGGAAGAGCGGAGCGTCGCAGGTCGCGCAGATGGAGATACCCCTCCCTATCAGCCGGTCCTCGCCCGGGAGCCCCAGGGTCCGGGGCTCTTTCCCGGGAGCAAGGATGACCGCCCGGCAACGGAACGTGTTCTCCGAGGCGGTCCGGACAACGAAAGCGTCGTCCTCTCTATGGATACCCTCGACGCTGTCGAGCTCGAGGTGGACGTGGAACCCCCGGATCTGCTCTTCGAACTTATGGATAAGGTCCTCCCCTCTGATCATCGTAAACCCCATGTAGTTCTCGACCGTCCAGCTCCATGACGCCTGACCGCCGACATTCTCGGTTAGTATAGCGGTCTTCATCAGTTTCCGGGCACAATAAACCCCGGCCGTCAGTCCTGCCGGCCCGGCGCCCACGATGACCACGTCGTAGACTCCGCCCGCCGCCGGCGCCCCGAAGAGTTCCCGGAGCCTCTTTGCGTCGAACCCGACGATCACCTCGTCGCCAAAGACCGTGACCGGCACCCCCCGCTGCCCCGAGAGCCGGATCATCTCCCGGGCCGCCTCGCGGTCCTTTCCTACGTCGACAACCTCGAATTCGACGCCGTGTTTCCTGAGGAACGCCCGGACCATCCGGCAGTAGGGGCAGTTCTCCGTCGTGTAGATCTTCACACCTGCCATGAAGGGGGATATCTCGGGGCCCCTATTTAACATCTGGGGACGAAGCGGAGCAGGCGCCGACGTGCCCGGACCGGGCCGAAAAAAGGAATATTACTGAACTTCACGGAACATCCGCGCCGGAACCCCGCAGATTGGGCACTTCTCCGGCGGCTCCCCGAGTTCGACGTTGCCGCAGACCGGACAGAGGAAGACCTTCTCCGCGTCGAGGTCTTTTCCATCCCGGACGGCCTCGAGTGCCTGGAGGTAGAGGTTCGCGTGCACCTCTTCCGCCTTCATCGCGTGGGTAAAGACGATCGAAGCCTCGTTCTTCCGCTCTTTCTTCGCCTCGGCGACGAACGCCGGATACATCTCCATGAACTCGTAGTTCTCCCCCTCCATTGCACCTTTGAGGTTCTCCGCGGTGCTCCCGACGGCGTTCATGATGAAGAGGAGACGTTTTGCGTGGACGGCTTCCGCTTCGCTTGCCGCCCGGAAGAGCTTTGCCACGGTCGGGTAACCCTCTGCGGCTGCCTTCTCTGCAAAGACCGAGTACTTCCTGTTCGCCTGGGACTCCCCGGCGTACGCATTCTGAGCGTTCTCATCAGTCGGCATGGATGAATGATTGCGGGACGGCCTTATTAAATCTTTCACCTTCTCCCCCCGGAAACCCTATGCCGCCGGAGCACCACCACCTGTTGCATGGAAAGGGCCGGAGCTGGAGCACCGGAGAACGATGTTCCACCGGGAATGGAGTTCGAGCACCGGAGGTTCGAGGCACGAGTCCGGGTGCAGCGGATCTTCATCATCGTCCTCGCCTTGAACCTCTCCGTCGCCCTCGCAAAAGTGGTCTTCGGCCTCCTTGCCGGGTCGGTGAGCATGGTAGCGGACGCCCTTCACTCGGGGTTCGACTCCTTCTCGAACGTCGTCGGGATAATCGCCCTCTACTTCGCGGGAAAGCCCCCCGACCCGGAGCACCCCTACGGCCACGGCAAGATCGAGACGCTCGGCACCCTGGTCATCGGGGCGATGCTCCTCCTGACCGCCGCCGGGATCCTCTACGAAGGCTACCGGCGGCTCGTCGAACCCGTCGTGCCCGATATCACCGCGGTCACCGTCGGGGTCATGGTCGGAACGCTCGTCATCAACCTCGCCGTCTCCACCTACGAACGTCGAAAGGGCGAAGAATACCGGAGCCAGATCCTGGTCGCCGACTCCCAGCACACCCGAAGCGACGTCTTCGTCTCCCTGGCCGTCCTCGGGGGGTTTCTCGCCGTCAGGCTCGGCTACCCCCAGGCCGACCCGGTCATCGCGTTTGCCATCGGCCTCCTCATCGCGAGGATGGGAATCGGGATCCTCTACGACGCGGCAGAGGTCCTCACCGACACGATGAACCTCCCCTGCGACCCGGCGCTCGTCCGGGCGGTGGTGATGGATACCCCCGGGGTTGCCGGGTACCACGACTTCCGGTGCCGGGGAAAGCCGGGCGAGATCCTTGCCGACATCCACCTCGTCGTCGACCCGGCCCTCCCGGTCTCCCAGGCCCACGAGATCTCCGACGAGGTGGAGCGGCGGCTCAAAGAGACGGTGCCGGGGCTCGCCGAGGTCGTCGTCCACATCGAGCCCGAAGAATCACCCTAGAAGCTGCCCGAGTTCGTAGCCCTTCCGGTACGCCGCCTCCATCACCTCCGGCCGCGTCGTGATATCCTGGACGGTGTCCATATCGTTCTGGAGCACCTCGTCCCAGTACGGGCAGTCGATGATCTCCCCGAACGCCCGGGCGGTCATCTTCACACCCTCAAAGACGTTCGGGATGTTCATCCCCGCGATCGATATGAAGAGCATCTTCCGCTTTTTCCGCCGTTCCGGGGTGATGAAGGACTGCCCGCGATGGTACTTGGCCATGTAAAAGACCTGGAACCGGTCGATGAAGGACTTGAGCCTTCCGGGGATGCCCATCGTCATCACCGGGGTGGCGATGATCAGGCCGTCCATCTCGCGAAACTTCCTGTAGAACTCTTCCATCCCGTCCTGGATCAGGCAGGTTTCGCTCCCCTTGCACTGGAAGAACTCCATACAGGGCAGAACGTCCATGTGCGCGACCTCAATCTTCTCGACCTCGCACCCGGCCTCCTCTGCACCCCGGATAGCCTCGTCGAGGAGGCGGGCGGTGTTCCCGTCGAGAATGGGGCTTCCGAGCAGCGCGACAACCTTCTTTGGCATGGTGCAGGGTTGCGCACGCCCCTATTAATATGATGCGGGTACCCGGGGACGGGGGGGAACTGCTAAATATCTTGTGAGGCAATTACCGCTCTGGTGACAATCTATGGCCGAACCAGAGACCAGAAAGACAGCGAAGGCTGGAGAGAAGCCCGGCCCCGGCCGGTTCATCTGCATCGACTGCGGCCGGGAGATCCGGATCGGCAGCACCGATGAGGATCTCGTCAAATGCCCGACCTGCGCCTGCGAGATGTATAACTGCTTCCCGATGACGCACATCAGGCCGGACATCAAGACGCCTGAGGATGTCATGAATCCCCCTGAAAGGAAGAAGAAACCGGAGAACCACTGAGGTGAGAAGAATGGTGAACGTATCGGCAAAAGGGCAGGTCTACCACTGCGAGATCTGCGGAAACGTGGTCCAGGTGCTGGAAGCCGGCGGCGGCGAACTGGTCTGCTGCGGTGAGGCGATGGTGCTCGAGGAGTGAACTGAGATGGAAGAGAAGCACCTGGAAGAGAAGATCGGGAAGGTCCCCGTGATCTTCAAGGAACTCAAGGAGACGGACCCCGACCTCTACGCCAGCGTCATGGGCCTCGACCAGATGATCTGGGCCGACGGCGCCCTCTCGAAACAGACGAAGAAGATCATCGCGATCGCGATTGCCGCCGCACTCCGGGACGGGCACGCCGTCCGGGCGCAGATGGCCGGTGCCGGGAGCCTCGGCGTATCGAAGGAGGAGATCGAGGAGGGGCTCCGGGTCGCGTTCCTGCTCGCGGGGATGCCGGCCTACGTCCACGGCAAGACCGCCCTCGAGGAGTACCTGGGCAACCGCCCGCGAAAGTGAAGTAGAGGTCGTCCCAAAAGGGTCTGTAAACCTTTGCTGTAATTTGATCGGAACATCTGTGTACAAGATTTCCACCACTTGAGTCATAACAGAGTTCGGAATGGGGGAACGGCCATTTCCCTGGGTTCGCACCATATGGTGCTAGTTGTGATGTTCCGATAGGAACGACTGGCCGAAGGGCGGGAGTTTGAGCACTGTCAGGTGCGAGGAACGGAGCATGAGCACCGATAGGTGCGAAGCGCGAACGCAGCGAGCGTGAGAAACTCGATGAGTTTCGAATGGGTGTCCCCCTCCCGGCAAAAGTGTTTTGGGACAACCTCGTATGCTACCTGAAGAGGTGTTCAACCTGCCGGCCATCGGTGAGAAAGCGCCCGATTTCGAGGCGGGGACCACACATGCGCCGATGAAACTCTCCGATCTCCGGGGCCAGCGGGTCATCCTCTTCTCCCACCCGGCCGACTTCATCTTTCTGGGGCAAGGAGGCCCCCTGCGCAAGCGGGGGGGAATTGCCCCTAAAAGGGTTGCACTTTCGCCCCGTGCGGCTACTCTTAATGACGGGGGGCAACAGAGCATATACCGAATGGCTCTGCGAGTGGTCAGCAATTACCTGCACCCTTCCAAGATGGCGTACCGGATCCTCGACCTGCTCGCGTACCACGCTAAGAGCATGTACAACGTCGGGGTGTACAACGCCCGGCAGCACTACGTAACCTATCAGGAGAACCTACGTGCGATGCAGGCGCTTCGCCCGGATCTGATTTCAAAGGTCGAGATCCTCGTAGGGTCGTACCTCCCGTTTACCCGGAAGAAGACGTTCCCCCACAAAGACCTCTGCAACTACGCCCTATCCAAGCCGAACGAGAACTTCAGTCTGTTGCACAACGATGTCGCCCAGCAGACCCTTCGATCAGTGGAAGAGGCATACAAGAGTTACTTTGCGCTGCTCAAGCGGTATGCCGCCGGGGAGCTGGAACACCATCCCGGGTCTCCGAAATACCTCCCCAAAGACGGGCGGTACAAAATGGCGTACCCCCGGGCACACCTGATGATCCGCAACGGGTTCGTCACGCTCGGGATTTCCCTCAAGTTTCGAAAACAGTATGGCCTGACCGGGAAGGAGCTGACGTTCCCGATCCCGCCGTGCATCAGGCCTCACCAGATCCGGGAGGTCACGATCCTCCCTGTCAACAACGGGATCGTCTACAAGATCGAGTTCTGTTATTCCATTCCCTCCCGGCCCAAAGACCTTGACCCGAACCAGTACCTCGCTATCGACCTCGGGCTCAATAACTTTGCGACGATGGTTGAATCTGCCACCGGGACTGCCGTCATCCTTGACGGGAAGTACCTCAAATCGATTAACCGGTGGTACAACAAAGAGACTGCAGGGTTGCAGAGCATCAAGGACAAGCAGGAGATTCAGAGGATCACGACCCGGCAGGCGCGATTGCTGGTGAAGCGGGACTGCAAGATCCATGAAGCAATGAATCGGTACGTGACCTGGATCGTGCGGTACGCCGTCGAGCGGAAGATCGGCACCATCGTGCTCCCTCGCTGGGATGGAATCAAGGACAAGATCAACCACGGCAAGCGGGGCAACCAGAACTTCGTCCAGATCCCCTTCCACAAGTTCCGGCAGAAGTTGAAGAGCAAGTGCGAGGTGCTCGGCGTCCGGTTCGATGATACCCACTCGGAGGCATACACCTCGCAGGTGGACGCTCTCGCGCTCGACCCGATCCGGAAACCCCCCTATGGGAGGACCCGCCGGGTCAAGCGGGGACTGTACCAGAGTGCCACGGGGACCCTGATCAACGCCGACGTGAACGGCGCGCTCAACCATTTACGGAAAGTAGCTGGTGATTCCGTGGTCGCACGGATAATCAGTAGTGGCCGCGTCAACCGGCCGGTGCGAATAAGGGCTGCTTTTCAACCGCCAACCTTCGCACAGATCAAATTGCAGCCCTGTGATCTGAATCCGATCCCGGTTGCAAGCCCCGTCCGTTAGGGCGGGGTAGTTGACGCCGGTCTGCACCACGGAGTTCATGGCGTTCGCCGGCATCGCCGACGAACTCAAGGAACTGAACGTCCAGCTCGTCGGCCTCTCGATCGACAGCGTCCACTCGCACCTTGCGTGGGTTCGAAACATCAAGGAGAAGATGGGCGTCGAGATCCCGTTCCCCATCATCGCCGACCTCGACATGAAGGTCGCCCGGCGCTACGGGATGATCCATCCCGGCCAGAGCAGCACCTCGACCATCAGGACGGTCTTTTTTATCGACGATAAGGGCGTCATGCGCGCCATGCTGTATTACCCGATCTCCAACGGCCGCTCCATGCCCGAGATCCTGAGGCTCACGAAAGCCCTCCGGACCTCGGACGAGCACGGCGTCGCGACGCCGGCGAACTGGGAGCCGGGGGAGAAGGTGATCGTCCCGGCGCCAAGGACCCCCGAAGAGATCGAGAAGCGGATGCAGGAAGGCTACGAGTGCAAAGACTGGTACCTCTGCTTCAAAAAACTCTGAAAAACCCTCTTTTTTCTCAGACGGGGAAGCGGCCGCGGCCGCTCATCCGGTGCGGCGAGGCACAGAAGATTCGGGAGCCGGCGGCAGCGGACAGGCCCGGGATCGACTTCGGTGCATTAATGAGGCCGAAACTCCGATATTACCCGTATTCGGGATTTGCCGGGCGCCGTCCCGGCGTTTTCCCTGTGAGGTGTCCCGCGGATGTTTGAGAAGACGCTGGTTCCGGTTGCCTACGGCGAGAGACCCGAAGAGCTGATGAAGATCGGAAGAATCCTCAGGAGTCTCGGGGCCAGCGCGATCTGCCTCTACCACGTGAACGAACCCGGCTCGTTCTTCCGGGGAGCCGACCTCTCGTGGCTCACGCTGTTATCGGAGGCGCTCGAAGAGACGGGGCTCACCGTGGAAGCAAAGACGGGGAACGGCCATATCGCCTCGGCAATCGCGGAAGCGGCGCTCCTCGAAGGTTTCGACGGCATCTACATGAAAGCAAAGCGCCGCTGGCATATCGAGACGATGATCCTTGGAAGCGTCTCGCGTGACCTCCTCCGCCTTGCGGACGTTCCGGTATTCGTCCATAAGGTCCGGCCCCGCCTGCCGGGCGACGGTGCGGAACTCGACCGCAGGGACCTGAAAGTGCTCTATGCGACCAACCTCGACGAGACATCGAACCGCCTGCTCCCCTACGTGATGGAGTTCGCGGGCGCCTGGTGCCACCTCCTCCACGTCAGGGGAAGGATGGCCGATCCGCTGGCGGAACGGGTCCGGCGTGAGGCCGTCGACGGGAAACTGCACGCGGTTGCGGAAGAACTCCGCCCGTACTTCGAGCGGGTCACCCTTGAACAGAGGATCGGGGATCCCGCCGGACAGGTGCTGTACGTCTCGGACCAGATCGAAGCCGACGTCGTCGTCCTCGGGAGGAAGAGCCCGGCGTTTCTCTCCGCCCCGATGGGAGATACGGCGGAGCGGATCGTGACCGGATCGAGTGCTTCGATATTCCTGGTGCCGCAACCGGGGAGCCGCAATGCTTCGTGAGTATCTCAGAAAGGAAGGGGTATTTCTCCTCTCCGCCGGGATCGTCCTCTTCTTCATAGGCTTCGGGATCGCAAGGCCCGACCTCCTTGACGCGGCCTCGTCTGCGGTTCACTCCGCAATCCTCGACCACTGCAGCTGGCTCTACCTCATCTCGGTCTTTTTCTTTCTCATCTTCGCTTTAGTCCTCGCGCTCTCCAGATACGGGACGATCAAACTCGGCTACGACGCCGAGAAACCCCAGTACGGATTCTTCGGCTGGGTCGCAATGCTCTTTGCCGCCGGGATGGGGATCGGCCTCCTCTTCTGGGGGGTCTCCGAACCGCTCGTCCACTTTCTCCAGCCGCCCCCCTTCATAAACACCGCATCCCCCGACGCCGCAGCGTTCGCCATGCGCTACTCGTTCTTCCACTGGGGGATCCACCCGTGGGCGATCTACACGATCGTCAGCCTCTCCATCGCCTACTTCTCGTTCCGGCGCGGGATGCCGGCCCTGATCAGCTCCTGCTTCTACCCGGTCCTCGGCGAGCGGATCTACGGGCCCGCCGGGAAGATGGTGGACGTGCTCGCGGTCTTTGCAACGGTCTTCGGGACCGCGACGTCGCTCGGGTTCGGCGCTCTCCAGATCCACAGCGGGCTCACCCACCTCTACGGGCTCTCTTCCGCGATCTCCGTCACCATCGGGATCGTCGTCGTCGCGACGGCGCTGTTCATGGCGTCCGCGATCCTCGGGGTGGAGAAAGGCGTCCAGGTCCTCTCGAAGCTCAACATCGTCCTGGCAACGGCCCTGCTCCTCATTGTCCTCGCCCTCGGATCGACCCCTTACGTCTTCAACGTCTTCACCTCCACCTTCGGCGGCTACGTCAACAACATCATCGACCTGAGCCTCCAGTCCTACCCGTTTGCAGGGTTCGACTGGAGCAGGGACTGGACGGTCTTTTACTGGGCATGGTGGATCTCGTGGTCGCCGTTCGTGGGGCTCTTCGTCGCGCGGATCTCCCGGGGCCGGACGATCCGGGAGTTCGTCCTGACCGTCCTCACCGTCCCGACCCTTTTTACCTTCGTCTGGTTTGCGGTCTTCGGGGGATCGGCGCTGCACCTCGAACTCGACCGGGGAGCGGATCTCGCCGCGGTCGCGGGGGCGGACGTCTCGCTCGCCCTCTTTGCGTTCCTCGAACACTACCCGTTCGCAGGCCTCCTCTCGGCCGTCGCGATCTTTGTCCTGATCGTCTTCTTCATCACGTCGGCGGATTCCGCGACGGTAGTCCTCGGCTCGCTCACCTCGGGGGGGAGCCTGATCGTTCCGACCTACAAGAAGGTAATCTGGGGACTCTCCCTCTCCGCCGTCGCGATCACCCTCCTCGTCACCGGGGGCCTCGCATCCCTCCAGGTGATGGCCATCACGGCGGCGTTCCCGTTCATGCTCGTGATGATCGTCCTCTGCTATACGCTTGCAATCGGGCTGTCGCAGGAGAAGGTGCAGTGAAGCAAGTCCCGGCACGTTTTTTGCCTCCGGCCGGACAATACTCCTTGTATGACCCTTGACGTCCTTGCGTTTGCGACCTCGCCCCGCCGCCACGGCAACTCCGAGACCCTGCTCGACTGGGTGCTCGCGGCGATGGAGGGGGAGGGGGCGGCGGTCGAGAAGATCGTCGTCCCCGAGGTCGATATCAGGCCCTGCCGCGGGTGCAACCTCTGCGAGACGCTCAACCGGTGCGTCCAGCGGGACTGCATGGACTACGTCCACGACCGGATCGTCGCGGCAGACTGCATCGTCCTCGCCTCGCCCATCTACTGCATGGGGCTCGCCGCGCAGGCGAAGGCACTGGTCGACCGGGCCCAGGTCTTCCGCTCCCGGAAGTACGTCCTCCGCCTCCCGGTCGTCCCGCCCGAGCGCAAAGGAAAACGGATGGGCGTCTTCCTTTCGACCGCCGGGCAGAACTGGGATTACGTCTTTGATGCGGCAATCCCGTCGGTGAAGTGCTTCTTCCACGTCGTCGACATCGGAAACAAGGATCTCAGGTACCTGATGGTGAACGGCGTCGACGAGAAAGGCGCGATCGACCGCCACCCCACCGCGAGAGCCGACGCAGAGATCCTGGCAAAAGAAACCGTCGCGCGACTGCAGGAGCTCCGGGCGGCATGACCATAAGAGTCCTCGGCATCTCCGGCAGCCCCCGGCGGCACGGGAACACCGAGACGCTGCTCGACGCCGTGCTCGAGGGCGCCCGGGAGGCGGGAGCCGATGTGAAGAAGGTCGTCCTCCGGCCGCTCGATTACGCCCCGTGCCGGGGGTGCAACGCCTGCCACAAAACAGGGGTCTGCGTCATCAGCGACGACCTCACAGAGGTGTTTGAGAAGATCGCCTCCGCCGACGTCCTTGTCGTCGCGTCCCCCATCTACTCGATGGGGATCACGGCGGAGGCGAAAGGGCTGATCGACCGGGCCCAGTATCTCTGGGCGCGCAAGTTCATCAAAAAGGATCTCTATTACACGGCCGATCATATCCGCCGCCATAAGGGAATCTTCGTCTCGACCGCGGGACTCGGCTGGGAGAACGTCTTCGATGCGGCGTTTCCGGCGCTCACCGCCTTCTTCAACACCACCGGGTTCGAGTACTGGGACAACGTGATCGCAAACGACATGGACCGCTACGGCGGGATTGCGGGACACCCCACCGCACTCGCGGAGGGCCGGGGGAAAGGGCGGGACGTGGTCGGCCTCCTTGGGAAGATGCAGGCGGAGACCTGATTACCGGCCGGCCCCGGGACGGAGGAGTAAAAAATATTTCCAGAATCGCCGTTCCGGGCGGGGATCTCGTTACCCCGGCCCGGCTGCACGGAACAATAGTTTTCCCGTCGGTTCACAAACCGGAACAAATTAATATATTTCGACAACCTCCATCTTCTGTAAGCACTTTAAGGGTGCTTTTCAGGACCGCAGAAGGACCTATACGTGACCTACACCGAGCCTCCAGACCGCATTTACAGCGCGCAGCCGGACTACCGGATACTCGAGGGTATGGAAGACGCATTTCTCGTGGTCGACGAGGACGCCGGCATAATCTGGGCGAACACGGCCTGCCGCCGGATGCTCGGAGTGCCCGGGAGCGAACCCGGACAGATCGCCGAAGCGCTCGGGGCGATGAGCAACCTTGCGGACGGGGACAGGATCCCGGAGTTCGAGTGCCGGTTCCCGGGACCGGGCGGAGAGCGGCGGTATCGCTGCTCGGGCTCCCGGGCCCCTTCCGGGCAGGGGTGGGTGCTCCGGCTCCGGGAAGCCCCGGACAGCAGGGATTATGAAGCGATCGTCGAGTACACCGGGACGGCGACGATCCTCATCGAGGGCGACGGCACCGTCTCGGTGGCGAACACCGAGTTCGAGCGGCTCTCCGGGTACCCGCGCGCCGAGATCGTCGGAAAAAAGCGGCTGACCGATTTCATCGGTTCCGAAGACGAACGCCGGCGGCTAATGGGATACCATACTCTCCGGCGGAGAGATCCCGCAGCCACGCCGAAGAACTACTCCTTCATGTTCATCGATTGTTCCGGCACCCTTCACACCGTCGAGGTCACCATCGGCCTGATCCCGGGGACGGCCCGCTCGGTGATGTCGCTCGTCGACGTGACCGAGCAGAGGCGTGCGGAGCGGGCGCTGCAGGAGAGCGAAGAGCGGCTGAATCTCGCGCTCTCGGCGGCAAACGAAGGGCTGATCGACTGGGACGTCGGCACCGGCACGATCTTCTGCAGCCCGCGGGGTTACACGATGCTCGGCTACGAACCGGGGGCATCCTTGCTCACGCTCCCCGCGATCCTCTCGCTCGTCCACCCGGAGGACCGCGGCCGCGTGGAGGGTGTTCTCGCCGGGATGGCCACCGGGGAGCGCGACCGCTGCGCGATGGAGTTTCGGATGAGGTCCGCATCGGGAGAATGGGTCTACGTGCTCGACCGGCTCCGGGTGGTCGAGCGCGACGGCGACGGGACGCCGCTCCGGATCGCGGGGACGCAATCCGACATCACGGAACGGAAGCGCGCCGAGAGAGAACTCATGGTCCGGGGGATGGCGATCGAGTCGTCGCTTGCCGCGATCGCCATCGCCGACCTTAACGGCTACATCACGTACGTCAACCGGGCGCTGCTTGCGATGGGCGGAGTCACCGATCCCGGTGAGGTCCTCGGAAGGCATCTCACGGAGTTCTGGGTAGACCCGGGGAAGGTCGAGAAGGTCCTTGCGACGTTCGCGGAGCGAGGCAGGTCTACCGGAGAACTGATCGGCCGCAGGGCCGATGGAACGGAGTTTATCGCCCATATCACCGCGAACGTCGTCACCGACGAGTCCGGGAGCCCGGTCTGCATCCTCGCAACCGCCGTCGATATCACCGAGGAGAGACGCATGGCGCAGGCGCTCCGGGAGAGCGAGGAGCGCCACCGGACGCTGGCGGAACTGGCGCCGGATGTCATCTTCCTCGTCGGCGTGGAAGGGGATGTCCTCTATGTGAACAGTGCCGGCGGCCTTCTGGTCGGTGCGGAGCCGGAGAGCTTGCGGGGAAAGAACATCGGGGAGATATTCCCATCCGAGACCGCGGATAGGTGGATCGCGGCGCTCCTGACCGCAGCAGAACCGGGAGGGGAGATCCTCACCGAGGAGACCCCGGTGCCCGTGGACGGTGGAGTTGTCTGGCTGGAGACACGTCTCATTCCGATGACTGACGCCGACGGCACCGTCCGGAGCCTGCTCGGGATCAGCCGCGACGTCACCGAACGGAAACAGGCGGAAGAGCGGCTCCGTTTCCAGGCCCGGGTGCTCTCGCAGGTGGACGACGCCGTGATCGCGATCGATGCCGGAGGGCGGATCACCTACACGAACCGGGCCGCAGAAAGGCTCTACGGCGTTCCTTCGGGCGAGGCTCTCGGCCGGCTGGAGACGGAACTCTTCACCTACCAGTGGATCGGCCCGGGCGACGAACGGGAGGCGCGGGATGCCCTCCGGGAATCCGGGGCCTGGCGCGGCGTTACCGTCCACCGGAAGAGGGATGGAGAGATCATGTTCGTCGACGAGACCCTCAGCACCTTAAACGACGGTTCCGGGCAGAGAACCGGGACGCTCTGCTCCATCCGCGACATTACCGAGCAGAAACGTGCCGAGCTCGAACTGCGGGTCAAGGATATGGCGATAGCGTCGGCACTCGACGCCATCTCTCTTTCCGATCTCGACATGAGGATCATCTACGTCAACCGTGCCTTCCTCGCCGTGCACGGGTGGGAGCAGGAGGAGATCATCGGGCAGCCGATCTCGGTGCTCTGGGCCGACCCGGGAGAGATGAACCGGATCAGAGAGGAGGTCGTCCGGAACGGCGCCTGGTCCGGGGAGGTGAAAGCGCGGCGAAAAGACGGATCGACCTTCCCCATGCAGCTTGCCCTCTCCGTCGTCACCGATGAAGCGGGCAGACAGATCTGCACGATGGGCTCGGGAATCGACATCACCGAACGCAAGCAGGCCGAACAGGAACTACGGGTCCGGGAGATGGCGATAGCATCGTCATCGAGCACGTTCACCATCGCCGATCTCGACGGCCGCCTGACCTACGTCAACCGGGCGTTCCTCTCCATGTGGGGCTACGAAACTCCCGCCGAGGTGATCGGGAAGCGGGTCACGGAACTCTGGCAGAACGAGGAGGAGGCACGGGCTACGTTTGAGAAAGTCGTCCGCACCGGCAGGCACACCGGCGAGCGGATCGGCAGGAGGCGGGATGGAACAGTGTTCTGTACCATGTTCTCCGGAAACCGGGTCAGAAACAGCGAAGGAGTTCCCATCTGCATCACGGCCTCACTCACCGACATTACCAGCCAGAAACAGGCCGAGGCAAAGATCCAGGCCCATAACCGCGAGCTCCGGGTCCTAAACCGGATCATCGGCGCATCGGCGTCCGCAACGGATATCGATGAAGCCCTGGAGAGGGTGCTCGCGGCAACCCTCGACCTCCTCGATCTCTCCGGCGGCGGCATCTACCTGATCGAGCCGGGGAGGCAGAGAGCGCGGCTCGTCTGCGTGCAGGGCCTTCCCGAAGACTTCCCTCCGCAGCCGTGCATCCCGGACATCACCGCACGGCCCTACGCGGAGGTGCTGGTGGCAGGGGAGCCCCGCTTCTTCGACGACTACCCCGATCTCCGCTATCCGGGGGAGAGCGAGGGGACACCGCACGCGTGCGCCAGCGTCCCGATCATGGCGCACGGAAGAGTCATCGGGGCCCTGAACGTGGCGTCCGGGAGCGGCAGCCCGTTCACCGACGCCGACCGCTCCCTCCTTACGGCCATCGGGAGGGAGGTCGGTACCTCCGTCGAGCGCAGCATGCTGATCCGGCAGCTGGAGACGGCCGAACGGGAGGCAAACCTCTACCTCGATATCCTCAGCCACGATATCAGAAACGCCGAGAACGTCTCGGGCCTCTACACCGACCTCCTCGTCGATATGCTCGAGGGGGAGGTAAGAGGCTACGCAGAGAAACTCAGGAGCAGCCTCAGGAAGAGCGTCGAGATCTTAAGAAACGTCTCGACGATCCGCCGTATCCACCACGAATCGGCCGTGCTCGTGCCGGTAGAACTTGACAGGGTGATCCGGGACGAGATCGGGATCTTCTCCGGGAGCCGGATCCGCTACGCGGGCACGAACCTCGCGGTCATGGCAGACCCGCTCCTCTCCGAGGTTTTCACGAACCTCATCGGGAACGCCGTCAAGTTCGGGGGGCCCGACGTCACAATCGCGATCCGGGTCGAGGAGCAGGATGGTGAGGTCCGGATCTCGGTCGAAGATACCGGGCCGGGGGTTCCCGACGGGATGAAAGAGGCCGTATTCATGCGGTTCGGGCAGAACAGGAGCCGCAAAAGCGGCCAGGGGCTCGGGCTCTACATCACCCGGATGCTTGTTACGCGTTACGGTGGCCGGATCCGGGTGGACGACCGGGTGCCGGGCCGTCCGGAGTGCGGCGCGGCGTTCCGGTTCACCCTGAAGAAAGCCTGAAAAAAAGAGAGGGCCTCAGATGAGCGACCAGACGAGGAGCCCGGCGGAGGCGGCCATGAGCACGGCAAAGACGGCCGGGTTCCAGGCGAGGACCTTGCGCCCGTCGAGAACGCTGATCGGGAGCATGTTGAACGTGGCGATCATTGCGTTGATCCGGAGCCCGACGAGGCCCACGATGGCGAGGAGCCCGCCGCCGAAGAGCACGAGGGCCGCAAACGGTATGCAGAGGAGCAGGTTCGTGATCGGGCCCGCCGCCGATATCCGTCCGTTCTCGGTCCGTGTTGCGTTCCCGTAGACGTAGGTCGCCCCCGGCGCCGCAAAGACGACCCCGACGAGTGCCGCCAGCACCACGGCGACGAGGAGCATCTGGTTATCTTTCTTGAACTCGGCCCAGTAGCCGTAGCGCATGGCGGCGAACTTGTGCGCCAGCTCGTGGAGGACGAAGGCGACTCCCACCGTGACGAGGGACCTCGCGAAGAAGAAGACGAGCCCGGTAAGGTCTATCCCGCCCCGGACATAGATCAGGGTGAAGGCGACCGAGATGGCAAGCCACGCGATCAGGAGGTCCCGGCGCTCGCGTGGCGGTATTCGTTCGAGCATCCGGTACCAGGTTTGTCCCGGCATCATAATATCCTTCGCTTCACGGAGGCCGGGCCATCAGGTTTATTCCCCGGCCGGAGCCAATCATCTAGTATGTCCCTTGATGCCGTCAGGAACGGAGTCCGGGAGATAGACGAGCGGATCATCGACCTGGTTGCAGAGCGGCAGAGACTGGCGACGAGAATCGCCCGCTTCAAGCAGGAGAACGGTCTTCCCATCCGCGACGAGGAGCAGCGCAGGGTGGTCCTCGACCGGGTCTTCACCTACGCCGTCGAGAGCCGGATCGACCCGGTCGCCGTGCGGAGGATCTTTGAGATCCTGATCGAGATGAACGAAGAGCGGCAGCGGGAATGCAGCGGCGACGGCAATCTTCCGTGAAGAAAAAAGTTATTGAGAAAGCATCGTCCCGACGCCCTGGTCGGTGAAGAGCTCGAGGAGCAGGTTGTGCTCCCGGTTGCCGTTCAGGACGTGGGCGCTTACAACACCGTTCCTGACCGCTTTCATGCACCCCTCGAGTTTCGGGATCATCCCGCCGGCGATGATCCCTTCGCCGATCATCGCCTCCGCCTCGGGGAGCGTCAGCCGGTGGTAAACCAGGGTCCGGTCGGGGTTCATCACCCCGTCGACGTCTGTCAGGTTGATCAGTTTGAACGCTCCTAAAGCAATCGCGATCTCGGCCGCCGCCGTATCGGCGTTGATGTTCAGGCTCCGGCCCTGCCGGTCGATGGCGATCGGGGCCACCACCGGGATGTAGTTCTGGGCAAGGAGGCAGTGGAGCACCTCGGGGTCGACCTCCTCGATCTCGCCGACCTGGCCGAGATCCACCTCCTGCATGACCTCTCCGACCTGCACCCGCTGGGGTTCCATCTTCCGGGCGATGAGGAGGTTGCCGTCGTTGCCGGAGATCCCGACCGCACGGGTGCCGCAGTTGGCGATGAGGGAGACGATTCCATCGTTGATCTTTCCCACGAGAACCATCTGGGCGATCTCGAGCGTCTCGGGATCGGTGATCCGCAGGCCGCCGACGAATTTGGGCTCTTTGCCCATCGCCTGCATCTTCGCGGTGATCTCCGGCCCCCCGCCGTGGACCAGGACGACCTTCATCCCCACATAGCGCAGAAGGACGGCGTCCCGGATCACCGTCTCGAGGATGCTCGGGTCGACCATCGCGTGGCCGCCGAGCTTGATCACGATCGTCCTGCCGTAAAACTTCTGGATGTAGGGGAGCGCCTCCATCAGCACATCTTCTCGTTTCATGTCGTATACTTCCCGTTGATCTCTACGTACTTCTCGGTGAGGTCGCACCCCCACGCCGTCGCCTTTCCCGCGCCTGCCGCAAGGTCGAGGTCGAACGCGACGGTCGCACCGCGCATCGCGGCATTCGCCGCCCCGAGATCGGCGACGATCTCGCCGCGGAGGACGAGCGGGGTACCTCCGACCGAAAGCGAGACCGCGTAGTGGTCGAACTCCACACCGGCTCTGCCTGCGGCGGCAACTACCCGGCCCCAGTTCGGGTCCTCGCCGTAGACGGCGGTCTTGACGAGCGGGGAGGCGACGATCGTCCGCGCCACGGCGGCGGCGGCGTCCTCGTCGGGAGCGCCGCGGACGGTGACCTCGAGGAGTTTCGTCGCCCCTTCGCCGTCGCGGGCGATCTGGACGGCAAGGTCGCGGCAGACGGCCTCGACGGCCCTCGCGAGCTCGGCCCGGTCCACCCGGCCTGCGGCGCCGGTCGCGGTGCAGAAGGCGACATCGTTCGTGCTCGTGTCGCCGTCGACGACGACCCGGTTGAACGACCGCCTGGCCGCCTGGCGGAGGATATCGCGGAGGACCGGGGCCTCGACCTGTGCGTCCGTGTAGATGAACGCGAGCATCGTCCCCATGTTCGGGGCGATCATCCCGCTTCCCTTGGTGATCCCGCCGACGGAGAACGACTCCGTCTCGAATAGGGCGTGTTTTGGGAAGGTGTCGGTCGTCATGATCGCCCGTGCCGCCGCATCCTCGGCTTCACTGCTCCGGGCAAGGAGCGGTGCGACCCGGCCGCACTGGTCGTGGATCCGGGGGAGATCGAGGTAGCGCCCGATCACCCCGGTGCTCGCGACGCCGACCGATGCGGGGTCAAGGCCAAGGGCTCCGCCCGCAATCTCGCACATCTCCGCCGCGTCGCGGTAGCCCCGCTCGCCGGTGTAGGCGTTCGCGCACCCGCTGTTGACGACGACGGCGTCGAGGGTGCCTCTCCGCATCCGCTCCATCATCACCTCGACCGGGGCCGCCCGCACCTTATTCGACGTAAAGACCCCGGCCGCGGTACCGCTCGCCCGGATAAGGGCGAGCCCGTATTTCCCTTCCCTGATCCCCGCGGCGGTGACGCCTTCGACCGCACAGATGCTCCTCACGCTCTCTCCTCCCCGGCGGACGCCCCGAGGCCGTGAACGATATCCGCCCGGGTGACGATCCCGACCAGGTTGTCGTCGCGGAGGACCGGGAGGCGTGCAATCCCCTCGCGGAGCATCAGGGAAGCCGCATCGGCAATATCCGAATCCTCGTCGATGGCGATGACCGGGCTGCTCATCACCCGCCGCACCTCCATGTTGCCGATATCGGTGAGCGCGCGCTTCGTCCGCTCCCAGTTGATAAACTCCCTGACCGGGACCTCGATCACCTCGATCGGCGAGGGGAGCCAGAGGTCGTCGGAGAGGTCGCCGGTATCGAGGAGCGAGAGGATGTCCGTCTCGGTGACGATACCCGCCACCCGGTCGCCGTCCATCACGGGAAGCCCGCCGATGTGGTACTTCCGGAGCAGTCCCGCCGCCTCGCTCACCGTTGAAGCGACCCGGACGGTCACGGGGTCCGGGGTCATAACATCTCTTACCTTCATCTTCATCACCTCAGGGGAGCATCCCGGCGGTGCGCAGACCGGTGTCTTCCGCAAACCCGCACATCAGGTTCATGTTCTGGATCGCCTGGCCGCTCGCGCCCTTGACCAGGTTGTCGATCGCCGAGACCGCGACGACCCGGTCGCCCTCGCTCTCGACGGCGACGTCGCAGAAGTTCGTCCCGCGGACGGCCGCGAGGGTCGGTTTCTGGTAGCGGACGAAGAACTCGTTCGCGTAGAACTTCTTATAGAGAGCCTCGACCTCGTCCTGCCCCATCGGCTCGTTGAGGAGGATATGGGCCGTCGTCAGGATGCCCCGGTTCACCGGGAGGAGGTGGGGCGTGAAGTAGCACCGGGCGGTTGAACCGAGCCGGGCGGCTTCCTGCTTCATCTCGGCGAGGTGGCGGTGGGTCGTCCACTTGTAGGCGCTGAAGTTGTCGCCGACGTTTCCGTAGTGGGTGGTCGCGGACGGGGTGTTCCCCGCACCCGAAACCCCGGTCTTTGAGTCGTAGATGATGGCGTGGGCGAGTTTCGCGAGCGGTGCCGCCGCAAGCGTCGCCCCGGTCGGGAAGCAGCCCGGGTTCGCGACGAAGGAGGTACCCCTGATCTCGTCCCGGTGGAGCTCGGGCAGGCCGTAGGGGGCCTCGAAGTAGGCAGTATGGGATACGCCGTAGGTCTTCTCGTAGACATCTTTTGGGAGACGGTAGTCGGCCGAGAGGTCGACGGTCTTAATCCCCCGCTCCGTCAGCGTCCCGGCCACCTTCATCGCCGCCGTGTGCGGTACGGCGAGGAAGGCGAAGTCGGCATCGATATCGCCGGCTTCGGTGTTCCGGAAGGCGAGATCGGTCAGTCCCCGGAGGTGGGGGTGGACCGAGGCGATGGGGGTGCCGTCCAGTTTCCGGGATGTTGCCGCGACGACATCCGCGGACGGGTGGTGCAGCAGGAGCCGCATCAACTCACCGCCGGTGTATCCGGATGCGCCGATAATCGCAATTTCCATAAGAAAGAGGTGTCGTTTATAGAATCTTAAGGTTTTGTGGTGTATCGTTCGTAGAGCCGGGCGGCCAGGGACTCGATCTCGTCTCTTCCCTCGAGCCCGTCGAGGAGATCCGGCGGGAGGGCGGATTTCCCGTAGGTCGCGCCCGCGTAGGCTCCGCAGATGAGCGCGATGGTGTCGGTGTTCCCCCCGACGTGCGCGGCGGTGGTGAGGAGGACCGTAACGTCTTTGATGCGGCTGATCAGGAAGAGCGCGAGCGGAACGGTCTGGTAGACGGTGACATCGTTGCCTATCACCGATAGAGCGCTTTCGAGGCTGATTCCCTCTTTTGCAAGATTCATGGCGTCGCGGATCTTGTTGCCGAGGGCGACGTC
The DNA here is from genome assembly GCF_002498065.1 of Methanoculleus sp. UBA208. Lineage (GTDB taxonomy): Archaea > Halobacteriota > Methanomicrobia > Methanomicrobiales > Methanoculleaceae > Methanoculleus. The sequence continues at coordinate 9,969 of NZ_DAFZ01000099.1, read as the reverse complement.
TTCGAGGGCGGCATGCTTCCCGGCAAGGGAGAGGGCGTCGGAGCGGCCGCGGACGGCGTGGTGGACGAGCATCGCGACGGTGACCGCTCCCGCATGCGCCGCCGGGTGAGTGTGGGTGACGCTGCAGGCCTGGACCACCCGTTCGGTGACGTCGACGGGATCGCCGTAGAGAAGCCCGAACGGGACGGCGATGCCGGTGCAGCCGGCGGTGTTGGAGGAGACGCCGCCCGGCTTGCCGCCGGCGAGGAGGAGATGGCGGCACGCGGCGTCCACGGCGCCGTCGGGGAACCGGAGCTCCTCGTTCATGTACATCCGGGCAAGGGCGGTAGCGTACGCACTCTCCGAGTAGGTGCCGTCGGCGAGCATCCCGGCGACAAGGAGCATCATCTGGGTGTCGTCGGTGAACTGCCCGGGTTTCAGCCCGGCGTTCGGGTGCCCCCGCCAGGCACGGCGGTAGCCCTCGTGGAGGCGCTGGAAGTCGGGCGGCGTGCTCTCCCGCGCCATGCCGAGCGCGTCCCCGATGGCGGCCCCGAGAAGGCAGCCCTTGAACTGATCGAGCATTTGAGTAGTATCTCTCTTAAGGTTCCTCTTAAGGGTTGTTGTTCTGCGCGCGGGGGAGAACGGGTTTATCTCCGGTCCTCCGTCTTATGCCCATCCAGACTGCGCATCGCGATACTCACGATCAGGCAGATGACCGCTGCACCGAGGAATACCTCCAGGTACAGCCCGGCCTGCAACCCTAACGAGAAGAACCCCTCATACCCGGACACCCCGGCCGTCCCGATCGCTTCTGCAAGAGCGTCGAAGAGTATGCCGAGAACGGGCAATTTCTCCGCGAAGATCGGCGGTGCGGAGCCGGGCAGTTTGTCCGGGCCTAAGAACAGGGCAATCAGGAACGGCAGCTGGGAGAGCGACCCGGCTGCAGCACATAATCTTCTGCCGTTCGTAGCAGCGTTCCCGAACAGAAAATACGCCGTCGCGACAGAGGATGCCGAGACCGTAACAATCGAGAGCAGGATTATCCCGGATACCAGCGGGCTCGCAGGGACGCCGGCATAGATCGTACCGATCGTGCCGGACGCAATCGCAGCGATTCCTATCCCGAACGAGACCACCGGGCGCCGCTTTTCGCCCTCCAGCCTCCCGATCAGGGCTATGAGAGCAAAAGGCCACGCGAGGACGAAGGCGATAGCCGGAAAGAACATCACACTCACGGCGCGTCCTTCCCGCGGAATCTCCGGATGAGGACGTAGCCCACCGCGAGGACGATCACGGCCCCGAGAGCGCACCCAAGGTGCACGGGGTTGTAGAAGATGCTGTACGCACTTTCGGCGCCGCCGTAAGCCACCGTATCTGCGGGCTTGGCAAGCACGGTTTGCCGGGTGTCCTCGGCACCGGTCTGCGAGGTTTCGCCGCTCATCGGGTTGAACCGCACGTCTTCACCCGGATCCGTGGCTGCATGTGCCACACCGCTGCCGGCCAGGATGAAGAGCAGCAGGGCGACGCAGATCAACCCTCCCCGGCCGGTACCGTTCATGAATCGTCTTTCTTCCATCGGTCTTCACCTGCCGGCGCGTCCCGGGACACCGATCCCGGTATTCACGGTGGAGACGTCGACGTTCCTCTATAAACCATTTCTGTGCCGGGAAGCTACACGTCGGGTCGCCCGGCAAGGTGCGTCGGGGGCACCTGTGCCGCTAAGCCTGCAGCGCCCTCATAACATCAATCAGGGTCACTGAAGGATTGATGAGCCTGCTCAGGCCGCATGCGGATATGATGTCCCGTTCGTCGTAAATGATGTGCACGACCTTCTGCTCCCCGCCGACCTCGACCGTCCCTGCCTGGCCAATGACAAGCGACGTCGAGCCGCACCGGACCGTCCCGAGGATCACGTCGCTGCCGACGGTGAACGAGGCCAAACTCCCGGGCTTGCCGGCGACGGTTCCCTCAAAACGCCATGTAGAAGGAAGGGCGACTTCAAACGTGCCCGACTCGTTCCTGACGAAGGCCCGGGCGCCTTCGGCGACGGGGGCCGGCACCGGTTCGAGGTCGAGCACGAACTCCCGGCCGGGGAGGCGGAGCGTCACCGGGCTGCCCGAACCCGCGTCGGCAACGAAAGCCGCCGGATCGGCGGTCACGAGGTCGTAATCCCGGAGAGGGGGAAGGTTTGTGAGGTTCGCCCCGCCGACCGTCGGCACCGGGCTGAAGTACGCAGGATAGGTCATGACGACCTGCGTCGTAGGGCCGGACGGCATCCCCGGTGCCACCACGTATCCGGCGTCGGGGAACGTCACGTTCTCATCGAGCAGGATCAGGCCGGGGTGTTGCCGTGCGATCTCCTCGGTGATCGGAACCCTCTGCGGGGTTTCAATGACCGGATTGTACATCGACATGTCCCGGGGCCCGGCCCACTCGTCGAAGGTATCGAGCCAGTTCGTGGTGCCCCCGGCGGAGCCCGCCGGGAGGAGGAGCGCCAATATCAGGAGTATTTTGATTACCCGCATACCCGGTCACCTCATTGGTTGAGAGGGATCTCAGCATTCTTCTATAAACGATTTCTGTGGCGCGCGTCTACGCGTCGGGCCTGCTCGCTCGATCTCCGACCCGGACCCGGTCGCAATGCGCCGGGAACCCGGGCCAAACCGGATCAGGGTTCGATTGTGTCCCCTCCGTCCGGTAAGAACACGACTCCCTACGGGTGCGTCCCGGTGGGCGTGGGGACCGGCACCGTGGGCGCTTCGGCCACGGGTGGCGTCGATCCCGGCTGCGTTGCCGGAGGGACGATGACGGGAGTACGTTTGTAACTCTTTGTGACGGCAACTACCGCCTCCTTCTCCAGGTCCACGAAGACCCAGAGACGCACGTCTTTGGTATCTATGCTGACAACGGGCAACCGTTCCGACCGTTCCACGCCCCCGGAGGCGCCTGTCAGTGTATCGTAGTACACATCCCGGATCTCGTATTCTCCAGAGAGATACTCCCTCACGGTGGTGTTCTCCAGGGCAATTCGAACCGCTTCCGCTTTCTCGTCCTCCGAAAGTTCGGGAGGGGCCGCAGGTCCGTCCTCCGTCTCCATGCAGCCGGATAAAAGTGTTGCAAAAATGAGAATGATCACTCCTGTTACGAACAACCGTTCTGTCATATCAGATCCAGGTAAAGTACTTCCATGCGTTTCCTACTATGCTGTGGGATTCTCGTATCGGACAGGGAACAGGAGAACTGAACCACTGCGTGGGAACTTCCGCGTTCCACCACACCGCACCATTCCCCTGATAGAGGAAACCGTCTTGATAAACCGCAATACCTGAGTCGTCGGTCCAGGCAGGAACACTCTCGTCCGACCAGATCTCATTGGCATAGTTAACATCGTTTTCTCTGAACGCCAGGTGCCCGCTCCGCACCCACTCTCCATCGATCCAGATATGGTACAGGTAACCACTGCTTTCATATGTGTCGGTTACGTAGATGATGTAGTTCCTGTAGGTTGACGAATCGGTTTCGCCGTGGAACTGCCACCCACCTTCATCATTATCGTACGTAAAGCGCTGTTTCACGTTATCCGGGACAGACCTTGCAACACCCACTTCGGTCCAGCATTCGGTCGAGGGATTCGGCTTCCTTCCAACATGTGTCGTAATCACATGTTGATACGTCCCTTCTTGTTCGACGATCATCTGGCTTGGCTTCATATATGTGTTGATTCCCCTGTATACGTTGTTATTTGTGACGTACATCATCTGGAGGGCCTGTTCAAGTGCTCTCGTACCTACTTCGGCATCAAATGGTGAGTAGTCTGAACCACGAATTTTCTGAATGATTTTCATTTCTTCAGCTGAAGGAGGCGTCCCCTTCCAGCAAGCTCCGGTTTTGGGATCCCAACCATAACCCTGTTTCGCCAGTTCTCTCGTAATGTCCTCAGTTGTATAGTTTTTAGACTTCAATTCGTCGATAAGTATCGCTACAGGGCTTTCAAACTCATTGAGCTTCTCTACTTCTTCTTTTGCAGGCAGGCATTCTCGGATAACTACTGGATCGGCAGATTCATACTGTTCGGCCGCTCCAGGCACTGCAACTACCGCACTCACCAGCAGCATCGCCAGAAGCACGGAGACTGCTCAAACTCCAACTTTTCCGTTCATGTGTTTTTCCTCCAGTTTTCTCCCCGGAGGCAGGAGAGACACACGTTTAAGTACGGAGAACGCGTACATCCCATTGCCTCCGGGCACGCGGGGTTCTTCATCCGGGGCGTCAGACCTGGGGATGGGCGACCCCCGCACACAAACGGGTACCGCATGCGGCACCCGATGCGATTCTGGGTCGTTAGAGCATATAAAATCAGCAGGCATCGTTCGGCTGGAACCGAACGCACGATAAACCTTCTTATGGCAGGACAATAATCCCTGCCCCTGGAGGCAGGACCCGCCGACACTCCACAGTCCCGGACAGCCGCACCTTTACCCATCCACCATGCAGCAGATCGCAAAGTTTAAGATTTGTTCGGCCAGAACCGAACGACGACAGCGGGCTTTATAAGATTCCCCCTCGAATTCGGGTTTAGTTCCGGGTGCAGGGACGCCCGGACGCTCCTTGAGGGATACTTATGAAACGATGGTTATTCATGCTGGCAGCACTCTTCCTGCTCGCGGCTCTGCCTGCTGCCGCCAGCGCCGCACCACTCACGCACAACTATGACTGTTCGGATACGACGCCGACAGCCTACGACACACGGGTGGATCAGGCTGCGATATACTACTCCAGCTCGTCGTCCACGAATGCACATGCGTCGACGGCTTACAGTCAGTTCAGGTCGGACGCTGTATTCTTCTTCAACGGTCACGGCCTCTACTACGACGACTCGCATAAAGGCGGTGGGATAAAGTTCTCCTCGGAATCCTGGATACTTGCCGACACCGACGGCCACTACCCGGGAAACTACCAGTATTACATATCTGATTACGGGACCGACATCAGGGATGTCCTGCTCGCGGTCTACCTCGCCTGCCATACGTCCCACTACAACCCTTACAACGGAGATCTTCTCCAGCAGACCATGAACAAAGGCGCAGACATCTGCCTGGGGTTCGACGGCGAGGTCGAGGTCGAAAACGGAAAGTGCTGGTCCGGGAGCTTCTGGGACCGGTTGCGAAACGGGGAGACCGTTGCAAGCGCCGCAAGCAATGCAAAGGACGACTGCTACTTGCACTGGCCGTTCGGTTACCACGGAGTGGACACCTACGAGATCTCCGGCAGTTACAACAGTTGTCTCACTCCCGCTCGCTACGGAGTCTATTAATGAGGTGATTCAATCATGAAACGGATACACATTGTTGCAATGCTATGCCTCGTCGTCGCGGTCTCGGTCGTGTCGGCGGCCGGCGCCAGCGCTCCGATCGGGGTGGATACTGCGAAAGAAAGAGCACAGGACTTTCTTAACGCACCCGACGCAACCGTCCAGTACCAGAAGACCGAACGCCTGAATCTGGGAGAGTACTATGTCTTTGGTACCGGAGACGGACAGATTTACGTCAACGCCCGGACCGGGGCGGTCGAACGTGCCACGTTCGACTCCGCACGGAAGGATTCCCGCGATGTCCGGCTGGATCGGGCCGCAGCCGAAGCAACGGCAAGGGCCTACGCCGAAGAGAAGTACAGCGGCTTTGGGAAGAAGAACATGCGGCTTACCAGATCGGACCTGGTTTCTCACGGCGATGCGGGCAGCGAGTATTCGTACATCTGGAGAGAAGAGATCAGCGGTGTCCTCACGCCGAACACAGTCGTCGTGAACCTTAACCCGAGCACCGGCGAGATCATCTCGTACCTCGGGATCCAGCGGGAGATCGAATGCTCGCTTGAACCGAAACTTTCCCGGGACGAGGCGCTGAAGATCGCAGCCGGGCAGTTCCCGGGAATCCGGGTGACCAATGCAACGGCCGACCTCTCCGTTGAGTACACCCGACCGGACGCACAGACGCTGACATGGGTGATTACGATAAGAGGCGAGCCTGTGGATCATGTCCTCCAGGGAGGGCTCGTCATCATCGACGCACAGACCGGAGAAGTGCTGATGGTGAGTCCATACCTCTAAATCACCTCTTTTCCTAATGTGATACAATGCACTCGAAGACGTGGGTATGGCTCGGTATCGGCGCCGTTCTCATCCTTGCTGCGGCAAACCTCGCCATACTTGCGGCCTTTCCCCCTGGGCACCAGCACGTGCAGGAACCGCTCAAGCGGGTGGACTGGATACTGCCGTTCGGACCGGGGTTCGAGTACCGCGATCCCTACGAGAGCCCGGTGATCGTCTACGACGGGATGAACGAGACCTGGCGCCTGCAAAACGCCGCCGCCTGGAACCGGACCATCTCCCTCGATGACCGCTACAGCCTCGACCCGGCGCATCCGGAGGATATCCGGTACACCCCCGATATCGCGATCGAGGACGGTAAAATCAGCCTCGACTTCTTCGTCCGGAACCTCGCTGGTGAAGACTGCGCCCGGGCTGATCTTGCCGTGACGACGGGAGTTGAGCGCCTGAACGCCACCACGGGGTCGCCGGAGGGCGATGTCCTCCCCGGCGCCACGACCACGCTGCCTATCAACGACCTCGCCGCCGGGGAGTGGCGCGAAGTGCGGGTGACGGCGGACCTCCCGCGGCCCGGCCCGGAGGAACTCCTCTACCTGACGATCGGTCTTGCCGCCCCGGACACCTTCACGACCCCGAACCGCACACCGATCGACTTCGACTTCCGGCGGGCGACCGTCACCATACCGGGTTCCAACGTCTCCTGGAAAGAGGAGATCGCCCCCGGCTCTACCCCTGACCCCAACCTCAACACGGCCCGCCCCCCCAGGGGATCGGCGACTTTCGTCGTAGCGGGGAGAGATGCACCTAAACCGGTCCCGCCGCCGACTATCCGGGCGGAGTGACGGGGAACGACACACCCTTTTTTCGGCCTTACCGGAGCCCGGGACCGTTCCGGAACGCTTTTCCCTACCGGCAGAAGAATATCAGATCATTTCGGGGCAGACCATGGAAAAAGTCACAATCGACCGGGGCGATATCGCTGCGCTATCCTCGGACGTCCGGGTCGCTATCCTCAAATCGCTCGATACCCGGCCCATGACGATGAGCGAGCTCGCCGACGGGCTCGGTCTTGCAAGGTCGACCGTTCATGAGCATCTCAGTGTTCTCGCCGACGCGGATCTCGTGACTCACGAGAATGCCCGGAAATGGCGGGACTACGCCCTGACGAAGAAGGGGCGGCGGATCCTTCATCCGGGGAGAGATCACCGGATCATCATCATCCTCGGTACGTCCCTCGTTGCCATGACGGCCGGATTGCTCTGCGTGACATCGTATCTCCGCGGTTTCGCCGTCCAGGGGGGGAGCGTCGTCCGGGAACCCCTCATTCTCTACGTGGGCGAGGCGCTCCTCGGTGTGACGGTCGTGCTCTGGTGCCTTGCGGTGCGGTGCCGGCGAGGAAACCCCTCTATACCGGAGTAGTTTCTCTCCCAGTCGCACAGACGCCTTCTCCCGGGCCGTGGGGCCGGAATCCCCTGCCGCACCTCCGGTACTGCCTAACTTACAATGAAGTCGATCAGATAGTAACTCCCACGATACTCCACGATCTTCCCCCGGTAACTCTTTGCGATACGCACCGCCTCGTCTTCGGATAGCGGCACCTCCAGGCCGCCGCTGTGGAGGGTTTCGTTCACTGTGGGGAGTTCGGCGAGATCGGCATCGGTGAGCCGGGCGATCTCGTAGCCGGCGTTTCTGAAGTCGGCCTCAGTCCAGTTTGCAGGGTATCCGGAATCTTCCAGCTCCCCGTTGCTGATGTTGTACAGCGTGAGGAAGCAGCCGCTCAGCATCGCGGGCGGGCCCTCCGGTACGACGTCGGCGGAAGAGTAGACGTAGTGGAGAATCCTCTCCGGGAATACGGTATCGTGTTGTCCCGTGCTCTCCACGTAGTACTCGACGCCGCCGATCCTGAACCGGGCGAGAAAAACGCTGTCGCTGACGGTCAGAAGCGCCTCGCCGCCCCCGGCAAGCGTGCCGGTGAAGGAACGCCTCCCCACACTGCGGGATTCGGGGTCGTGCAACGACTCCTGTAGGTCCGCCGCATAGGGTTGCCCGGCGATGTACACGGTCAGCGGTTCGCCGCGGAGCAGGCGGTCCCGGATTGCCTGCGTATCGTAGACAGCGAGGTCGTACCGCCGGACTGACGACGGGATCCCGAGGTCGCCGGGGTCCCGGGCCAAGGCGTCCCTCTTCTCCGTGAAAGAGTCGATATGGACCAGGGCCCTCTCCTGTGGGGTTGTGGTACCGGCGACCTCCGTGCCGGGTCCGAAAACCGCAAAACCTGCCGCCAGCACTGTAGCCACGCCAACCAGAAGCAGAGCCGGGAGCAGGGGATTTTTCTGGATCATTTCAGCAAACCACATGCGATCTGTTCTGAGGGGTGAGGGGCAAGCCCGCTCCACCCCTTTCGGGAACTATTGCCGGCACCTGTACTCACCACCAACAGGGGAAGTTGATTCCCGACCTCAACAATAGGATGCGACAACACCCTTCGTTTCAGTAATTCTCCGCGAGTTATCATGGTTGGCATCGCCATAAAAGCCATCGTTTGCCGAAAATTGCAGCCAGGCGCTTTTCATGAAACAGCCCCACATAACAGTCTGCCAGTACTGATTATGCTCATAAAATTCATACGCTCTGTTATAGGTCTCTGTCTGATATGGTGCATATTCATGAGCCGCATCAAAAGCATGTCCCAATTCATGCATGGTTACAACCGCTCTGTCTTTGAGCACAGCGTCATAGGCCAGTTCCGGACAAAGGTGCACCTCGCAAAGCCGGTGAGCAGCCGTTGCTCAACAGCGTGCGATGGGTATACTCGATACCGGGTGACGTGTCTCATTGCAGACTCCATGCGTCCATGGACACTTATCAGGGTGGTCGTCCCAAAACGATCTCCGGACCTTCGGTATACTCTCATCGGAGCCCTTACTCCTCAGGCATCCACCATCTGAGCCACATCCTGACCCAGGAGGGTGAAACGGCTTCCCATTGGCTATCGTCACGCGGGGGGAGGGACCGGGAGGGGGTGTCCCCCTCCCGGTAACAGCGTTTTAGGACAACTTCAGGGTATAGGGTACCCCGTGCGCGGTGAAAGTATTCTTACCAGGGGGTGCAATTCATCCCCACGGCTCAAGCCGGGGGCTTTCTTGCACCCTTTGGACCCCGGATCTGTAAAGAGGTACCGGCACCCACCTTGATGAACCGGACGGAGCGGAGCCCTCATGAACGGCGCGATCACGGATTTCCTGATAGTCGCAGACCAGATCTTCATCCTGGTGCTCCTGATCGCCGCAGGCTACGTCGCCGTCTCCGCAAAGATCGTGGACCCCCGGGCCACCCGGGGGCTCTCGGGGCTCCTCATCAACATCACCATCCCGGCGCTGATCGTCGCCTCGATGCAGGTGCCCTTCACCCCCGAACGCCTTGCCGGCGCCGAGATCCTGGTCCTCGCGACCGGGATGCTCTACGTCTTCTCGTTCGCCCTCGCCTGGGCGGTCTCCAAAGCCATGCGGGTCCCGGCCGCGGAGGAAGGGGTCCTCCAGTTCGCCATCGTCTTCGGGAACGTGGGGTTCATGGGGTTCCCGGTCGCCCTGACGCTCTTCGGGGAAGAATCGCTTTTTTACGTCGCTATCTTCAATCTCTTCTTCAACGTCCTCGTCTTCTCGGTCGGGATCGCGATGCTCACCGAGGGGAGGGGGAAGGGGTTCGACCCGCGACTCCTCGCGAACCCCGGGATCGCGGCCTCCGTCGTCGGATTCGCCCTCTTTCTCGGCTCGGTGGAGATCCCGGGGCCGTTCATCGACTCGATCGAGCTCCTCGGCGGGGTGACCACGCCGCTTGCGATGATCATCGTCGGGGCGATGGTCGCGACGTTCCCGGCCCGGGAG
>NZ_DAFZ01000084.1 GCF_002498065.1 Methanoculleus sp. UBA208 | reverse complement strand
TCCGGTGGATGCGGCTGCGGCTGCGAAGGATCGACGGATACCCTCGTCGTCGAATGGCGGCATATCGGGAGCGATATCGAGCATACCTGCGAACTGTGCAGCGAGACCGGGAAGGCGATGAGAGAAACAGCCGATCGGATTCGTGCAGCCCTTGAAGATGCGGGCATCACGGTCAAATTCGTCGAGAACGTCCTTCCACACGATGCGATAGCAGACTCAAACACCATCCTCTTCAACGGCGTACCGCTCGAGAACCTCATCGAAGGCATGGAAGTTACCAGCACGCCCTGCGCCTCCTGTGCCTGTATCACCGGGCAGGATGACGTCGAGTGCCGTGCGGTCGATTACGGCGGCGAGCGTTACGAGTCGATCCCGCCCGAACTGATCGCCCGTGCGGTGCTGAAGGCGCTTGGGCTGGAGTGATCGTGGCGGAGACGCGCTCTCCGCCTGCACACACAACGTCGAAGTTGTCCCCGAGGCCGGAATAGCGAACGGCTTGCAGCCCGGCCGATAAGATGCACCTTTAATACTCTCTCCCTCAAACATATCGTTCGGGACGGAACGCCGTGATCAAAGAGAACAGTGACGACCCGTCGGCCGGTGGGCCGAACGTGATCGAGGTCGAGAGCCTCACAAAGACCTTCGGCGCCATAACCGCCGTGGACGGCATCTCGTTCGAGGTTCGCCGGGGCGAGATCTTCGGGTTCCTCGGGCCGAACGGCGCCGGGAAGACCACGACCACGCGGATGCTCACCGGCGTCGTCCCGATTGACGGCGGAAGCGTGAGGATCTTCGGGCATGATATCCAGAAGGAGCCGGTCCTGGCGAAACAGCGGTTTGGCGTCGTGCCCGAGACCTCGAACGCCTACGTCGACCTTACCGCGTGGCAGAACCTCATGCTGGTGGGGGACCTCTACGGGCTCGACCGCACCCGGGCAGAACGGCGCTCAAGCGACCTCCTCGAGACCCTCGGCCTCTCCGGGAGAAGTGACCAGAAAGTGAAGGGTTACTCGAAAGGCATGAAACAGCGGCTCATCCTCGCCATGGCGCTCCTCCACGAGCCCGACCTCCTCTTCCTCGACGAGCCGACGAGCGGGCTTGACGTGCAGAGCACGCAGATGATCCTCGTCCTTCTGCGCGAGTTGAACACGGACGGGACCACCATCTTTCTCACCACCCACAACATGGAGGAGGCGAACCGGCTCTGCGACCGCATAGGCATCATCCGGGCCGGCAAGATCGTCGCGATCGATGCTCCCGAGAGGCTGAAGACGGCGATCGACCGCATGCACCGGCTTGAGGTGAGCTTCGACCGGCCGGTGCCCGCCGACGCCCTCGCGGGGCTCGACGGCGTGGCCGGGGCAAGCCGGACGGGAGATGTGTGGCGGATCACCACGGGGAATCCGGACCTGACCATCAGGTCCCTGGTGGCCTTCAGCGGAGATCGCGGTGCGACGATCCTCACCCTAAACACCCTTGCCCCGTCGCTTGACAGGGCCTTCCTGCGGCTGACCGGGGAGGAGCAACCGTGAACCCGGCGGCGTACGGCGAGCAGGTGCGGCGGGCCTGGGTGATCGCGAGGAAAGACATCCGCGTCTACTACCTCAAGGGTCCGGTGCTCATCTTCGGGATCTTCATGCCGGTCTTCCTGTTCCTGGCATTCTTCCTGGGCGGCCGGCAGCTCCCTCTCGCGTTTCTCATCTCCGGACTTGTGGGAATGACCCTCTTCTTCACTTCGACCGCCGTTTCGCCGGCAATCTTCCCCTGGGAGGGTCAGGCAAGGACGCTCGAACGCCTTGCAGCCTGCCCGGTCACCGTCGAGGCGATCGTCCTCGGGGACATGATTGCTTCCACCCTCTTCGGGATCGGGGTCACGGCAATCACCCTCCTCATCGGGCTTGCGCTCGGCCTACCCCTCCTGCACGGCATCGTGCTTGGTTTTGGAATCCTCATTGCCGCATGCTGTTTCTCAGGCTTCGGCGTCCTCCTTGCCGTCCCCCCGACGAACCTGCCCTCGAATATCATGATGCTCTCCACCCTCCTGAAGTTCCCGCTCGTCTTCATATCCGGCATCTTCGTCCCCCTGGAGCAGATGCCGGCGTGGGGGCTCATGCTGGCGGCCTGCTCGCCGCTCACCTACTTCACGGACATTGTCCGCTACTCGTTCACCGGCGCACACTACTTCCCGGTCCCCATCGATATCGGGGCGCTCGCCGGGTTCACCCTGGTCTTCACCGCCGCCGCGATGCACCTGCACAGGCGGAGCATGCCGCGGAGGATCTGATCCGGTGCAGCGACAGGAAGATGTCGGGTCGGTGCCAACAGTGGAGGTGCACCATGAAGAAGGAACTCGTCATCGAATGGAGACACGCCGAAGGGAACGTCGAAAAGACCCCTGAAGAGTTCGAGGAGACCGGGATGACCCTTGCGGCGGTCCTCGCGGAGATCTGCATGCTCCTCGAGATGGAGGGGGTCGGCGTCCGGGTGGTCAAGACGGTCCTCCCCGACGATGCCGCCGCAGAGTCGGAGTGCCTCCTCTTCAACGGGATCCCGGTCGAGAAGCTCCTCGAAGGGGTCGAGGTGACCGCGACGGCCTGTGCCTGCGCATCATGTGAATCCTGCGAAACCTGCGGGGAAGAGGAGGCGGAGTGCCGGACGCTCCGCTACAACGGCGAGGAGTACGAGGCAATCCCGCCGGAACTGATCGGGCGGGCCGCCGCAAAAGCGCTCGAGATGGAGTGAGGCGGGGCGGGTTGCCGGTCCCCTTCTCATGTCGGGAGCCGCAGGTATCCTGAACGCCGGAGTGCGTGGCCCCGGTCCGTAGCGGGGTGGGGAAGACTTTTTCAATCCGGTTTCAATGTAATTTACTTAACATTAACATAAAGTTAAATGATTATTTTTAAATCAGCCTTTTTATCCCGATCCGGGCCTGCGGCATACAATTTTATAGGTTGGCGAGCCACTCTGCGCGCATGGCATCCCCGGCGGCATCTGAAGTCTACATCATCGACGCATCGGATCGCTACCACGCCGTTAAGACACTCTGGCGCGAGATCGGCCTTCCCCCCTTCGATGGGAAGGCCGTTGCGGTCAAGGCGAACTTCAACAGCGACGACCCGTTCCCCGCGACGACCCATCCCGATATGCTTGAAGCGGTCCTCGGACAGATCCGCGATGCCGGCGCCGGGACGGTCCGGCTCGGGGAGCGGAGCGGGATGGGGGAGACCCGCACGGTGCTGGAGAACCGGGGCGCCGTCGACGTGGCGGCCCGGTCGGGAGCGGAGGTGACGGTGCTCGACGGCCTTCCCACCGAGGGGTGGGAGGCAATCCCGCCGGACGGTCTCCACTGGGAGCGCGGGTTTCTGGTCGCCCGGCTCTTCCGGGAGGCCGATGCGGTGGTCCAGACCTGCTGCTTGAAGACCCACCGGTTCGGCGGGCACGTCTCCCTCTCCCTGAAGAACCTGGTGGGGGCCGTTGCCGCGAGAGACCCCGGGAACGGCTACAACTACATGGCGGAACTGCACGCCTCGACGCACCAGCGCAGGATGATCGCCGAGATCAACCGGTTCTGCCGCTGTGACGTCGCCGTCATGGACGCGACGGAAGGGTTTTCGACCGGGGGGCCCGAGCGGGGCACCCGTATCGCCCCGAACGTCATCCTCGCAAGCACCGACCGGGTCGCCCTCGATGCCGCCGGTATCGCGCTTCTCCGCCACTACGGCTCGACGCCGGATGTGATGCGGGGCCGGATATTTGCGATGGACCCGATCGCCAGGGCGGTGGAGCTCGACATCGGCGTTCGGTCGGCAGAGGATCTGCGGCTCGTCGCGCTCGACTCCGAGAGCAAAGACCTGGTCCTCGATCTGCGGCGGATCCTGGACGAGACCGCCTGAGGGTTAGAAGAAGAGGTGGTCGAGCAGGATCCGCAGACCGATCCCGACGAGGATCACCCCGCCGAGGATCTCGGCCTTCCGCCCGAATACCCGGCTAAAGGAGCTCCCCACGAGCACGCCGGCGGCGGAGAGGGCGAAGGTCACGATGCCGATCGTGACTGCGGGCCAGAGGATGGGGGTGTCCAGCACGGCGAACGTGACGCCGACGGCGAGCGCATCGATGCTCGTCGCCACGGCGAGCAGGAGGAGCATTGCCGCGCTCCCGGCGGCAAACTGCACGCTCTCGCCGTCTCCCCGCAAAGCCTCGGCGATCATCTTCCCGCCGATCAGGGCAAGCAGCAGGAAGGCGATCCAGGGGCCGCAGGACCCGATGAACGAGGTCAGGTTCACCCCACCGAGCCACCCGAGCACCGGCATCCCCGCCTGGAACCCGCCGAAGAGCGCGCCGATTATAACGGCCCATCGGCCCCGTTCCTCCCGCAGGGTGGCGCCTCCGCTGATCGAGACGGCAAACGCATCCATCGCGAGGCCGACGGCGATGAGGAGGGTTGTCGCGAACTCCATTGCTTCCAGAGAGATCCGACGCACTGCTGGATAACGCTATGGCCCGGCGGATGCTATAAAACGCTGGAGCGTCCTACCGATACGGAGAGATGATGGAGATGAGCACGCAAACGATCGGCCTCATCCAGACGGCGGTGAGCGAGGATGCCGGCCGCAACCTGGCCCGCACCCTCGAGATGGCGAGAGCGGCGATCGCGAAGGGTGCGCGGATCCTCTGCCTGCAGGAACTCTACCGGGCCCCCTACTTCCCGCAGTACGAGGATACGGACGCCTCCGCTTACGCCGAGACCATTCCGGGCCCCTCGACCGAAGCGTTCTCGGCGCTTGCCCGGGAGCACGGCGTGGTGATCGTCGTGCCGGTCTACGAGCGTGCCGAGTCGGGGGAGCACTACAACACCGCGGTGGTGATCGATGCCGACGGGCGGCTGCTTCCCGCCTATCGGAAGGTGCACGTCCCTTACGACCCGCTCTTCTACGAGAAGAATTATTTCCGGCCCGGCGACCGCTACCGGGTCTACGATACCCGGCACGGCCGGATCGCCGTGCTCATCTGTTACGACCAGTGGTTCCCGGAGGCCGCGAGGACGGTTGCGCTGCAGGGCGCGGAGATCGTCTTCTACCCGACCGCCATTGGCAGGATTGCGGGGGAGGAGCCTCCAGAGGGCGACTGGCGCGAGGCGTGGGAGACGGTGCAGCGCGGCCACGCGATAGCAAACAGCGTCCACGTCGCCGCCGTCAACCGGGTGGGCGACGAGGGGGACATCCGGTTCTTCGGGAGTTCGTTCGTCGCCGACGCCTTCGGGAACGTCCTTTCCCGGGCGAGCGAGACCGACGAAGAGGTTCTCGTCGTGGAGGTCGACCTCGCGGGAAACGAGGCCGTCCGGGAGGGTTGGGGATTTTTCCG
Organism: Methanoculleus sp. UBA208; assembly: GCF_002498065.1. Taxonomy (GTDB): domain Archaea; phylum Halobacteriota; class Methanomicrobia; order Methanomicrobiales; family Methanoculleaceae; genus Methanoculleus. The sequence continues at coordinate 30,870 of NZ_DAFZ01000084.1, read as the reverse complement.
GAACCGGCGGCCGGAGACCTACGGGGCGCTCACCCGGAGGTTCCTGCCGGGGAGGACCCCTGCGGGATCGGGCTACCGCATGCCGGCGGAGTGGGAGGCGCACGACGCCGTCTGGCTCTCCTGGCCTCACGACCGCGAGACGTTCCCCGACCTTGCGGCGGTGGAGGGGATCTACGTCGAGATCATCGCGGCGCTTCGCGGGTCGGAGACCGTCGACCTGCTCGTCACCGACGAGAAGATGCGTACCCGGATCGTGGCGATGCTGGAGGAGGAGGGCGTCGATACGGGGGGCGTCAGGTTCCATCCCGCCGATTACGCCGATGTCTGGTTCCGGGACTACGGGCCGGCGTTCCTGGTTAACCCCAGGACCGGGAGCCTCGCGATGGTGAACTGGATGTTCAACGCCTGGGGAGAGAAGTACACGGAACTCATGGGAGATACCCGGATCCCGCTCATCATGAACCGCGATCTGGAACTCCCCCTATTCACCCCCGGGATCGTCCTCGAGGGCGGCTCAGTCGAGGTGAACGGGTGCGGCACGGTGATCACGACGGAGGCGTGCCTCTTGAACCCGAACCGGAACCCGCACCTCTCCCGGGAGGAGATCGAGGCCTACCTCGAGGCCTACCTGGGCGCCGGCCACGTCATCTGGTTAAAGCAGGGCATCGCCGGAGACGACACCGACGGCCACATCGACGATATCGTTCGGTTCGTGAATCCGACGACGGTTCTGTGCGCTCTTGAGGAGAACGAGGACGACGAAAACTACGCCGTCCTGCAGGAGAACTACGAGATCCTCGCGGCATCAGCCGACCAGGACGGCAACCCCTTAACGGTCATCCCGCTCCCGATGCCGGGGAGGGTCGGCGGCGCGGAGAGGCTGCCGGCGAGTTACGCGAACTTTTACATCGGAAACACCGTCGTGCTGGTGCCGGTCTTCAAGCACCCGAACGACGAGATTGCCCTGGCACGGATCCGGCAGGCCTTCCCCGACCGGGAGGTCGTCGGGATCGACTGCACGGCGATGGTCGAGGGTCTCGGCGCGATCCACTGCATCAGCCAGCAGCAGCCGTCCGTCACCTCCCCCCGGGCAGAAGGCGCATCACGAGAGGAATGATGGCGTAAATCGCCGTGCTCCAGGTCCAGCCGGCGAGGGCGAGCAGAATCGCGACGACGGAGACGGCCGGGACCACCATCACCCGCTGGTTCCCGCGCTGGATGTCGGTTCCGGGGCGGATGAGCCGGCGGGTATGCGTGGCATACCGCCACTGTGCGGCAAAGAGCAGGCCGAGGGCAAGGAGGTTTACCTCGAAAGCGACCGCTGCGAAGGTCTCGCCCGGGTAGTCGCCGATGAGGGAGACGGAGAACGGGACCAGCGTGACGAACATGAGTGTTGCGATGTTGATCCAGAGGAACGTGCGGTCGATCTGCCGGAGCCGGTCCACCTGGGCATGATGGGCCACCCAGAAGGAAGCGAGGATGAAGAACGCGAGGAAGTAGTGGTAGACGGCAGGCAACTGGCCGGCAAGCATCGCCGCGATGACGGCGTCGGAGGGGTCGTGGACGCCTGCCGGGACGTCGAGGCTGAGCACCAGGAGGGTCATGGCAATGGCGAATATGCCGTCGGTGAGCGCCTCCGTCCGGTTCTTCGGGAATCCGGGCGGTGCTCCGGCCTCCCGGCCGGCGTCGTCTCTCTGCTCCATTGTTAACAATCCCTGGTTGGAGCGCCGGCCTGATAAGGAATGAGCATTTGCATCCGGGAGATCGGGACGGGATCACCAGCCGTTGCGGTGAACCCGCTCCCCGCGGTAGCGGTCGACCGGCGGAGGGCGGACGGCCGGGTGGCCGACGGTGACGAGAGCAAAAGATGCGACGCCGTCCGGGAGCGAGAAGAGGTTTGCAAACCCGAGCATCCGGTCGGCGTCCGGGTAGACGGCGGTCCAGACCGCGCCGAGCCCGAGGGCGTGGGCGGCGAGGAGGAGGTTCTCCGTCGCCGCGGCACAGGCCTGTATCGAAAAGTCGCGGTTCTCCGGGATACGGAGGTCGAGGCAGACGAGGATTGCCGCCGGTGCAGGGGGGCGGACCTCCGCGTAGGGGCTGATCGCCGGGATGCGGGAGAGGATCTCCGGGTCGTCGATGACGATGAAGTGCCAGGGTGGTTCGCCGCCGGCGTAGGGTGCCTGCATCGCGGCGGCGAGGAGTTGCCTCGCCGTTCCTCCCGGGACCGGGCGGTCGGTGTACTCCCGCACGCTCCGCCGGGTCATGATGGCTTCGAGCGTGTCCATCGTGCCGCCCTGTGGACGGCCCGCACCTTCAACCATTCCCCGGAACCGGTCTTCCCACCGGCATGAGGTAGAGCGGTGTTGTCTCCTCCGGGAGCGCGAGGACTTCCCTGACCGCGTCGTCGTCGAACGCCCCGATAGTGACGGTGCCGAGATTGATTGCCTCCGCCTGAAGATAGACGTTCTCTGCGGCGTGTCCGGCCTCCATGGAGACGTAGCGCATCCCCCGCTCCCCGTACTTCGCGGTCGTACGCTCGGGGACCGCGGCGATGACGATCGTTGCCGGGGCGTCGGCCACCGAGGTCTGGTTGACGGCCGCCTCCTGCAGGATGGCCCGCCGGTCCCCGTCGCCGACCCGGACGAGCAGGTGTTCTCCCGGCCGGTAGTGGTAGACCCCTGGTTCAAGGCCCGTGACGCTGCCGGCGACGAGGTAGACCTCCAGTGGGTAGAGGGCCCCGGCGGAGGGAGCGGTCCGGTAACCGCGTTCGTCCGTGACCCCCTGCGCCGCCCAGAGGACCTGCCCGGCGTCGTCTATGGTCAGCGGCACTTCGGCATAGACCCTGACCGACCGCCGTGCCGAGAGCGCCTCCTCGACGGAGACGTCGCCCTCGAATCCGGGTTCCGGGAGGGTGACGGCGTTCTGTGGCGGTGGCGGCGCGCTGTTCCCGCCGGGTGTCAGGGGGGTTCCGGCACAGCCTGCGGTGAGCACCGCTGCCAGCATTGCCGCGATGACGAAGCAGGTATGGTGACTCATCCGGTTCATGATATCGGGCTTCTTCCCCGGGTTCATGAAAGTATCGGAGCGCCCCAACCCCTATCGCTTCTTCTCCCGGCGAAGCCTGATGGACGAGAAGGGGAACTTCACGAAGTCCCGGAGGCCGCCTGCGGGGGAGAAGTTGCGCATATCCCGCCGGACCCCCGCGATGAGCTCGTCCACGACATCCTGCTCCTTCGCCTCTCCCTCCTCCTGCACCACTGCCAGGCGGTGGAGGGAGTAGAGGCCGAGGATGAAGGCGAAGAGGAAGAAGAACTCCCACTGCTGGATGTCGAGGGTGACGAAGACAAGTTCCTGCACCGGGTCTTTCCAGATCAGGGTCCAGATGAGCTCCCGCTCGGCGAAGAAGTCCACGAAAAGCCCGCCGAGGACCGGGGCGACGCCGGCGGCGACCGAGTTTGCGAAGGTGCTCGCTGCAAGGTAACTGGTCGCCTGACCCTGCGGCGCCATCTTCAGGCTGATGTTTCCCGAAGCGAGCGAGACTCCCGCGAGCGAGATTCCCATCAGGATGTGGATGAGGACGAGCAGCGGGTAGGTCATGATGTAGACGTTCGGGAGCGTGACGAACATCCATGCGAAGAGCGCGAGCATGAAAAGCGGCCCGCTCACCGCAAGAACCGACTTGTTGGAGTAGCGGTCGGAGACCCTGCCCCACGACCGGTAGAAGACGATGTTCATGACCTGGCTCCCGACGCTGAGGGCGACGACGACCGAGATGTCCAGACCGATCCTCTGCAGCATATAGACCGTGAAGAACGGCGACGCGAGGTTGACGGCGAAGTTCCACGACCCGAGGAAGACGATGAGGTTCTTGAAGTTGATATCTGCGAAAGGCTTTCTGATAACGGCGAGCAGGCCGTCCTCCCCGTCGTCGACAGCCATCCGGGGCTCGGGAGTGCGGGCGAGGAACGTGATACCGACGAGCCCGGCGATGAGCCCGAGAAGGAAGAGGACGGAGTAGCCGTAGGCTGCAAGGTCGGGGAAGGCGATCTCCCACGAATCGATGAAGAACCCGGCGGCGAGGCTGATGACGAGCGCAATTCCCGTGGAGAGGGTCAGCCGGCGGGAGAAGAAGTCGCCGAGCCGGTCCTGCGGTATCAGGTCCCGCATCCAGGAGTTCCACCCGCAGTGAGAGATCGCCGAGAACGATGCGTAAAGGGCAATCGAGGCGATGAGCGCGATTATTCCCTGCCCCGGTGAGAGGAAGAACGGTATCAGGATGATGGGTATCCAGCAGAGGCGCGCGGCGAACGACGCCGCCACGACCACGAGCCTCCTTTTACGCACGCGGTCGACGACGTAGATGGCGGGTATCTGCAGGAGCTCTGCGAGCGGCGGGATGGCGGCGAGCAGGCCGATGACGGTGTTGGACGCCCCGAGCTGCAGGGCGAAGGCTACGAGGAAGATGCCGCCGGTCAGCGTCACCATCGCCTGGGTGGCAAGGCCGTCCCTGATGACGAACTTTAAACCGTGACGGACCTCTTCTTCCGTCAGGCTCTCTTTTGTCTCGAAGATCGAGCGTCGCCTGCGTCCTCCTCTTATGCTCACGGAACCGTTCACCTCGAAGGATCGCCCGGCGGCACGCCAGGGAATCCCGCAGTACCGGGACTGCCGTAGCAGACTTTATGCCGAGCAACTTTTTGGAGCAATAGCGTATAAAAATGGAATTATATTAATCTGTTTGAATTAATTGCGCGTCTCTCCGGCACTGGCGCAGGGGAGGTCGCGGCCTCCGGACTGGTATGCCCGTTGCGGGAGTCCACAGCCCCTCAACTTCCCGACGACCACGGCGTCCTGAAGTCGGCGCAGAGCGTCAGGCCGCCGTCGACGTAGATGGTCTGCCCGGTGATGTAGGCGGCCTCGTCGGACGCGAGGAAGGCAAAGACCGCGGCAATCTCCTCGGGCTCTCCGGCACGCCCCATCGGGATGTGCCCCTCCACAAGCGCCCTCTTCTCGGGGTCGTCCATCCACTCCCGGTTTAGCGGGGTTCTAATCGCGCCGGGGGCGACCGTGTTGACCCGGATGCCCTGCCCGGCATACTCGAGCGCGAGCGTCTTCCCGAGGGACCCGAGTCCCGCCTTGCTCGCGACGTAGGGGGCGTACTGCGGTTTCGGGCTGGTCTCGTGAACCGAGGTGTTGTTGAGGATGATGCCCCCGCCCCCGCGGTCGAGGAAGTGCCGCACTGCCTCCCGGGCACAGAGGAACGCGCCCCGGAGGTTCACCGCGAGAACCCGGTCGTAGGCGTCCATAGCCATCTCGTGGGTCGGGCTCCCTGTCTGGATGCCCGCGTTGTTGACCAGGACATCGAGCCTTCCCCACGCCTTGAGAACTTCGCGGAATATGCGCTTCACGTCCTCTTCGTTTGCGACATCCCCCTGGACCAGCATCTCACGGCATCCTTTCTCGTGGACGATGCTGCAGGTCTTTTGGGCCTCCTCAAGCGTGATCTCCGCTTTCCTTTCGCTTGAATGATAGTTTATGGCCACGTTTGCCCCTTCGTTCGCGAACCTGATCGCCGTCGCCCGGCCGATGCCGGTCGAGCCGCCGGTGACGAGGACGTTCTTTCCTTCCAGCCGTTTCATACCGCCTCACCTTCCGGTGGTCCGGGCACCCCGCCCGTCCCGGCCCCCTGTGGTCGGGGTGGTTTATGAAGGTCTCGGGCGTGGCTCACCGCCACTCCTCGACGACCTTCCGGACAAGCGCCCGCCTCTCCGGCCTCCCGGCCGTGAGCACCCGGAACTTCTCCTCGTAGATGGGCTTGTCTACCGAGTAGAACGTCCCGAGCGGGATCGGCGCCTCCCGGTCGTAGTCCCACTCCCGGATCTTTCCTAGAGCGCTCTCGAACCGGCCGGCGTCGACCTCGCCCTCCTGCATCTCGTAGGCGTGCTCGTTGTAGTAGTCGGTCAGGTTGAAGTAGGTCGCGCAGATCTGGAGGACGTCGACGAACGAGAACCCCCTGTGCATGATCGCTTCCTTGAAGAGATCTTTCAAATGCCGGACCTTCTTCGTGTAGCCTCGCGCGATGTAGGTGGCCCCGGCGGCGAGCATGACTTCGAGGGGGTTTAAGGGGTGCTCCGTTATCCCGCCGGGGGTGGAGCGGCCCTTGAAGCCGGTGGGAGACGTCGGGGTGTACTGCCCCGTCGTCAGCCCGTAGACCCGGTTGTCATGGACGATGACGGTGATGTCGCTGTTCCGTTTGGCCGCGAAGATGAGATGGTCGAGGCCCTCGGCGTAGATGTCCCCGTCCCCGACGTGGCAGATCACTTTTAAATCCGGATTTGCGAGGCGTATCCCGGTGGCCGCCGGGACCGAACGGCCGTGGATGGCGTAGAGGCTGTTGACGTTTAAGTAATCGACCAGTTTCCCGTGGCACCCGATCCCGCCGAGGAGGACGAAGTTCTCGAGGGGTATCCCCCCCTCCTCCGAGAGTTCGGCGACGGCCGACTTCATCATGTGCTCGATCGAGAAGTTGCCGCACCCGGGGCACCAGGTGTTCTGCGCCGGGCTGATGAGCCCGCCGGCCAGCCGGCCGGGAGGCTGGTCCGGGGTCATGCGAAGACCTCCCCGAGCCGTGTCGCGAGTTCGTCGACCGCGAACGGCCGCCCGTCGTACTTCAGGACCGGCCTGCCGGGATCGAAGCCATGCTGCCGAAGGAGGCGGGCAAGCTGCCCGGTGGCGTTGTTCTCGACGCAGGCGATCCTGCCTGCCCCGATCATCGCCTCCTTCCATTGTCGGACGGGGAACGGCGAAAGGACGAGCGGCTGGACGACCCGTGCCCCGAACTCCTCGGCGGCCTCGATGCAGGCCCACTTCTGCGACCCCCAGCAGACGATCGTCATCCCGGAGTTCCGTGCTCCGTAGGTCTTCACCGCCGGGTAGGTGGCGAGCTCCGCCCCGAGGCTCTCGCCTTTCCGAAACCTCATCTCCTGCAGTTCAATGACCTCCTCGCTCTCTTCCGTCGTGAACCCGGCCTCGTCGTGGGCGTAGCTGCTCGCCTTGACGACGGCGCCTTCCCTTCCCGGGAAGGTGAGAGGCGATACCCCGCTCTCGGTCCGGGCATAGCGCCGGTACTCGCCCGCGCCGTCCCAGAGCACCGGTTCATGGTCCGGGGGCTCTGTGACGGCCCCGAAATCGAAGGAATAGGCACCTTCCGCGAGCGTCTTGTCGGTGAGGACGATCGCGGGGACCTGGTACCGCCAGGAGAGCATCAGCGCAGTCGCCGACCAGGCGTAGGCCTCCTCGAGGTCGCCCGGGGCGACGACGAACCGGGGAAACTCTCCCTGGCCTGCGTTCAGGACGAAGTGGAGGTCGGTCTGGGCGGTGTAGGTCGGCACCCCGGTGCTCGGGCCGGGCCGCTGCCCCATCACGATCGTCACGGGAATCTCCGACATCCCGGCAAGGGAGAGGCCTTCGGTCATCAGGCAGAATCCGCCGCCCGAGGTGCCGACCGCCGTCTTCTCGCCGGCGTAGGCAAGCCCGAGCGCCATCAGGATGACGCCGATCTCGTTTTCAGGGTGGATGACCCTGATCGAGAGGTCTTCGGCGCGGTTGGCAAGGAAGTGAAGAAGGCTCGACGACGGAGTCATCGGGTAGGCGACGTAGGTGTCCAGCCCCCCGTGGACGAGCCCGAGCCCCGCGGCCTCGTTTCCGGTCAGGACCGGGAGTGCCGGGGCATCAAGGGGTTCTACGGTGAAGACACCCTCCACGGCATCGTAGCCCCGCCCGGCGACCCGGAGGTTCGCCTCTAGGTGCTTTGCGGGGACGGTTGCGCGAAGGACGTCTTCGAGAACCTCCCGGCCGATACCCGCCACCCGGGCAAGCGTCCCGAGCATCGCGGAGTTTTTGGTGATCGGGGGCGCTTTCTCCTCTTTGACGATATCATCGAGCGGGAGGCCGTAGCCTTCCGCCTGCACAACCTGCGAGGCGTCGTAGACGACCGTCGTGCCGGCATGGAGCCTCTGGCGGTGGTTCTCGATGCTGTTCTGGTCGAAGGCGAGGAGGACGTCGACCCGGGTACGATGCGCCCCGACTATCCTGTCCGAGGCCCGGACGATCGCAAAGTTGTGCCCGCCCCGGATGAGCGAGGGGTAGTCGAAGTACATGTAGGTGCGGTAGCCGAGGCGGGAGAAGAGGCCGGCGATGGAGAGACCCGCCGTGTTGATGCCCTCGCCGGCCTTCCCGCCGATCAGTACGGAGTATTCGGCCATGGTGATCGGGCGTGGCGTAGATTGCCTGCGGGTATATAGGTTGTGTTGCTGGGTGCGACGTTCCAACGGAACGGAGCAGGAGAAACCCGTAGGGTTTCGACTTGCGACGGACAGCACGCCTGGAGAAACGTCGCACTTAGGAACGTCGTTACTCGCACCTGGCGGTGCTCAAACTCCGCCTGCCTTCGCACCTCTGGTGTTCATGCTCTGGGCGTCCCGTCCGTCGCACCCTGGCGTGGCACGCGTCGTTACTCGAAAACGCTTCGCGTTTTCTCGAACTCCTGCCGCTCGCGATGCTCGCGCCAGTCGTTCACCGTACGACCGGCGACGCCGTCTCGTCGAAGGGATTGCTCCGCAGCGCGAGCGAGAAGAGGTAAGGGTAGTTCCTCTGGAGGTACTCCATGTAGGCAAGCCACTCCCCGATGAGCCGGCCGTACACCCGCTCCACGTCCCCTGCGAGGTGTTCGATATCGCTTGCCGGGAGCGCAGCGAAGTCCCCCCGCCGCTCGAGTTCCTCGGTCAGGTGGAAGACCGCCCGCAGGAGGTCGGTGAACGACTCATGCTCCAGGAGGACGGGGTTCTCGAGCAGGCGGAGGAGGAAGGCCCGGCGTTCCGTGAGGTACCGGCAGAGAGCCAGCAGGTCCGCGGCATCGACGGCGACCCGGCAGCGGTGCTGCCGGAGGCGGTCACGCACCGCGGAGAAGATCTCCGGTGTCCAGGCGTCCGTCACGACCAGGTCCGGCCGGACCCCGGCGAGGTCCGGGTCGCGGTTCGAGAGGTAGGTGAGGAGCCCGGTGCCGACCTCCGAGAAGAAGGTGCCGATGACCATGTTCAGCTTATCCAGCCTCTCGCGCTTTGCCCGGACGCTCAGGAGCTGGTTTAAGATGAGGGTGACCAGGAGGACGTTCATCGGCAGAAACCCGAGGGCGTTGAAGATGTACTGGTAGGTGTTCTCGGGGTCGCCGAGCAGGAGGTATTTCACGCCGTAGATGGCGACCGAGACGGCAACCAGGACGATCCCGAGCCGTACTTCCCAGGTCCGGAGGCTGATGCGCATGATACGATCACGTACTTCCGGCGGAGAAATAAAGGTTGGGCACCGGGTGCCCCTCAGACCCGCAGGCGTGACGACCCGAGCGCCTTGATGGGTGCAGGAACCTTCCGCCGCCCTGCGATCTCGGCCTCGACCCAGGCGACCAGGTCGAGCAGGCCCGCCTCGATGGTGACTTCCGGCTCGTAGCCGAGAACCTCCCGTGCACGGCCGATATCTGCAAACCTGTGGCGTATATCCCCTATCCGGCCGATTCCCAGGATCTCCGGGGTGAGATGCTGCCGCCCGGTTATCGCCGCAAGGAGATCGGCGACGGTTCTAAACGTACAGGGCCGGCCGCTCCCGATGTTAAACGTCCCGCCGATAGCAGCCGGCGACTCCAGAGCCAGGCGGAAGGCGCGAACAGCATCGTAGACGCTCACGAAGTCACGCTGCTGGTAACCGTCCTCGAAGAGGCGCACGGGAAGACCCTGGAGCAGGCGGGACGCGTACTCGGTCAGCATGCCGGAGTACGGGCTGGTATACCCCTGGTGCGGGCCGTAGACGGAAAAAAGCCGGAGAACGGTCGTCGGGATGCCGTACGACTCCCCGATCAGCCCGCACATCTCCTCCTGGTCGTACTTGGAGATGGCGTAGACCGAGAGCGGCGACGGCTCCTTCGTCTCCGGTGTGGGAAGGGGGTAGATCACCTCACCTTCGGGGCTCCGGGGTTCCCAGTCCCCTCTTGCCGTCCGGTCGGGAGAGCGCCGGATCTTCGGGTAGGTGGTGCCGTTGTACGAGCAGTATAAGCCTTCCCCGTAGACTGCGCTGCTCGAGGCGACGATGAGCCGCTCGATGGGATGATCGAGTAAGGCCTCGAGGAGGACGGCGGTTCCGGACGTGTTGACGCTCATGTATTTTTCGAGCCGGTACATGCTCGACCGCTCCCCGACGACCGCGGCCAGGTGAATGACGGCGTCGGCCCCGTCGAGTGCCTCCCGCAGCCGGTGCGGGTCCCGGACATCCCCGACGACGACTTCGGCCCGCCGGTCGAGATGGCCGGGCCGGTGCCGCTCCGGGCCGTGCACCCGTGGCGTCAGGTTGTCGAGGATGCGGACTCCATAACCGTGCTGCAGTAACTCCGTTGCGAGGTGCGACCCGATGAATCCTGCTCCACCGGTGATGAGAATGGTCGGATTGGTATCCCTATGCATGGTATATCAGGCACACCTGATGCACTCTTCGCATTAAATATTATCGCGAACAGAGAATATTAATAAAAAAGGTTTGTTTGGGGTATTTGTGCCTTCTGAGGTTGTTACACGACACCTGCCCGCCGTTTGGGACGCGATATGCGGCCACCGGGGGGGGATTCGCCTCTCTGTACCGCCTCGTGCTCACGAGTCGAGGACTGCTTCGGCAGCGTCGCGGTAGGCCCGCATCACGTATGGGATGCCGGAGACCGCTTCCGCCTCCTCGGTCAGGGCCATCAGGTCGCCCCGGGAGATCGACTTGAGGCCGAAGTTCCGGCTGCCGGCCATGACCTGCTGGAGTCCGGTCCTGAACTTCTGGGCGTAGGTGTAGATGCCGAGCGCTCCGAGCGGGATCTCGTTGATCCGGCCGGGGTACTTCTCCTTGAGTTCCTCGTAACAGACGAAGATCTCCTCGACGCTGCTGCCGTACTTCGAGACGGTCTTGGGGAGTTCGCCGTTTGCAAGCCACTTCTCGATGTTCTTCCCGACCATGCCGGGGATCATCAGGCCGCGGCCCATGCAGACGGCCTTGACGTAGGGGCTGCCCATGGCGATCGCCTTGAAGGCGTTTGCCTCGTCGGAGAACCCGCCCGCGATCGCGAGGTCCGGGACGCGGATGCCCCGGGCTTTCAGCCGCTCGGCGAACTGGTAGGCGAGGGACTCGATGTAGAAGGTCGGGATACCCCATTCGTTCATCATCGGCCAGGGGCTCATTCCCGTGCCGCCGGGTGCGCCGTCGATGGTGAGGAGGTCGATCTTCGCTTCGGCGCTGTAGCGCATTGCCATCGCGAGTTCGACGGCCGAGTAGGCGCCGGTCTTGAGGGTGACCCGCTTGAACCCGATGTCGCGGAGCCGGTCGACTTCTTCGAGGAACCCTTCACGGGTGACGAACCCGAGACGGGAGTGCCGCTCGAACTCCTTTATGGCGCCGTCCTTGAAGGCTGCCTGCACCTCGGACGACCTGGGGTCCGGGAGGACGATGTAGCCGCGATCTTTGAGCTGGTTCGCCCGGTCGAGGCTGCCGACCTTGATCTCGCCGCCGATGCACTTTGCGCCCTGTCCCCACTTCAGCTCGATCGTCTCCAGGTTGTGCTTCGAGGAGACATACTCCGCGGTTCCAAGCCGCGTGTCCTCCACGTTCAGCTGCACCAGAAGTTCGCCGTATCTGTCGTGAAACTTCCTGTAGATCTCGATCCGGCGATCCATCTCGGGCGACCTGCTGACCTTGCCGTTGTGGTCGAGCTCCAGCTTCGGGTCGACGCCGCAGACGTTCTCACCGCAGACGAGGGTGATGCCCGATATGGCGGCCCCGATGGCGAAGTGCTCCCAGTTGGCCCTGGCGATCTCGGTCGACCCGAGCGCTCCGGTGAAGATGGGAACCCGCATCGGCACTTTGATGTCCCACCCGTACTCGGTCCTGGTGTCTACTTCCGAGAACACCGCGGTGTCGGGGTTGGCCTCGACGCCTTCAGGGAGCCCCTTCGCACCCTGCGCGTAGCCCTGGATGTTCAGGTGCGAGTAGTCGATCGGGTAGTTTTTGTCAGCGCCGGCCGTGATCTCGCCGAACGGGCCGGGATAGAGGACTTCTCTGCCCCGGAAGGAGGAGAGCCAGATCTCGCAGCTTCCCTTGCAGCCGTCGACACACCGGGTGCAGATGCCCGACATGGGCACGACGTCCCGGGAGCGGTTGGTCGTTCCCGTTGCTTCGTTAGCATTAGGTCTTTTTAGATTCATTTCTGTACCTCTATGGGTCTAGATAGAAGTTTCCTTCTCGCAATCATAAACGTTGCGCATTTTAGCGTATGGGTCGCCAACCCGCCTGGGGCATTTACTGCCTTCGTTGCACTATTTATCTGTTCTGAGTGCGATTTTCTCAAGCCCGCCGTTCCAGCGGCAATGACCGGTATTTATAATGCTGGATGCCGGGATACGCCGCATATGTGACGAAAGGGTGAAATACCTTGATGTGTATGAATGCTTTATGAACTTCAGGTTGCTACCTGCTTTGATTGTGCTTCTGCTCGCATTTTCGTTCTTTGCCGCCTGCACCGGCTCCGAAGAGCCCGCCGGACCGACCCCGAGGGAGACGGCGGTGATCACGGCAACACCTGCGCCCACGACAACCGGGGTCTCGCTTACGCCCGGCCCGACGCAGACGATGCCGCCGGGAAAGGAGGTTGAGTTCCAGCTTACGGGCGGATACCCCTCGCGGGTTACGAACGATCTGTACATCGCGTTCAGCGGCGGGAAAGGCCAGGACTTCGTAACGAGCATCGACGTACGCGTAACCAAGTCGACCGGGGAGGTCATCACCGAGACGATGCAGCCGATCCGCGGCGACGAAATTATCATTCATAACGCAAAAGGGGAGAACCGGGTTGAGATAACCGTCGCTCTCGTCACGGGCGGCTCCTACAAGGTTAAAGACCAGATTGTAGAGGTCCCCTGATCCCCACGCTCTCTTTTTTGACCGGCCGACCCGAGTACTGCCGGAGTTTTCAATCCCCCCTCATCGTTTGGCGGCGTGAGCGGACAGGAGAACCCTGCTTCACGCTCGCTCCACACTCCACCGTATGAGCAGGCCGTCATCGATCCGCTCGGCATCGATGAGCGCGAGCCGTGGAAAATCCTCTTCCCGGAGAAAACCGGTGCCGTCGGCGGGCGTGGGGGCATCCTTTCCGCCGATGACGATGCTGCCGACGAACGTCTGGATTTCGTCGACGAGCCCCTGCTCAAAGAGCGCCCAGATCAGGGTCCCGCCTCCCTCGACCATCAGGCGCCGGACACCCTGCCGGTGCAGTTCCTCAAGCAGGGCGGAAAGATCGACGGTCTCGTCGCCGGCGGTGACGACGGCAGCATGCTGCCGGAGGCTCTCCACCGTTCCGGGGGATGCCCTGCGTGAGACGGCAACGATACGCTTCCCGGTCCCCTTGTGGAGGATGTCCGCATCCGGAGGGGTCCTTCCCGCACTGTCCACCACGACACGAACGGGATTCTCGTCCTTTCCGGACGCTCTCCGCCCGGCCCGGAGTTCCGGGGACTTGACGGTGAGCGAGGGGTTGTCGGCGAGCACGGTGCCGATGCCGACCATAATGGCATCGCTCTCCGCCTTGATCCGGTCGACCCGTGAGTAATCTTCGCTCCCCGAGATTCTCACCTGCCGCCGCTCTTTCGTTGAAATCTTCCCGTCGGCACTCATGGCGACGTTGACGAAGACGAACGGGCGCATATTCTAGGGTTATACGACGATCCTCATATATACTCTCCTCCCGGACGGTACGGGGCCTGCCACGCCCCTCGGCCCACCTCTCCGAGAACCGGGGGAAATTTTCGGCATCTTTCCCGGAAACTCCAAGAATTATACTTCATTTTTGGAAATATTATTTATTTCTCGCCACAGGATTTCGAATACTATATATAGATCCCCCGGGATATTTTTCTGTATCCCGTATGTCTCCAAACCGGTGCCCCTTCAGTTATTTCCGGGAAGACCTCTTTACCGAGACGGATATCGTCAAAATGATCGTGGTGGTTTCATTTTCGGCGGTATCGCTCATGCTGACGGCTGTTGCACCGGATTACAACGCTTACATTGTTTCCCCCCTGATCTACTGCATTCCCATACTCCTTGTCGCCTTCTGGTTTCCCCGGCAGGGGCTCCGGGTGACCGCACTCCTGGTCGTCGGGTTTGTACTCATCCGGGCATACCTGTCGATCCTCGGCTTCATCGTAGATCCGGTGATGACTGGGTTGCACACGGCGATCTTCCTCTGGGTCTTCGGGGCCACGACCCTCTTCTCGCAGGACACCCGTATGATTGCTTTCCGGTGCAGGCAGATCGTCGAGGATACCCGCGACGCAAAGTTCCTCTGCGACCCCGAAACACTCAGGCTGGTCTGCGTCAGCAGACAGTGTGCCGACATACTCGGTTACACGCCCCAGGAACTCGTCGGCATCCCGGTGGAGAAGTTCTGGGCGGATGAGGCCGGTAAGGCCTGGTTTGTCGAGGAGATGAAGCGGGAGAGTTACATCGGGAACGCTGAGGTGGCTTTGCGCACACGGGACGGCGATGCCCGGGTGGTCCTCCTCTCCTGCCGTGTTCTGCCCCTCGAGAACCTCTTCGAGTGCACGTTTGTGGATACCGGCAGACTCCGGGACGAGCACGAAGACCTCGTCCAGTCGAACGGACGCCTGATGGAACTCATCCGGCAATCAAACGATATCTTCTTCATGCAGGACGCTACGGGTCGTATCCTGCACTTCTCCTGGTTGCGTGCCCCCGAGCACGGGATATCTCCCGACGAGATCGTCGGACGCGGTGTGGATGCCCTCCTGCCCGGCGATCTTGCTGCGCAACACATGGAGCAGGTCCGCAGGGTGATCCGGGAACGGAAGAACGCCTGTTACGATCTCGATGTGGAGATAGCAGGTGCGCGACATACCCTATCCGTCACGATCGCTCCCTATACCGGGGTGGACGGCGTCCTCATCGGCGTCGTGGGGTCCGCACGCGATACCACTGAGATGCGGCGGCAGAGGCTTGCCTGCAGGCAGATGTCCTGGGAGGTTGACCAGTGGAAGGGGCTCGTCACCACCCTCTCTCACGAACTGCGCACGCCGCTGCAGCCGCTTATCGGATATCTCCAGATAATCGTCGAGGACCCCGGACACTATGGTCTCACGGAGGAGACGGAGACACTCATCAGGACCTGCCTTGAGTGCGCCGGGCAGGAGCAGGCGGTGGTAGAGAGGGTGGTCGAGTTGAGTCTGCTTACAATGGACTGCGTCGACCTGACCATTCAGGACGTACCTCTCCGCCAGCTCGTCGGGTCCGTCATCTCCGGCGGTGAATACGATAAAAAGGCTCAAATTTTTAACGAAATACCTGAAACGGTCCGCATCTGGGGAGATCCCGATCGCCTTTACCTGGCGGTGGAGAGTCTGGTATCGAATGCGGTTAAGTATAATGAACCACCAGAGAAAGTATGGATCCGTTATGCAGGATCAAATGAAAATCATTATATCATGGTGTGCGATAATGGCATCGGTATCCCGGAGGATATCGTTGACGCGATCTTCAGGCCGTTCTACATCGGGGAAGCCGAGAAGAAGGGGCGCAAAGGCGGCAGAACCGGGCTGGGGCTCTCGATTGCAAACAAGTATGTCCTGCTGCATGGAGGAGAAATAACGGTGACGAGTGTGGTGGGCGAAGGAAGCACCTTCACCATCAGGATACCAAGGGAGGTATGAGTTTTGGGAAACAAAATCATGGTCGTTGACGACGACCTGCCGACGCTGGAAGTAATAGAACTGCTGCTTAAAAAGATCAATAGAGAACCACTTCTGGTTCACAACGGGTGGGATGCCCTGCGTGCCATCAAGAAAGAGAAGCCCGCACTCATCATCCTCGACGTGATGATGTCCCCCATAGACGGATGGCAGTTCCTGGAGGAACTGAAGCGGAATGATGAGTTCAAAGACATCCCGGTCCTGCTCTTTACCGCGAAGCACGTCTGGCCCGAGGAATACTCGAGGTATGCGGACGACATCGTCGGTGTCCTGGAAAAGCCCATCTCGCTTGCCGAGTTGAAGACTGCGCTGGAGAGAGCCCTCCCCCGGGACGCCTCTTCTCGCACGGATGACGACGCTCACCGTACCCCCCAGATCCGCAGCGGGTAATCTCTTTCAGGATATGCACCGGTCGGCTTCTGCTGCTGGACAACCTGCCCCCCACCGAAAGGCATTTTATCGGCTGGATGTGTATTAGGCAGTGGAACTCTCATGATCGTTACGGATCTCCCGGGATACCCTTCTCTCAAGGAATACCAGCGGATCGTGGGCAGAAAGCAATTTGCAGCTATCGAGGAGCTTGCCGACCGCCTCTCGGGTGCCAGGCTCCAGGAGATAAACTCGACCCGCTACGGGGGAGGCGTCTCGGAGATTCTGATATCATACGTCCCGTTCCTCAACGCACTCGGCCTCGAGACGACCTGGAGTATCATGGAGGCCGAACCGGAGTTCTTTGACGTCACGAAGACGCTCCATAACTTCCTCCAGGGCCGGGACGGGTTCTCGCCGTCGATGGTCGAGACCTACTGGGAGGCGCAGCGGCAGAACGAAGGGCTGATCGAGGACGATGCCGACGTCGTGACCGTCCACGATCCCCAGCCGCTCGGTCTCGTCGAGTTCCTGACGGCCCGGGAACTCGAGCGGAAGAGGCTGCTCTGGCGGTGCCACGTCCAGCTGGAGACGGTTCCCACGCAGACCGTAGGAAGCATCGGGAATATCTTACGAAGGCTCGTCGAGAAGTATCACGCAAGCGTGTTCTCCAGTTTCCAGTATCTCCCCCTCTGGAACGTGCCGAGTTTCATCATCCCGCCGTTCATCGACCCTTTATCCGAGAAGAACCGCGACCTCCCCCGGGCAGAGATCGACGCTACGTTAGAGAAGTACGGTATCGACCCGGAAAAGCCGATCGTCACCCAGGTCTCCCGGTACGATGTCTTCAAGGACCCGGTCGGCGTCATCCAGTCGTTCAAGAAGGTCCGCCAGAAGACCCCCTGCCAGCTCGTCCTCGTCGGCGGACGGGCATGCGACGACCCGGAGTGTTTCCTTGTCCTGCGCGAGGTCCGCGAGACCGCCGAGGACGATCCCGATATCCATATCCTCGACCTCCCGCCGGACAGCCACCGGGAGATCAACGCGCTCCAGCGGGCGTCGGACGTGATCGTCCAGAAGTCCATAAAAGAAGGGTTCGGACTGACGGTGACCGAAGGACTCTGGAAGGGAAAACCCGTGGTCGCCGGGAACGTCGGCGGCATACCGCTCCAGATCCGCGACGGCTGGAACGGCTACCTGGTCTCGACGATCCAGGAGACCACCGACCGGATCCTCCACCTCCTCCGGCACCCGGAGAAGGCCGAGGAGATGGGAGCACGGGGCAGGGAGTTCGTGCGGGAGTATTACCTCCTCCCCCGGGGCGTGCAAGACCGCCTCACCGTCATCGACCAGGTGGTCAACGGCAGGATAACAGCCCGGGACAGCGTCATCTGCTACCACCCGCAGGTGGTGACGACCCGGATGGCCGGGTGCGCGGCCTGGTACTGATGAGTGATCGCCCCGTGCCCGGCTCTACACGTATCCCGGCTGGTCGAGGGGGGCCGCGCCACCCCCGTCATTCGATGGGGATCTCCTTTCCTCCGCGTCCGGGTTTTATCTGCACTTTCTTTAAGCGCAGTTCGAGAACGCCGTTCTTGAAACTGGTCGCGGCGTCCTCTCCCACTACGCTCGCAGGCAGGCGTATCAGCCGGCTCAGGGTGGCGTTCCCGCGCTCGTGGATGTAGTAGGCTCCCTCCCTCTCCTCGACCGGCCCGGCACGTCTTGCCGTTATCCGCAGGGTATGCGGGTTGAGCAGGTTGATCCGGATCGCGTCCTCCTCGGCGCCGGGCAGTTCCGCAACAACGATCACCTCATCGCCGTGGTCGAGGATATCCACCCGGAAGTCCGCGGATAGGCCCGGGAAGTCGCGGCTGCCCCCACGGGAGATCGCCGGCAGCCTGCCCGTATCCCGGTTCCAGGCGGCCCTGTCAACCCCTGGTTCCCTGTTGCTCGCGGCCTCATCCACGTCCCGGCGCC
Source organism: Methanoculleus sp. UBA208 (assembly GCF_002498065.1). Lineage (GTDB taxonomy): Archaea > Halobacteriota > Methanomicrobia > Methanomicrobiales > Methanoculleaceae > Methanoculleus. The sequence continues at coordinate 12,688 of NZ_DAFZ01000084.1, read as the reverse complement.
CGTTGCCGGGGGAATCGTCTTCTCTTCGTGTCATGCTCCTTGCCTCTTGCTGTCTGGTAGCCATCGGATGGCCGACCGCCACCCGGCGATCTCTCTTGAGCCGGCATACTTAACCCTTCGTACCGGGGGTTCCGGGCGCACCCGCGGGTTATCTCCTTCTGCAGCTGCACTCCGGTGGTGTATGTCTTGCGGTATTTCAGTCATGTCGGCACGGTGCCGTGCGGATAATTTGTCCTGTACCTTCGGTGCTACTCTCAGAGCATCCGAAAAGAACCTTCTTTGCGCCCCTTCCCACCGGCCGTTAGATTTTTGTGGCATGACCCGTATGGTGGGGAACCCCCGGGTTTTCCAGGGTGCAGGGGTGGGCGCAAGGGCGCGCCGCCTGTACCGCTGTACTGCCGGAGATGCCCGTGCCGACGGATTCGGCGGGGGTTACGGAGGGAGATGAGATGGCCCAATTCAGACCATTCGACATGGAGGGCATGCCGATAGAAGAGCAGCCCATGAGCTGGAAAGACATGGTTCCGGTCCCGTACGACAAAATGGCGGTCGATGCCTACACCCGGACCCGGATCATCCTCATGAACGGTATCGAGAACAACGCCGTCCTCACGTCGCACGCGATCGAGCGAATGCACCCGGATCCCGAGGTGAAGCGGTCGATGGCCCTGATGCGGCGGATCGACTCCCAGCAGCAGGAGCTGGTCAACTGGCTCAACCCGGCGGACCAGTCGATCGTCGAGACCACCCTCGGCTACGAGCAGGTGGCGGTCGACCTCACCGCGAACCTGGCGAAGAACGAGCCGGACCCCTACGTGAAGCAGACGCTGGACTTTGCGCTGCTCGAGGATTTCGACCATCTTTACCGCTACAGTTGCCTCTACGACTACATCGAGGGCGGCGATCCCGAAGTGATCGTCCAGGGCAAGACCGAGGTCAAGCCGGGCAGGCCGACGAGCATCGAGCACCGCCATCCCGACGACTCGATGCGCAAGCACTACGACAAGGATACGGCCGACATCAAGACGAAGATGAACTACGTCACGATCACTGCAGGCGAGCAGCAGACGATGCTCTTCTACCGGTCGCACGGGTTCATGTATCCTGACGAGATTGCACGGCAGCTCTACGCGGAGATCGCGGAGATCGAGGAGCAGCACGTGACCCAGTACGGGCTGCTCGGGGACCCGAACGAGACGATGCTTGAGAAGATGGCGATGCTGGAGCTCAACGAGGCCTATCTCTACCACTCTTGCGCAGAGACCGAGAGCGACCCGAGGATCCGGGGGATCTGGGAGAAGTTCATGAAGATGGAGATCACGCACTTCAACGAGTGCGCGAGGCTCATCAAGAAGATGGAGGGCCGGGATATCCGGGACATCGTGAAGGCCGACGTCATCGAGCCCCTGGTCGTCTTCGAGCAGAACAAGGACTACGTCAACAGCGTCATCGATGCTCAACTCGATCTCGCGCCGAGCAACATGGAGTTCGTGCGGATGCGCGACCTCCCGGACGACTGGGCGAGTTTCGGCTACCTGCGCGTCATGAACGCAAAGGGCGCCCCGAGCGAGGAGGTCGTCGGCAAAGCGGGCCCGAACCTTGCAGAGCGTGACCAGGCGGAGAACATCCGGAAGGTCAAGCAGGAGATGGCCCGCCGGGTCGAGAAGGGCATGGCAGCGGTGCCTGCCCGGTGATTTTTTTTTGCTGCGCAGAGTCGTTCCCCGGGACGTCGCCCTTCGCCGCTCGCACCCGACGGTGCTCAAACTCTGCTCTCGCCCGCACTTCGAGTGAGGTAAAGTACAGAGGTGGCAATAAATGCTCACGGGAAGAGCGACGGATGGGACATCCGGAGTTTGAGCACCGAAGGTGCGAAGAACGCGAAGTCAGCATAATTACCTGTAACTCCCTTCGCGGCTTCGCGTGAGTGGGTTGTGCAGATAACGATACGGCCTCGCGCGAAAGACACGAAGCCGCGAAGGACGCGAAGATCGGCGTATGGGCGTTGAACCCCCCCTCGCGCCGTTGGTGCATGAGTCCCTCCCCATCGAGGACGTCGCAGTTTGCGTGGCCTTGTTGAAACCCCTTTGCTCCAGATGGCTGTAGTCAGGGGTAACTCAGAGGCACGGCTTTCCACCGGGCTGCGCATCTGACGATGCTCGAAGGACGCTCCCTGAGGAGCATCCTACTGCGCACTTGCGGTGCTCGTGCTCCGGATGTTCGCACCTTCGGTGCTCATGCTCCCGCCCTAGCGGCCGGTCGCATTCCGTCCATCGCACGTCCAAGACCTTCGGTCTTCTCCTGCTCCTGCCCTTCGGCCAGTCGCATATCGCCACGCACTGCCCGCCCCCCTGGGGGCGGGAGGAGCGCGAAGCGCGGGTGGTGGGGGTTACAGAGACCCATTACAACGTGGAGACAGGGGAGGGGGAGACCCCCCTCCCCGTCAGCCCCACCCCCAATGGCGATAGTCACCACGGTCCACTGCATGAGGACATGCCCAAGAAAAAAGGCCGGCCCGGGGACAGGCCTGGTGTGGCACCACCCTCATCAGGGAAAAGATGAAGATCGGAACAGGGTTTCAACAGAGCCGTTCGCGTGAGACATGAGTCCTCAGGGAGAGCGCATGAGAGCGTCCTACGCTCCCTGCTCCGGCGGTTCGCCTCCCCCTACCTCCCTGAGCGTGAACAAAAACGCCGCCCCTTCTTCCGGATGCCCGGGCACCCGGTCTTCGACCCATATCCTTCCTCCGTAGCGCGCCACGAGCATCCAGCAGATCCGGAGCCCGAGACCCTGGCCGCTCCCCCGGGTCTCCCCCTGCTCGAACCGGGAGAACATTGCCTCCTTCGCGTCGTCCGGGACCCCGGGGCCGGTATCGGCGACGCTGACCTGGACCATTCCTTCCTCCTCCGCATCCTCGACGGTTATCCCTATCTTGACGCCCGGCCCGCCGTGCTTCACGGCGTTGCCGATCAGGTTCGTGAAGATCTCCGGCAGAAGGTCGTCGGCGAGGACCGCCACGCGCAGCCCGCCGTAGGTGATGCGGGCATCGGGGAAGTGGGCAATCTCCTCCCGGATCACCCGGTCGAGATCGACAGGCACAGGTCCGGCCTGTCTCTCACGGATCTTCCGGATCGTCGCAACGTTTGCCGTGATCTCGAGACTCTTTTTGATACCGGCCCGGAGTTTTCGGGCGTGTCGGGCCGGTTCTCCCTTGAGCTCGTCGATGAGCAGGTCGGCGTAGATGTTCGCGACGTTGTCGGCGTTCCGGATGTCGTGCGTGAGGATGTCGAGGTAGAGGTTCGCCTCCCGGTTCGCCGCTTCGAGCCGGGAGTACAGCACCCCCCGCAGGACCCCGGCCCCGAGCTCCCGGCCGACCGCCTCGAGGAGCCGCCGCCCCTCCTGCGAGGTCTCCCGGGCGGCGGTGTTCCCGATCACGAGCGCCCCGACGACCGAGGACTCGGCAACAAGCGGGATGAAAGCGAGGGAGGCAACGCCGAAGTCCGCGAGTACGTCCCGGTCCCGGCTTCCCGCGTCCTCCGTCCCCTCGACGAACCAGGGCTGGCCGGCGACGAAGACCCGGTTGTAGGGCCAGTGGCGGGCGTTGATGGCCCGGTTCTGCATCAGGGCGAACTCGGAGACCCCCCGGTGGCACCGGAGGACAGCCTGAATCCGGTCCCTCCCCTCCAGCATATAGATCAACCCGACATCGAATCCGAGGTTATCGAGGACCGCATCCAGCGTGTTGTCGAGCAGCTCGTTCAGGGTGAACGCGGATGCCGACGCGGTGATAACCGCGTTCAGGACCGCAAGCCTCCTGTTCCTGATACGGACCTCTTCTTCCGCCCGTATCCGCTCCGTGACTTCGGCAAGCGAGAAGACCAGCCCCTGGACGTCTCCCTTCGCATCCTTCACCGGCACGAGGCTCCAGTCCCAGTAGGTCGTCCCGCGTTCGGGCTGGTCTTTGTAGACGAACGGTTTTGCGTATATCCTGAACGCCTCCCCGGTATCCCGCACCCGCTGAAAGATTGCCTGGTTCTCCGGGTTCGGGAAGAGGTCGAAGTGTTTGCGGCCGAGGAGTTCCTCCTTCGAGTACCTGGATCCTTCCGCGTAAGCCGTGTTCACGCGGACGAACCGGAATTCGGCATCAAGGTAGGCGAGGTGGACGTCGGTGTACTCCATGACGGTTCGGAGGAGGTCGCGCTCTTCCGCGAGATCGGCCGCGAGCAGCCGCTCTCGCTCAGCATCTATCTGTTTCCTTCGGGTGATGTCCCGGGCGAGCCACCGGATCTCCGTAAGGGCTCCCCGGTCGTCCCGGACGGCCGTGGCCGAGAGGGAGACGGGAACGGGCTTTCCGGTCGCCGGCAGAACCCACACCTCGATCCCCCGCAGGGGTTCGGAGGCCCCGCTCGCGAGCCGCGCGATGAGGGCCCGGCAGGCCTCCCTGCATTCCGGGGCAATGGAATCGGTGCTGGGTGTCCCGATCAGGCTCTCCCTCTCCCTGCCGAGGAGGAGGGTTCCCGCCCGGTTCACGTCGAGGATCGTTCCTCGCGGGTCGCAGACGAAGTAGCCGTCGGGGGCGAGATCGAAGAGTTCCCGGTAGTGCCTGTGCTCCTGTTCGAGACGGCGGTACTTCTCCTCGCTCTCTTTCCTTGCAGTGATGTCGCTGACGAGAAGGGCCACCGTCCTGCTATCCGGGACCCGAACCGAGCACGCCATCCACCGGTCGGGGGCGATCCGGCATTTCAGTCCCGGGAGCGCTGTCCCTGCCCGGAGCGCCGTGAGGAGCCGCCCGGCTGCTTCCTGATCGGCGATGAGGGGTGCGATATGGGTGCGGACGAGCGCCATCCCGTCCGCCCCGGAGAGATCCCGCTCGTCCGGAAATGACAGGAGGCGGCGAAAGGCCCGGTTGACCCGCACGACTCTCCTCTCGGCATCAAGCAGGAGCAGACCGTCTTCGAGCTCGTCGAGGGAAAAGTCCGGAGCGGACCGGGTCGAAGGTGTCGTTGCGTGCATGGCGCGGTCGGTCTCCCTGATATTTCGGCTATGTTCGGAAGAGAAGATTCTGATGTGGGTTGTAATAAAGGTAGGCAGAATGAGTTCCGGCGTGCCCGGTTCTCCAGCCTGATGCAATGTTCATCGGCATTCCTATCTGACGGCTGGATAAAGACTTTGCTTTTCGGCGCTGCCCGGTGGCGGTGGTGCGGCCGCTCAACCTTCCGGCAGAGCGCTTCTTGCTTCGCGGGCGAAAGCCAGGGTTCTCTCGGGGTTGCGAACGCCGTTTTTCTTGACGCCGGTATGCACGTCGACTCCGTACGGGCGGACTTTCCGTATCGCCTCTCTGACATTCTCCGGCCTGAGTCCTCCTGCGAGTATCACGGGAATCGCCGAATTTGCGACGATCTTTGCACTGATATTCCAGTCGTGAGCGATTCCCGTTCCCCCGATCTTCTCTGCCGTCCTGGTGTCGAGAATGAGCGCATCGGCGTAAGGTTCATAGAGTTTTCCCGTCTCGATGGCTGATGCGTCTGTCACGTGAACGGCTTTCACGATCTTGAGGTACGGGAGAGCGTCGCGGATGACATCCAGTTCGGAGGGTTCGACGGTATTCTGAACCTGCAGCGTCGTGCAGCACGAGTCTCTCACCAGCCCGATCAGGTCTTCCGTCTCCTGCAGGTGAGTGACCGCGACCGGCTCGATGAACGGCGGGAGATGGCGTATCATCTCCGCGGCTTCTGCCGCCGCTACGAAATCACTGCTCTGATGAGTCACGCCCATGATGAAGCCCATAGCATCGCAGCCCGCATCGATTGCACACCGCATATCCGCAAGACTGGCTGTTCCACAGAATTTGATGCGCATCAGATTCTCTCTGTCTTAATGGTAGATAGGCTATCTGCATGGCCGGAAGGCGCAACGACACATCCGTGACACCGGGTGATGGCGGCAGATGCAGGTCGGCGGGGCCGTGGCGGTGATGGTGAGGCTGATGGAGTCTTAACCACGTGAGATCCCGCCCCGCTCTCTCTGGACGATACTGTTATCTATTCTGACCGATGTGTCAGGAACGGCACCCGGGGGAGTATATGTGGACCAGGATATTATTGAGGCGATCAGGCAGGATCATGAGGAGATCCTGAAGGTGCTGGGCGATCTGGAAGTGCACGAGCGCGCAAGCTCCGAGACCTACAGCGTTGCCAGGGGATTGCTGTACTCGCATATGTACGGTGAGGAAGTGACGATATACGAGCGGATGAGGTCGGAAATGAATGAACGCATTGAAGATGCCCTCGCCGAACACAACTCGATCAGGATCGGCCTGGATCGACTGGACAGGATTGAGATTACCGGAACGGAGTGGGCCCCTGCCATCCACGATCTGAAACGGCGGGTGCAATTCCACATCGATAGCGAAGAGCGGCTGCTCAAGGCGGCCGAATCGTTCCTTGACAGATCAGAGCGGTTCGAGATGAAAGAACGCTTCCGGCGCGCCCAAGGGGAGCAATCGGGTTATACTCTGGCGTAGTGGAAATCTGCCGTCCGAAAGGGCGGTCCGACCTTTTCTTATTCCCATCTGTGCGGATCGGAGCATCGGAAGGACTTTTCCGGGTTGAGCCCTCGCAATCTCCATAATCATTTTTGGAAGCGAAGGCGTCAGAAAAGTTGCTCGAAGTGCCCCCGCCCGGATTTGAACCGGGGACAACCAGATCTTCAGTCTGGCGCTCTCCCAGTCTGAGCTACAGGGGCTTCTGCCTTACAATGTTGTCGGTCGTCCCTAATAAATTCTGTCCTCGCCGGACGGGCACCCTCCCGTACCCGGGTGGCGGGACGACAGCGGACCCCAAACCGCCTGTTTATCACGTTGTACATCGATGTTAAAGAGCAATGGGCCGAAGCGATCAGAAGCCGGATACCCGGGGCACGAACCTTATGCAGGCGCTCTCCGGAAGGACTGAGACCGTCGTGCACCTCACGCACAATGACCTCGACGCCGTCGGGAGCGATGCCATTCACCGGAGGAAGCACGGGGACGTCTTTACGATCTGGGCTTCGGTCGGCAAGTTCCCCTCCCTCCTCGACGCCGTGGCAGGCTCTCCGGGGCGGGGGGATCTCCTCAGCATATCGGATATCGGGTATCAGCGGGGCGTCGAGCAGCGGCTGGCGAAGGCGCGGTCGAACGGATGGCGGATCGAGTGGCGCGACCACCACCGCTGGAAAGACGAGGAGGTCCGGGCCGTCGAGAAGAAGACGAGCCTCCTCCACATCGATGTCGCCACCTGCGCCACCGGGATCGTCGCACGCGACCTTGCCCCCGATGATCCGGTGGCAGCAGAGATCGCGCGGGTCGTCTGCGACTACGACCTCTGGAAGCACCGGGACCCCCGGTCGAAGATGCTCGGCCAGGTGGTGATGCGGAAGGGCTGCCGGGAGTACGTCCGCGACAATTTTGTTGGGGGGACGATCGTCGATGCGAGGATCGAGAGCGAGTACGGGCGGATCGTCCGGGAGATGGAGCACGACATCGGAAAGAGTCTCAAGCACACCACCATCATCGCCGATGGCCGTTACCGGATCGCATTCGCTCCCCTTTACGGCTACCCGAGCGAGACCGCCCACGCCATCCGCGACGAACTCGGCACCGATATCGAGGTGGTTGTCTCCTCAAACGGCCGCATCTCCATCCGGTCCGTTCCCCCGATCAGCCACCTCATCGCCCGCGAGTTCTCCGGCGGGGGCCACCCCAACGCGGCCGGGGGCACGTTTGAGTTCAGCCTCCTCGACCGGCTCCTCTTCTGGCTCGTGAAAAGGAACCGTCATTACCGCCGCCTGGCGGAGAAGGCGGAGTCTATCGAGGAATGAACGCCCGCTCGACCAGGCTCTTCCAGTAGTCCGGGCAGGATTCCTCGCAGTAGCCGCCGGCCTCGAGCATATCCGGGTCGACGAGTTCGGCCGCCGCCGCAAGGTCTTTAGCCTCCGGGTCGAGGAGAATCAGCTTCCGGACACGGAACCGCTCCATCAGGTCCGCCGCCTGGTTAAGGTCGTTTGCCGGGAGGACGAGAGCGCCCTGGTACTCGAGCAGCAGTTCGAGGTCGAATGTCTCCGGGTTTCTCGGGAAGAAGAGGATTTTTCTGCCCGCAAGCACCTCGAGTTCGATCGCATCCGCCTCATCTGCGACCAGGACGTGGCCCTGAACGCCTGCATCCCGCATCTCCCGCGCAAGACGGGCGTAGAGGGCCGCTATCGTCTCGGAGAACTCTTCTTCGTCTTCAATGCAGGCGTCGCGAAACCCGAGCACGTGGGGGGCGGGGAGGGATACCCATGCATCTTTACGTCTTGCCCTGACAAACCGGGCATCGTCGGCCACGACTGCCGGGTCGATCCCCGGTTCGCCGACGAGCACCCCGTCCTCCATGCCGAGGAATGCCCCGCTCAACCGCTCGCCGTAGAAGACGCCGCCTGCGGCCGGTACCGCAACCCCTTCCTGGACGTCGAGCGACCGCTCGAGCCGGTAGGTGGTAAGATCCGCTTCCACCCCTCTCTTCCCCTTCAGCCACTCCGCGAGTTCGGGAACGGCAGGCGTTCCGACCTCGGAGCCGAACGACCTCACCGGGATTCTAATCTGTCGTGCCATGCGCTGGTATCTTTATTAGCATCGCAACCAGAGTAAATAAGGATGAGTGGTAAGCCGTTGCTGGTAACGTGCGGGCTCCCGTACACGAACGGTCCCTGCCATATCGGGCACCTGCGGACCTACGTGCCGGCGGATTTCTACGTGCGGTATATGCGCCGGTCCGGGGAGGAGGTCGTCTTTGTATGCGGTTCCGATAACCACGGAACCCCGATCGTGATCAGCGCCGAGCAGGAGGGCTCGACCCCCCGCGCCCTCTCGGAGCGTTATCACCAGCACTTCTACGATACGTTCCGGCGGATGGAGGTCGTCTTCGACCGGTTCGGCATGACCGACGACGCCATGAACCACGAGACCACCTGTTCGATCGTCGAGCGGCTCATCGAGAACGGCTACGTCTACGCAGAGACCGTCAGCCAGAGTTACTGCCCGGACTGCGAGCGGTTCCTCCCGGACCGATACGTGGAGGGGATCTGCCCCCACTGCGGTGCGGTCGCCCGGGGCGACGAGTGCGACCAGGGGTGCGGGCAGCACTTGGAGCCCGGCGAGATCAGGGACGCGATCTGCAAGGTCTGCGGTGGTAAGGCGGAATACCGGGAGCAGGAGCACTACTTCTTCAAGCTCTCGGCGTTCCGGGAGTTCCTCCTCGACTACCTCCCCGACCTCCGGGGCACGTCCACCGCCCGGAACTACGCCCTCGGCTGGGTGAAGGAACTCCTGCACGACTGGTGCATCACCCGGACGCTCGACTGGGGCGTCAAGTTCCCCGGGAGCGACGACCTCGTCGTCTACGTCTGGGTCGACGCGCCCATCGGCTACATATCGTTCACGAAGGAGTGGGCACAGAATGCCGGCGCCGACTGGAAGGACTACTGGTGCGGCGACGAGACCCGTGTCACGCACTTCATCGGCGGGGACATCATCTACCATCACTGCATCTTCTGGCCCGCGCTCCTCAAGGCGGCGGGCTACGGCCTCCCGTATGCGGTGGTCGCGAGCGGCATGGTCACGATCGAGGGCAAAAAGTTCTCGAAGTCCCGCGGCTACGTCGTCTGGACGAACGACGACTACCTTGATGTGGGGCTCCCGGCGGACTACCTCCGCTACTACCTCCTCTCCTACACCAACCACACGAAGGAACTCGACTTCTCCTGGAAGGTCTACGCCGAGCGGGTGAACAACGAGATCGTCGGGACGCTCGGGAACTTCATCTACCGGACGATGTATTTCGCCGAGAAGGAGTTCGGCGGCGTGCCCGACCTCGCCCCCCGGCCGGAGGTCGTCGAGGAGATCGAGCGGTCGCTCGCCGGAATCGATGCCCGGATGCGGGACTACGACTTCAAGAACGCCGTCGATTCGATGATGACTTTAGTGTCATTTGGGAACGTCTACATCCAGAACAACGCCCCCTGGAAGCTGATCAAGGAGGACCGAGGAGCAGCGGAGCAGGTGATCGCCGACTGTCTCCAGATCGTGAAAGCGCTCGTCCTGACTTTTGAGCCCCTGATGCCCGAGTCGATGCAGCGGGCCTGGACGATGCTCGGCTACGAGGACAGCATCGCGGATCACCCGATCGCCGAGGCCACGGCGCCGGTGGGAGCCAGAGCGCTTGCAAAGCCCGTCCCTCTGTTTGAAAAGATCGAGAAGGACCGGATCGCCGAACTCGAAAAGACGCTCAACCTGCGGGTCGAGGAGGCAAAAGCGGCCGCCGAACCGAAGATGCCCACCGTCACCATCGAGGAGTTCGGAAATCTCGACATCCGGATAGCAAGGGTCGTCTCGGCCGAGCCGATCAAGGGCTCGAAGAAACTTTACAAACTCGTCGTCGACCTTGGAAGCGAGAAGCGCCAGGTGGTCAGCGGCATCGCAGAGTTCTACGCCCCCGACGAGCTGGTGGGCAAAGACGTGGCGCTGATCGCGAACCTTGCGCCCGCAAAGATCTTCGGCGTCGAGAGCAGGGGGATGATCCTCGCCGCCGGCGACGAGGCCTCCCTCCTCGTCCCCCTCCGCCCGGTCAGGCCGGGGACGAAGGTGCGTTGAGAAGGGCGGCCCGATCACTCCTTTTCGAAGGCAACAATGCGCCGTTGCCCGCAGTGTGGGTTGAATTCGAAACCGTGACTTTTGAGAAAGAGAGAAGACGGGCCTGGAGGGATTCGAACCCCCGGCATCCGGGTTAGAAGCCCGGCGCTATGTCCTGGCTAAGCCACAGACCCCTGTGGTATTCCCATACATTTTGGGTGTCCGGGGATATTAACCCTTTGAGGACCCTACTGCGCCCGCACCTTGCGGTGTTCGAGCTCCGCCCCTCCGGCCCGTCGCACTTCGAAGACCTTCGGCCTTCTCGAGCTCCTTTCCCTTCGGGAAAGTCGCACAGAAAAAAAGAGGAGCGTATCAGCCGGCCCGGTAACATGCCGACCGGATGATCTCGACCTTCGTCGGGTCCCCCCACTTCCGCCCTTCGACGTCGCGGGCGATGGTCGTCCCCCGGAACTGGACCTTGATCCGGGCCGACATCCGCTCCCGCTCCTCGAAGAAGAACGGATTGGCGATCTCGATCCGCCTCATGCCGATGCTGAGAGCAAGGAGGTCTACCACGATCCCCGGATCTCCGGGCGAGAGGTCTTCCTCGTTGACCGACGTTATGAAGATACACTCCCCCGGGGTGGTCTCGGTCAGCGTGATGATGTTGTGGGCGCTGTTCAGCTCGAGGGTGCGGGCCTTGCCGGTCTTGAGTTCGGCAATGACCGATGGCGAAATTCCGGTTAACGCTGCGTACTTCATGGTCATCACCCGTACATCGGCAGCTGCTCTCTCCGGGGCGGGGCCTCGGTCTTCTGTACCTGCTCGGCGATCTGGGACATCGCCGCCTCGATCTCAACTGCCTGCTCGAGCAGCGGCTGGATGTCCAGGTTGAGGTTGTAGATCTTGTTCAAGACCTCGATCGTGGCCGCGGAGGACCGCGGGTCGGGGGTGTTCACCGTCTCCCCGAGCAGCCCTATCCCCGGGATGCCCCGTGTCTTGCACTCCGTAAGGATGCTTGCAGCGACGCCGGAGATGCTTCCCATGGGAAGGATGATCGTGTCGTCCGAGACACGCTGCAGCGCCCCGCTGCTGGTCGCGACCCCGAAGACCCTTTTTTCCGATTCGTTCGTGATGATTCCTGCAATCGTGACGATCTCCCGGATGTCGAACTGGGTGAGCCAGTCCATGATGCCGTTCGCCACCTCGTAGCAGATCATCGGGTGGATAGGGACGTCGGAGACGACCGCGGTGAGGTGATCCTTCTCATAGAGGCGCACGGGAGCGTTGATCACCCCCCTCGTCATGAGGGCGACCGGCGGGAAGTATTTGCTCGTGATCGACCCAATCTGTTCGAACTCCATCTGTTCAACGAGGTATTGCAGGGCAATACTCCCGACGAGCCCGCTGCCGGGGAACCCGATCAGCACCGTTTTTTCGGCGCCGGCGAGCGCTCTGGATATGACCTTTATATCGTCCATGGGATCAATCACTCACTCCTGGATTAATTTAACATAGCTGGGTGTCCCTTAAAAATATTATGCAGGAATACCAGATCAAGCGCGGATACACGAAACAACTCGCAGAATCCATGATTCAGGGTCTCCGTGACCAGTTCGGGACCGAACCCGCGGCCTCAGAGAACGGCCACTACACCATCGCCTACGGAGCGCTCCTGCGCCTTGAAGTCTGGTCCGGTTCGGGGGGCAAGACCCTGGTCGTCGATACCGAGGCGGACAAAAGCGCCGACGACGAGACGATCATCGACACCAACCGCCGGTTCCGGAACTACCTCCAGCAGGTCACCGGGTATACGGCAAAAGAGCGGGCGAAGAAGGCCCAGCAGGCCGTTAAGGGGAAAGAGTGACCGGATAATCCTTTTCGGCGGGGCATTTCTTCTTTTTTGCGGGCTACAATTCCGCACTCTTCATGCCGATTTTCGGTGCAGCGGGTAGGGTGCTCCTGCCGTTCTGATGTCAATCGCATGAACCCGTGTACGGATTTCGAGGGGATATCGCGCTTGGGGGTGGGGCTGACGGGGAGGGG
>NZ_DAFZ01000003.1 GCF_002498065.1 Methanoculleus sp. UBA208 | reverse complement strand
CTTCAGGGCGTGGTAGTTCACGATATCGTGCCGCACGATACTGTTCATCAGGGTGAGTTTTTTGTTAGCCTGGATGAGTGCCGCCTCGGTCTGTTTCCAGGCATCGATGTCGTGGACCGCATAATCGATCGCGACCGGGTGTCCGTCGTTCCCGTAGACGGGGATCGTGCAGACCTCGACCCAGATATACCGTCCGTCCTTCCGGCGCACCCGGAAGACGTATGGCCGGCCGGGACATGCGTCCCGTTCCTGGAGCAGGGCAAAGAATGCCTCCCGGTCGTCGGGATGGATCAGCCGCCCGATGAAATCCGGGTCGCTCAGAATCTCTTCCCGGGAGTATCCGATCAGGCTCTCGCACGAAGGACTGATGTACTCGATTGCCTGCGGCACCGTGGTTGCACGGATGTAACAGTCGTGCGACTGTTCCACGAGGGTTCTGAACCGCTCTTCGCTCTCCCGGAGTTGTTCGTGCACGCGAAGCCGGGAGAAGAGGTCGGCGAAGAGGTTGCCGACGACCTCGAGCAGCGTGATATCCTCGTCCGACCAGTCCCGCGTCTGCTGCTCGGTCTCAAACCCGAGGGCCCCCAGGACCTCATCGGCGGTCGCGATCGGGACCAGGATGAGCGACCGGACACCGTGTCCCCGGAGGAACTCACGCTCCGCCGCCGCCTTTTCCGGGAGATCGGCCACATTGGGGACGCAGATCGTCTTCCGGGCCTCGATCTGCGCCATCCCCCATGTGACCACGTTGACCGGCAGATCCTGCAGTACTTCAATCTGTGGCTCGATTCCTTCCGCACACCACTCGTGGGTGTTCTCTGCACGAGTGAGGTCGGCGGAGAGGCGGAAGATGTAACTCCGGTCGACGTCCAGGAACGAACCGAGCACCCTGAGCGTCTCCTTCAGGGCGTCTTCGACGTCCGCCGGGTCCAGGGCGATGAACCGCGCGGAGATCGAACTCACCACACGTTCGAGGTCTACCCGGTGCCGGATCTCTGCCTCCATCTGTTTTCGCTCGGTGATGTCCCGGAGCGACTCGATCGCGCCCGAGAGCCTTCCCTGCGCATCGTAGAGCGGCGATGCCTTCCCCCAGAGGCAGAGCTCCTCCCCGGTGCGGGGCGAAGGGATGCGGATCTCCCGACCGATGCTCCCGGCGTCCTCCCGGGAAAGGACGAGTTCCGCAAGCAGCGGGGACTGAAACCCGGGCATCGCCGCGCAGATTGCTTCCGGCCCGGACCCGATGATCCGGCTCTTCCGGACCCCGGTCGCCAGCTCGATTGCCCGGTTCCAGATGATGACCTTCCCCGTGCGGTCGAGCACAAACGTCGGGTCGGGAAGAAAATCGATGATGCCCCGGAGGTTTGCCTGGTAGTCCTCCAGTATTCTGCACTGCGCCGCGAGTGACTCCTCGCTTGCTTTCGCCTCCTCGAACGCCGCTGTCAGCTCCTCGTGCGCCGCACTCAACTCTTCATGCGTCGCGTTCAACTCCTCCTCGAACCGTTTTCGGTCGGATATGTCAAGCATCGACGCGACGGTGCGATCCGTCCCGGGGATGCATCCGATCGTCATGTGCAGGTCTTTTTGTCTGCCGTCCCGGTCGATCAGCCGGAACTCGTAGGTCCTCGGTGCCGATCCGGGGTCTATCCGCCGTTGCCGGTGGTAATTCTTGAGACGCTCAATATCCCCTGCGGCGACGAATACCGTCCAGGACATCTTTCCTTCCATCTCTTCCCTGGAGTAGCCGGTCAGGCGCTCGAATTCGCTGTTTGCGAGGGCGATCGTCGTATCGCCTTCGATGATGATGGTGGCGGAGCCGGTATGCTCGAAGGTGCTCCGGTACAGGTCTCCGGCGCGTTGCGCCTCCGCCTCGGCCTGCCCGCGCCTGCCCGCCTGAAGGATCATGTTCCGGAGTTCGGCAAACTTGGCGGAGGGATTGCCCCCCTTCCGGAGGTAGAAGTCCGCCCCACTGTTGAGCGCCTCGATGACGACCTCCTCGCGGCCGCAGCCGGAAAAGATGATGAACGACATCGTCATGCCCCTGCGGCGGACCTCTTTTAAGAACGCGATGCCGTTCATCTCCGGCATCTCGTAGTCGGCAACGACAGCGTCATATGAGGTTTTCGAGAGCATATCGAGCCCTTGAAGCGGCGATGACGTTGTCTCGACCTGCAGATCTCCGGACTGCTCCAGGTAGATCCGATTCAGTTCGAGAAGCGCCGGGTCATCGTCGATCACGAGAATACGGAACATGCACCACCTTGTAACTGAGAAATTGACGATATAAATCTTAAGTATTTTGATCTCAGCATCAATGCTGACGTTCCGGAAAAATAATGAAAATTATCCTGCCATTCATCGAATCCCGTTTGTAAGGGCAGCCGCGGCATCCGCCCCCGGCAACGGTCCGGGAAATCATTATACGCTCAGGTGTTCTCAACCGCCGGTAGCATGACGGCTGTATGTGTTGATACGAACCTCTTTCTCGAACTCTACGAGTCGTACGAGGATCCGGAAGAGATCTTTGCAGATATCGGAGCGCTTGCAGAGTATCTCGTCTTTCCCGACATCATCCTCGATGAGTTCCTTCGCAACCGGTCCCGGGTCCTCGACAGGATAGGAGACGACGTACGAAAGCGCGAGACCGGCGAGGTCCGCCTGCCGTCCATTATCCGGGAGAACCCGAAGACCGCCGAGTTTCAACGTGCCGGGGAAGAGTATAACCGGGTGATCGGTGCACTCTACGACGATATCGAGGGCATGATCGCAGAACCCGCCGCCGATCCGGTTGCCCGGGCGTTCACCGATCTGTCCGGCAACCCTGCCGTGCGGGTCTTTTACCGGACCGACGAACTCGTCGCGCGGGCTCACCGCCGCAAACTTCTCGGCAACCCCCCGAAGAGCACGGGCAAGGATACCATAGGCGACGAGCTCATCTGGGAGACGCTGCTTGCAAACCTCGGCGAAGACCTGTTCTTCGTCACCCGGGACCGGACATACCGCTATCACACCGCCTACCTTGTCCAGGAGTACCGGGAGAGGACCGGCGGTGTCCTGACGATCACCGACCGCGTATCCGATGCCCTGGGGCTCGTCGGAAGGCCGGCGTCACCTGCGCTGGCCAGGTTTGAGGGCAGGGAATAGTGCATCCTGTCACTTTACGTCAGGAATTTTGGCGTGTGGGGGCGGGCGCTATGCCCTCACGCAGCAGTGCACGATGGGCACGAGGAAGGAGTGCAAAAACAGGGAACGTTCGACTTTGTTGAACCCGGATCTGCCTCTCCCGATGGTCGCACTCCCGAGCACGGCTTTCCACCGGGCT
>NZ_DAFZ01000031.1 GCF_002498065.1 Methanoculleus sp. UBA208 | reverse complement strand
CCCCCAATGGCGATAGCCCCCACGGTCCACTGCAGGGGGATTTGTCGAGGAAAGGCCGATCCCGGGGGCCAGCAGGGTTCAGCACCCCTACTTCCAAGTGGGGGGGGATGGCCAGATTAAGGCGCCAAAAGAACCTAGAAGTCAAACAGCGTCTTCTGCGTCACGAGTTCCGGGATGAGCCTGCTGTGGGGCTGCCAGCGGGTGAACCCGATGAGCCGGGAGGCAAGGTCGATTGCCTGCCGAAGATCGGCGCAAGGGGTCTTTCCTCCCCGCATGGCGTTCCGCGTCGCCTCCCGCACGACCCAGGTGCCGAGCGGCGCCCAGTACTCCCCGGTGACGTTTCGGAGGACGAGCACCCTTGCCGAGCGGCGCACGCTCTCCAGATACTCCGCGACCGCGAGGCGTGCCGAGTAGTAGGCTCCCGCGAGCGGGGAGTAGCCGGATTTGGCGAGGCCTTCGCCGTCCACGGCGATCGTCTCGCTTCCGTCTCCCCAGAGCGACTGCTTTCCCCAGACCTCGATCATCTCGAACCTCCAGTCCCCCGGGACGAGGAGGCAGACGATGTGGTTCCCGTAGAGCGAGGCGGAAAAGACCTCTATCCCGGAGAGCGGCGGATATCGGGCGATCTTCTTCTTGAGCTGCTTTGAGACCGTGTCGTCGACCGCCGTGATCGCCCACCGGGTGGGGACGACGCGCCGCTTCTTCTCGTTCCCGAGGAGGCCGGCGGTGAGGAGCTGGGTGATCCGGTAGACGTCGGTGCCCGAGGCGTTGAGGAGTTCGCAGGCGGCGGTCGCGGAGAGGTCGGTGTCGGAGGTCGCCCGGTCGACCGCCCGGTCAACCCGGGCGTTCTCGAGGACGTCCATCTTTTTGATGGCGCCGGTGAGCCCGACGGGGGCGATCGTCCCGTCGAACCGGAGGTCGAAAGCGACCGGTTTTACGAACCGGACTTCCACGTCGAGCGGCTTGTTCGAGAGCGCAATCTCCTGGATATTCCCCGAGAGTCCTTTCGCCTCGCCGGCGCCGCGTATCGTCCGGGCCCGCAGCCCCACGATATCGTCGATCGCGAGCCCTCTCGCAATCCAGTCCGGCGGATGATCGGCGTCGTCGATCATCAGCGGGCCTCCCGCAACCTTCGGGTAGCCGTAGCTCCCGACAAAGACCGACGGTGCGGAGCCCTGGTAGCGGTCGCCCTGCCGGACCGGGACCTGGGCGTAGAACCTGCTCATGATCGGGCAGCGTTCGAGCCCGCAGAACCCCCTTCCTTTACATTCGGCGCAGCGCATGCTCACTCCCCGCGAAGGTCGAGGACGATCCGCACCCTCCCCGCGAGGATACAAAGCGTCTCCTCCACCCATTCCTCCCAGCTGGAAGGGTCGAGGTCTCGTGAGGCTGCAAGCTCCCGTCCGATGTCGTCGTCGCGCCCGCAGGTGACCTCGACCACCACCGATCCCGGGGCGTACCCGGGCTTTACGATGGCGTCGGCGTCTCCGTCGACCACCCCGAAGACGGGGATGCCGGAATGCGAGCAGATATGTCCGCAGACGGCGGTGGTATCGTCGCCGACGGCGAGGACGCCGCAGACATCCTCCCCGATCTCGCGGTAGAGGGTGTGGCCGCAGTGGTCGATGACCGCGACCCTGCCCGTGCGGGAAGCGCGCTCGCCCTGCCGGGGAGGGGTCGAGCGCACCGGCCCGCTCTTGCACCAGGCCGTGCGGATGTCCGAAAGATCCGCCCGGAGGAGTTTCTCAAGCCCGTGGGGCTTCTCTTCGAGGCCGGAGACCGCCCTGAGGGTTCCGTTCTCCCCGGAGAGGATGACCGTCTCCGCCGTCGCGGTCCCGATGACGATCCCGTTCACGAAGACCGCCTCCCCCGGAATACACCCGCGGATCTCCCGAACCCCATCTCGCCGGTCGCCGGCGCTCTTTGCGTGAACGAGAGCGTACCCCGTCCGCTTGACGATCTCCTCCGCGAGGCCCTCGTCGCCACGGTTCCAGCGATAGACGGTTCCGCTCGAGGTCTCGACGTGGACGAGCCCCGGGAGCCGGCCGGCGACAACCTCGCCGAATATCCGCCCGGACTTCGGGGTCTTCCCCCGGTTGACCAGGCACGCCCGTCCGGAGAGGGCGGCGAGGACTACACTCGGCCGCTCGTCCGTGCAGGTGACCGGGAGCCCTGACTCCTCGGCGGCGGTCCGGGCCATCACCCCCGCGACAAGGACCTCCCGCGGGGAGAGGAGCCCGATCAGCCGTTCGACGTCCCCGGCATCGAAGGCCTCGGGACCGTGCACGACCATGACGAGGTTCATCTCGTACACCCTTGAGATGGCAGGGACTATCAGGTTACCGTCCCGACGAGTTCTGGATGGGGAGGTAGGGCATCAGGGAGCTCGCGAGTTTCGCGATATCCATCGACTGCAGGATGACCCGGCCCGGCCCGGTCAGCGTGGTCAGGAAAAGGCCTTCGCCGCCGAAGAATACGGTCTTCACGCCGCCGGCGAGCGCTATGCTGTAGTCGATGGTGCTCTCGAACCCGACGACGAGGCCCGTCTCGACCCTGACCACCTCGCCGGGTGCAAGCGTCATCTCCATGATATCGCCGCAACAGTGGAGAAACGCCTTCCCCCTGCCGGAGAGCCGCTGCAGGATGAACCCCTCGCCGCCGAAGGCGCCCGACCGGAGCCTCTTCGTGAACGCGATATCGAGGTCGATGCCCTGTTCGGAGCAGAGAAAGGCGTCTTTCTGGGCAAGGAACTCGCTATCCGCGAGGTCGAGCGTGAAGATCTTCCCGGGGACGTTCCCGGCGAAGGAGACGAACCCCTCCCCACCCTCCGGGGTGAATTCAGTCATGAAGAGGCCTTCTCCGGACACCATCCGTTTGAGTCCCTTGAAGAGCCCGCCCTTCATGTTGGTGGTCATCTGCATGTTCCCGCTCATGTTGACCATGGCGCCGGCCTCGGCGCAGATGCTCTCGCCGGGGGCGAGGCGGAGGGTCACCATCTGCAGGTTGTCTCCGGTAATCTCGTAATCCATGTTGATGCATTTTCTGTCGCAAAGTAATAGATTTTTCCTTTATTTCACGGGAACAACCCCGGTTCCGGCGTTTTTGCGTCCATTCTCTTGGCTGTTCTCCGGGGAATCGCTCTCCTGGATCTGTTCGCGAAACGGGAGTTTTGTCGTCGTTTTAAATGCCTAATGGGGCCGTTATTGCGCTTTTAACGTTTTTCTGGCGGTGCGAATCCCTCTGTTAGCCCTGATATTCGTGTTCTCCGCCTGCCGATTTACCGAAAGCTTAATCATCTGGAAAAATAATTTCTCCGGGTGGTAAGCGAGCGCGGAGCACCGGTAGCGGCGCATGGTGACGATGCGTTTATTCCAGGGGCGTACATCACGGACGAGGCCATGCAGGCTGTCCTCGAACGGCAGTGCCACCGGTGCGCCGGGTGCAACGCCCCGCTCAGTGCCGATGCAACGCATTTCGACCTCCGGGAGCCGGCGATCTGCGGCGGGTCCCATACGCTCGGGAACTTCGAGGCCCTCTGCCCCTTCTGCCACCGCAACAGCATGCGCCGGATCCGGGAGCAGTTCGCCGATACGATCGACCATAAAAATAAGTAGTACACGGAGCCACACCCTGTATCATGCCCTGCAGGCGGAGAGTAACGGAAGTGGGAGAGTGGCGGTCGACGGCCATGCAGGCGGCGAGCGATCTTGCCGGGAGGCTCGCGCTTCCCTCGGCGCCTCCCGCCCGCGGATGGCGCTCCTGCACGATGCGGACGCTTGATGCCGCCGTCACCCCGGGGACGACGGCCAACACTGCTGTCTCCCTGGCGGTGACGATGTTTGTGATCCCCCGGATCCCGAGCAGGGCCGTCGCGGTGGCTGCCGGGTTTGCCGCGGGCTCGATCCTGGGAAGATAGCCTTATTTTTTCCGCCCCTTTCTCCTCGCCGCACCCCTCTTCGCCGGGACAAGGCACCGCCACGCATTCCCGATGAGGTCCTCCCTCCCGGCCGCGCGGAGCCCTTCGCAGACGAGGCCGTAGTTCTCCGGGTCCCGGTAGTGCATGAGGGCACGCTGGACCCTTTTCTCCCTCCCCTTCGGGACGTAGACCTCCTCGAGGGTGAAAGGATCGAGGCCGGTATGGTAGATGGTCGTCGATATGCTCATCGGGGTCGGTGTGAAGTCCTGGACCTGCTCGGTGTAGAGACCGGTGTCCCGGACATACTCGGCGAGTTCGGCCATATCCTCGATCCGGCACCCGGGATGGCCGGACATGAAGTAGGGGACGAGGTACTGTCGCCCCGGCTTCCCCTTCTGGAGGGCCTCGAACCGCTTCCTGAAGGCGTCAAAGACCTCGCGGGAGGGTTTTCCCATGCAGGCACAGACCCGTTCCGAGACGTGTTCGGGAGCGACCTTGAGGTGCCCGGAGACGTGGTGTTCGCAGACCTCGGCGAGATAGTCGCGGTCCTCCGGACCGATCAGGTCGTAGCGGATGCCCGAGGCAATGAAGACCCGCTTCACCCCCGGGATCCGGCGGAGGCGCCGGAGCAGGCGGAGCTGCTCCTTGTGGCTGCGGTCGAGCGCGGGGCAGTCGATGCAGCGGCGGTCGGGGCAGGTGCCGTCGGTCTCCCACCGGCCGCAGTGGATGCCGTACATGTTCGCCGTCGGCCCGCCGACGTCCTGGACGATCCCGGTGAACTCCGGCATCTTCGCCATCCGCTCCACTTCACGGACGATCGAGTCCGCGCTCCGGCTCTGGATGATCCGCCCCTGGTGGTGGGTGAGGGCGCAGAACGAGCAGGCGCCGAAACATCCCCGGTGGCTGACGACCGAGAACCTGACCGGTTCGAGGGCGGGTATGGGTTCGGTGTAGGAGGGGTGGGCCCTTCGTACGTAGGGGAGTTCGTAGACCCGGTCGAGTTCAACGGACGAGAGGGGCATCGCCGGCGGGTTCTGGATGACGACGGTCTTCGGGTGCGGCTGGGCCACGGGTCGGCCCCGGAAGGGGTCCTGTTCGTTGTAGTGCAGTGCAAACGCGCGTGCGTAGGCGTAACGGTCCTCTTTCACCCCCCTGTAATCGGGGAGGACAACGTACCCGGCATGATCCGTGCCCCGCCACGTTTTGAGGTCGACCCGGTAGGCGGTGCCGGGGATATCGGTGAGGGTTCGTGCTGTCTCGCCGGCGGCAAGCCGGTTGGCGATCGCGACCACCTGGCGCTCGCCCATCCCGAAGACGAGGAGGTCGGCCGGGGCGTCGGCGAGGATGGACTGCCGGACCGAGTCCGACCAGTAGTCGTAGTGGGCGAAGCGCCGGAGGCTCGCCTCGATCCCGCCGATGACGACCGGTGTTGCCGGGAAGAGGGCGTGGACCCGGTCGGTGTAGACGAGGGTCGCCCGGTCGGGCCGCAGAAGCCTTCCGCCGGGCGAGTAGACGTCCGAACTCCGGCGCTTCAGGTTCGGCGTAAAGGCGTTCACCAGTGAATCGACGTTCCCGGCCGAGACCGAGAAGAAGAGCCGGGGCTCGCCCAGGCGCCGGAAGTCGGCGTCGCGCCGCCAGTCGGGCTGGGCGATGACGCCGACCGAATACCCGGCGTCCTGGAGCACCCGCCCGATCAGCGCGGTCCCGAAGGAGGGGTGGTCGACGTAGGCGTCGCCGGTGATCAGGATGACATCGAACCGGTCGATGCCGAGTCGCCCCGCCTCCTCCATCGTCATGGGGAGGAACTCCGGCTGGGCGGTCATGGGAGTACGCGGTCGAAGACCGGCAGGTTGACGCCGGTCTTCTCGTCCGGGAGCCTTCGAGCGGAGATGCCGACGAACTCCGTGACGATCGCCTCGACGACCAGGTAGACCTCCGCCTTCTCCCGGAGGCACCCGGCGAGCGACCGTATTCCCTTCCCCGCCGCCGTGTGGATGTGGATGGACGGCTCCTCCTCTCCCGGGTAGATAGTGGCAAACCCGAGGAGTTCCCATCCGCCGAAGATCTCTTCGTGCTTTGGTGTCGGCGGAAAGACCGGTTCCTTCGGCCCCGTCACGATCTTTGCGGATCTCACGGCTCCGAGAAAGTGGATCATGCCGCTCTGGATGTTCATTGCCGTTACAAAACGCTGGATCTCCCTGATGAAATCCTCTCCGTCGTCGATCCTGACCGTAAAGACCCTGCCGACCTGCCCTTCCGAGTACTGCATGGACTTTCCTCTCCAGATAGGTGGTGCCTCCTGGTATTATAGTGCTTGACCGGCAACCCCTCCGGCTCTGCAGCCTTGCTCGCCGTGCATGCTCCTCCCGCCGGGTGGAGAATTCATATGCACCGCCTCGCAATGGTGTAGTGCCCGCCGGCGGGCGGTTGAGAGGTGTGGCTGCGGTGGTCTGGTTTAAGGAGGTCGAGTACCTGCGGGGGTTTGCCGCCCTCGCCGTGATCGCCGTCCACGTCTCCATGAACTACACCCGGGTCCCCGGCGTGAACCTGCTCGCCCTCCTGGACGTGACCGTTTACATCCTCGCCCACTTTGCCGTGCCGGTCTTCATCTTCATATCCGGGTGGGTGCTCGCGGCACGGTATTTTGGCGAGTATTCGTTCCCGGACTACTACCGGCGCCGGGCCCGGACGATCCTCCTTCCCTACCTCTTCTTTTCCGGCCTCTACCTCATGGTGGCGGTGGAGGGGACGATAGGGTTCGCCGGCGTGCCTGCGCCTGATGCGGTGGCAGAAGCCCTCCTCCTCGGGACCGCCGCCTACCACCTCTGGTTCTTCGTCCTGATCATCCAGCTCTACCTCCTCTTCCCGCTGATCGCGAGAGGCTACGACGCTTTCGACCGGGGCGGGGCGGCGCTCTTCCTCCTTCTCGCGCTCCTCTTCTTCCAGGTCCTCTGGAACGTGGGCGCCCACCTTACGGGAGCGTTTGCGGGCACGGAGTGGTATACGGTGCTGATCCGCTTCTTTCCGTCGCACCTCTTCTACTTCGTCCTCGGGATCTACGTCGCCCGGCATACGGACCGCTTCCGGTCGGCGGTCCGGTCCCTCTCCCCCGCGGGGGTCCTCGCCGCGGCCGGCGGGGGTGCCCTGCTCCTCGGGGGCATGTGGATGGCGGCCGTCCTCCTCTTCGGGAGCATCTCCGGCTCCTCTCTTGCGGTCTTCTGCATCTACCGGATCATCGAGCCGCTCTACTACGTCCCGGTCATCGTCGTGCTCGTCCTCGCGGCCTGGCGGCTGGAGAGGACAGGGGGCCGCCCTGCGGGTGCCTCCCGGTCCTTCGGGGAGCACTCCTACGGGATCTACCTAATCCACCCCCTCGTCATCGCCGCCTGCGCGGCCGCCTGGACTTCATTGTCGGGGCTTGGGTGGGCGGACTGGGTGACTTACCCGGTGCTCTTCCTGGCGACGGCGGCGGTGAGCTACGGGGTGGTGCGGGGGGCGTCGGGGGTCCCGTATGCGGGGTACCTGCTGGGGGAGTCGCGGGTGCGGAAGATGGAGTAGGATGCCCCCTCAATCCCGGGAATCGGTATGGGTCTCCCAGAGGCCGAAGGGATTGTTCTCGGTATCCGTGCAGACCGCAAGCGCCCCAAAGCCGGGGACCGGTGTATACGGCATCATGACCTTTCCGCCCAGTTGCTCTACGAGAGGCAGGTAGTCGGCGATCAAGTCGACATCGAAATACACCGTGATCTTCTGGTCCGGGGCTCCCCGCTTCCCGAGGCCGAGTCCCACACCCGGCTTTCCCTGTTCGTCCGTCGCCTCAGACAGGAAGTAATCGGCGTAACCCGGAGGTGCCTCAAACTTCCAGTGAAAGAGTGTCTCGTAGAACTTCCTGGCCCGCCCGGGGTCCTCTGCCGGGATATCGACATGCACGACGGTCGGCATGATCGTTTCTATAACCGCACTCGCATATGCATGTTTGTATCGCTTGGACGGTTCTGAATGGTTCACTCAAGCCGAAAGAGACGGCAGTTCCGCGGGCGCTCTCCCGGAACCTGCTGCCTTCACTCTTTCCTGTCCGGCTCATACCCGCATGCCGGGCACCGGTAATGGTAGAAGACGATCGTTTTCCTGCACATCGGACAGCGCCACTTCTCTTCCTCTCGAAGCAGCCACGCATCGAGGCCCTGTCTCTGTATTTCCAGAAGATTTCTGTAGATCTCGTGGCGGTACCGGAAGCGCTCATTGTCAGGGTAGGAGCCCTGGAGTTTGTCGGTCAGTTTGCAGGGGAATTCCGTGCACTGCGAGCAGAGTGCAAGGCCCTTCTCCTCGAAACAGCACCGGCGGATCTTGCAGTTCCACTTGCTGGTGCGCCGCTGCTTGTGGTTCTCCGAACCGCACCCCCGACACCCTTTCCCGAACGAAGGGCACGCTCCGCAGTAGACGCCGCACGGGGCCATGCTGTCGGGGAGCCTCTTGGTTTCCGGCATCATCCCTCTTTTCCTCACCGAATACGTTTTCTCATTTTCCGCCGGCGGTGTTTCTGCGGTTGGCCTCATTGAGGATCGACTGGATTCCCTGCTTAAGCACCGGGAGATCGTCGTGTACGGTCAGGAATACCGCATCGTAATCCACGCCGAAGTAATGGTGGACGATCCTATCTCGCATCCCCGCTGCCTCCCTCCAGGGAATCTCCGGGTGCTCCTCGCGTAACTCCGGCGAGATCATCTTTGCTGCCTCGCCAATGATGGTCAGCATGCGTTCGATCCCGGCGCGTTCCAGCCGGCGGTTCCGGAGGTCTTCCGCCGACGAAATTCCTTCGGAGAACTCCTCGATGCTTATGATGGCATCAAGGATGTGGCGGAGATACGCGGGATCCTCTGGCGTCATAAATTACCACGGCATCACTGTATATTGCATCGGCAAGATAGGGGCTCACGGCGTTCTCGGTGACAAGATCTACGTCTCTCCCGAGAGCCCGCTTGAGTTCGTCCTCGATTCGCACAAGCTGGAAGAGGCTTTTGGGTCGGGCAAACCGGACCAGGATGTCGACATCGCTCGTCGCACCGGCTTCCCCCCGTGCATAAGAGCCGAAGACTGCGATCCGGTCGGCACCGTTCCGGGCAAGTATTGCAACGATGGTCTCACGACTCTTCTCAGGTAATCCGTATCCTGTCATTCGCCTGCCCTCATCATATGGTAATGTCAGTATTACGCTCATCGCGTCATCAGTCTTTTGAAAGTGGGTCCCGTCCCTACCGTCCTCAGAAAGGGTTAACGGATGACCCTTCCGATAGACGCTGCTTCGGTTGCCGGTCTCGAAGATCACCGGCACATCGTCCTCGATGATGAGAATCACGCGGTACCGCCCCCCCGGAGGGAGTAGAGCGGGCGAACGGCAGGGGCAGCTCCCGCGGCCCGCTTATCCTTCCCGGTACGGGTTGACGACCGTGATCCCGGGGATGCGCAGGAGGTGCGCGTCTTCGGTGACGATCGTGTCGATCCGGGACTCGATCATCGTTGCGGCAAGGAGGGCGTCCCAGAAGTGGACGCGGTGGGGGTCCCGAATCTCGTGGGCGGAGAGGATGGTCTCGCTGCCGTAACTGAGAACGTTCTGGAAGTTCGGGGTGGGTGAATCGGTGGAGCAATGATTTTTGAGAAATGCTTCTCTGGAATGGGGTTGAATACGAAACGACTACATTTATCGTCCCTTCATCGAACTGTTAGATAGATGGCGGGCTCCGTGTACTATGCCCACTCTACGGGCGATCCTGATAAGTGTGATTGGCAGTTGCTTAGAGTTCACCTGCAGAACGTGGCCGATATTGCCTCAGAGTTTGCAGATCGTTTCGGTGCCGGTGACCTTGCCTATGCCGGGGGCCTGCTGCACGATATCGGGAAGTACTCGCCTGAGTTCCAGCGGCGCCTCGAGGGAGCAAACATGCGGGTCGACCACTCGACTGCCGGTGCACGGGAGGCGAGGGGGTTGTATCACTGGCAGTTGAGCCGCGTTCTGGAGTATATCATCACCGGGCACCACGGTGGCCTCTTGAATTACGGCAGCAGTGAAAGCGGGCTTGAGGAGCGCCTGAGAGATAAACTTCTGCCGGATTACTCGGCATACCGGGATGAGATCTCAATCCCCGATCTTGCGAGTTTCCGCCTGGGGCTGCAGCCGGTTCAGAAAAAGACGGGGTTCTCAATAGGTTTCTTCACACGCATGCTCTACTCGTGCCTTGTCGATGGGGATTCCCTCGATACCGAAGGTTTTGCGGACCCCGGCTCGGCCTCTGTCCGGGGACGCTACGAATCGTTCGAGACCCTGTCGCGGAGGTTCGAGGCGTATATGGCCGCACTCCTCTCGGACGCCGACGAGACCCCGATCAACAGGCAAAGGAGGGAGATCTACGAGCAGTGCAGAGAGAAGGCAGCCCTCCCTCCACAGATGTTTACCCTGACCGTTCCGACCGGCGGGGGGAAGACGCTCTCATCCATGGCGTTTGCGCTTGACCACTTGAAACAGCACGATCTACAGAGGATCTTCTATGTAATCCCCTATACGAGCATCATCGAACAGAACGCCGCAACGTTCAGGGAGATCTTCGGGAGCAGGAACGTGCTGGAGCACCACAGCAACTTCGACCCGAAGGCCGTAACCGGTGATGACGTCGATACCGTGAAGCGTCTCCTCGAACTCTCGGCCGAGAACTGGGATATGCCGATCACCGTGACGACGAACGTCCAGTTCTTTGAGTCGCTCTTCTCGAACAAACGGTCGAGATGCCGCAAGATCCACAACCTTGCCCGGAGCGTGATCATACTCGACGAAGCCCAGATGCTGCCGACGGATTACCTGAAGCCCTGTCTCCAGGCCCTCTCCGAACTTGTCCGGAACTACGGGTCCACGGTCGTCATCTGCACGGCTACCCAGCCGAAACTCAGTGATCTTCTGGACGAAAGCGTCAGCCCTGTCGAGATCATGCGGTCGCCTGCAGAACTCTACGAGACGTTTCGGCGGGTGCGCGTGAACGATCTCGGGTCGTTGAGCGACGAGGAACTCACTGCGAGGCTAAAAAAGCACTGCCAGGTTCTGTGCATCGTCAACACCAGAGCCCATGCACAACACCTGCATGCCGCACTCTCGGAACACGGCAGGTGCTACCACCTGAGCGCCAGAATGTGCCCTGCCCACAGAAGGAAGCAACTGGAGGAGATTAAGGACCAGCTCAAAGCGGGCGCAGAGTGCCGTGTCGTCTCGACCCAGCTGATCGAGGCCGGCGTGAATATCGATTTCCCCGTTGTCTACCGGGCGATAGCCGGCGTCGATTCTATCGCTCAGGCAGCCGGGCGGTGCAACCGCGAGGGGAAGGCCGAGCGGGGAGAGGTCTATGTCTTCCGGTCAACCGAGCGGCACGGCCGGGCCACGAGCTGGCAGCGGCTCACGGCAGAAGTTGGCCGAATGGTCATGGACACATATGACGACCTGCTCTCCCTTCCGGCCGTCGAGACCTACTTCCAGAAACTCTACTCGTATAAGGGCGACGAAGGTCTCGACCGGGAGGAAATACTGCGGTCATTCGAGAGGGGAGCCGGCAGTTTTGCATTCCCGTTCGAGGATGTCGGCTGGAAGTTCAGCATCATCGAGCAGGGAACGAAAGATCTCGTCGTTCCCTATGGCGAAGAGGGGAGAACACTCGTGGACGAACTCCGGTCCAGTGAATCGCCGTGGAAGTATGCACGACGCCTGCAGGGGTATACGATCAATATCTATCCCAACGAATTCCGGGAACTGGAGCGCGCAGGTGAAATCGTTCTTTTCGGCGATAGATTCTATGTGCTGAACGATATGAGCAAATACTCCGAGGAAACAGGACTTATAAATAGAAAAGATATTGGAGGGGAGGGATCACTACTGATTGTTTAGGGAGGTGACGGCTATTGGCTATGGAGTGCGACTGAAGGTCTGGGGTGATTACGCCTGCTTCACCCGACCGGAGATGAAGACGGAGCGGGTGAGTTACGATGTGATGACCCCGTCGGCTGCACGGGGCATCCTCGAGGCAATCCATTGGAAACCTGCCATCTGCTGGAAGATCGATAAGATCCACGTCTTAAACCCGATAAAGTTCGACAACATCCGCCGGAACGAGAGAGGGGGTAAGATTCCGGCGGCGAAGGTGAAGAGCGCGCTTCGCGGAAAGGATGTTGCTTTATTTCAAGATCAGTCCCAGGGGGCTGTCCAGCGGGCATCTCTGCTGTTGCGTGATGTCTGTTACGGGATTGAAGCGCATTTCGAACTGACCGAAAAGGCGGGTTCAGAGGACACTGTCGAGAAACACTACAATGTTGCCCTCCGCAGGATGAGGAAGGGGCAGTGTTTCCACCGGCCTTATTTCGGCTGCCGCGAGTTCCCGGTTCGGTTCGAACTCGTTGAAGGGGAGATGCCGGTGTCCTGTTACACCGGAGAGAAGGATCTCGGGTTCATGCTCTACGACATCGATTTTGCCGATGATATGAAGGCTATCTTTTACCGTGCGGTCATGGTGGACGGCATCATCGATGTGCAGCGCTGTCTCGCTTTCGGGGGCGTCTCATGATCATCCAGTCTCTCTGCCGCTATTACGACATTCTGGCGGAGGATGAGGACGTAACGATCTCCCGGCCGGGATACAGCAGTGGAAAGGTGTCGTTTGCGCTGGTTCTCAGTCCCGAAGGGGAGTTGTCGTATATCGTCGATCTCAGGAGTGACGACAAGAAACCGCGACCACGGGTTATGGATGTGCCGCTACAGCCTACCCGTGCAGCAGGCATAGCGCCTTACGTCCTGTGTGACAACGCGAAATATGTCTTTGGTGTTGAGAAATTCAAGCGAAGCGAATTTGAAAAGAAGTTCCTGAACCCTTCCAGTGAGGGCCCGTCTCCAGAGTACAGGATTCTGGCTGAGAGCGATAAAGAGGTCGTTGTGGTTCATCAGCGCTCACGGGACTACTTTGAAGCCTTTAAGGCCCGGCAGCATGAGATATTCGATTCGCTTGACGATCCCGGCATCCGGGCCCTTTTCGCCTTTCTGGATTCCTGGGACCCCGAGGCCTTCACCAGGCATCCGAAGATCGTAGAGCACATGGATGATCTTCTCAGCGGAGGAAGCTGCATCTTCGAATGCGAGGGGGTCTTCCTGCACACGAAACCTCCGGTGAGGAGGGCCTGGGAGCAGTACCACTCCAATAATAGAGACGGCGATACCTTTACCGCTCAGTGTCTTGTGACCGGAGAACTGGATGCGATAGCCCGCATACATCAACACCTCAAGGGCGTTGCCGGCGCTCAAATGTCGGGGGCTTCACTCGTCGGTTTTAATGACGATTCATTCTGCTCGTACGGAAAAAAACAGAGTTTTAATGCTCCGGTTGGCGAATCGTCGGTGTTCAAGTACACCACCACCCTGAACTATCTCCTTGCCCGTCAGGACTATCGAATGCGGATTGCCGATACAACTGTTGTATTCTGGGCAGAAACAAATGGTACCGCCTGCGAGGAGACTGTAAACTTCTTTTTCGATCCTCATGAGGATACAGAGGGAAATGCAGATGAGGATTCCTCTGATCCGGCAAGAGTGCAGAACTGGCGGAAGATCGAGCTGATGAGAGATGTCCTCGACAAAGTTCGGACGGGCCGCAAGATCCATATCGAGGATGTCGGGGTGGACCCTGAAACGAATTTCTACATGCTTGGTCTGGCTCCAAACAACGCGAGACTCGCGGTGCGGTTCTGGCACGTTGACACCGTTGGCAGTTTCATCGCGAGAGCGGCACGGCACCATCTGGACATGGAGATCGTCAGAGGTGATTACGATCCACAATACGTGTCACTATATCGCCTGCTCAAGGAGACCGTTGCACAAAGTTCTGATAATACAGCGGCCTCGCCACTCCTCGGCGGTCTCCTTATGAGGTCGATCCTGAACGGCACGCCCTATCCGGTTCAGATGTACAGTGCGATTCTCAGTAGAGCGAAGGTTGAGCGGTCGATTAACTCTGTCAGGGCGGGCTTTATCAAGGCCTACCTGCTCCGGCTTGCGAGAGCCGGTCTGACGAATTTACAGGAGGATATGATTAGCGTGAGTCTAGATGAAGAGAACCAGAACGTGCCGTACCGCCTTGGGAGGCTGTTTGCAGTGCTCGAGAAGGCGCAGGCCGATACGAACCGAGAGATGAAGAGCACGATCAACAGCAAGTATTTCGGCAGCGCGTCGGCGACGCCGGCGGTGGTCTTCCCTGTTCTGCTGAAACTCGCACAGCACCACATAGCCAGGTCAGACTGGGGATTCAAGATATCCCAGGGTATCGAAGAAACGTTGCAGGGAGTGAACGAGTTCCCCGCGTATCTGAGCCTGGAGGAACAGGGGATGTTCATGCTTGGTTATTACCACCAGCGGAAGGCGTTTTTCAAAAAGAAAGAGGAAATTGCAAGCGAAGGTGAATGATTATGAGTGAACCCATCGAAAACCGATATGAGTTTGTACTGTTGTTTGATGTCGAGAACGGAAACCCGAATGG
>NZ_DAFZ01000043.1 GCF_002498065.1 Methanoculleus sp. UBA208 | reverse complement strand
GAGGGTTTCAACAGAGCCCGATAAATTAACTTTGTGATACTATTCAGGCAAAGGAGTCAAGATACCTCAATCAATTCAATCCACCTGAGTCTTTGTGTCCAAACTTCGGCACTTCAAAGATAATAGAGATTTATTTTAGCCGAATATCCTAGAGAGTCGATAAGAAAGCCATATATAATCTTTAAGTCGACGCCTCTCTTATGAGAGCAAAAATATCAATCCTGTGTCTTTTAATTGTATTTTTGGTGCTGTCTTGTGGCTGCTTTACTCTTGAAGTCCACACAAAAGTAAACCCGGATGCTACGCTGAGTTCATATTCATACGACCTCACGACGAGTCAATTTGTGTATAATGCCCTTAAGGAGAACGCAAAAGAACAGGGTTATTCGTCATTAAGGGAGTCAATGACAGCGAATGCTGAGCCAGGGACTTATAAATATAATGAAATTTGGGACAGGGATACTGTTACGATCAGTATAGCCAGTACGCAACCAATGCAATCAACGGACCCTGAAAAATGGCAAATCAAAAAAGAAACCGGTTATATGATTTACAATGATAAAAGGCTCTTATCTGACGAAACTATTGAGGATTCTAACGAATTTACTGAAGCAATGCTAAGTAGTGCCGGTGTTCACTACTATCTCGAGATGCCCGGCAAAATTATTGACACAAATGCGAATGTAGTGGATGAGAATAAAGCAGAGTGGCATTTGACCGGATCAGAAGTGTTTACAACGGAGATCTATGCTAAAAGTGAAGTGCCGGCATTTGCATTACCCGGATTTGGCGCATTGATTGCACTTATCGGGCTGATTTGTGCAACCTTATTGTTAATACGAAAGAGAGTATGAAAAAATAATGGATCTATAGAGCCATTACCCATTTTTTAGCGGTATATGCGATTAACTCCCATCTTCGAGACAAATGGAGATCGCTGGACTCTATTAAAATAGCAGTTCCAAACAGCACGAAGCCCGCCGCCTCCGTTCCCCCGTCCACATTCCACAATATTCTAAACCCGCTCAAGACAGACAATATACCTGGCATGCGCTACCGGAGGCCCCCGAAACCCCCTTCCGGCCGTGCATTCAGGGTTCGACCATGCCGGACAACAGGTCACGGGGATATCTCATGTTACTCATCTTTCTCACAGTTGCAGCAGTGCTGCTCGCGCTCTGCACCACAACAGGCGGAACGGACGAGACGTCAGGCGTCTCAATAACGAAATCCGACGGCGACACCCACGAGGGTTACATCAACGTCACCGGCGGCAGGGTCTGGTTCCGCATCGTCGGTGCCGACAGTCCCGGAACGCCCCTCTTGGTCCTCCACGGGGGACCGGGGGCGACCCACGACTACCTCGAGCCGCTCGCGGCCCTCGCGGACGAGCGGCCGGTCGTCTTCTACGACCAGCTCGGGTGCGGGAACTCCGACCGGCCCGACGACCCCGCTCTCTGGACGGTGGTACGCTACGTCGCGGAGGTCGGCGAGGTCCGCCAGGCGCTCGGACTCGACCGGGTGCACCTCCTCGGGCAGTCCTGGGGAGGGGCACTTGCGGTCGAATACGTGCTCTCCGCAAATCCCGACGGCGTCGAGAGCCTGATCCTCTCCGCGCCGCTGCTGGACGCCGACCGGTGGGTGGCCGACCAGCGGGCAAACCTCGCGGCGTTCCCCGAAGAGATGCAGGAGGCTGTCCGGGAGGCGGAGGCGGCCGGGAACTTCGACTCGCCGGAGTACCAGGAAGCCATGGCGGCGTACTACGCCCGGCACGTCTGCCGGACGGACCCCTGGCCCGAATGCCTGAACAGGACGTTCGAGAAGATCTCCCTGCCGGTCTACCTCGGGATGTGGGGGCCGAGCGAGTTCACCTGCACGGGATCCCTCCGGACGTTCAACGTCACCGGCCGGCTCGCCGAGATCCCGGTCCCGGTGCTCTTCACCTGCGGGGAGCACGACGAGGCATCGCCCGCGACCATGGCGTACTTCCGGAGCCAGGTGCCGGGATCGGAACTCAAGGTCTTTAAAGGCGCCTCGCACGAGCACCACCTCGAAGAGACCGACGCCTATCTCGCGGCCGTGCGGGACTTTCTACGTCGGATCGATGCGGCACGGTGACCCGGGGCAGGCAAACCCACTTTTTTGCGCCCAAAAAACACCCGCACTCCCGCCTGCAGGGAGAGAATGCGCACGACGCCGGTCTTTCGGGCATCGAAACCTATATTGCCCGGCGAGCCGGACTGCCGCCGCGGTGCATCATGAAGTTAAGTGCAAGGAACCAGCTTCCCGGAAAAGTAAAGGCCCTGAACGTGGGCATCGTCACCGCCGAGGTCGTCGTCGCACTGGACGGCGGCGGCGAGCTCACCTCGATCATCACCAAAAAGGCCATGGAGAACCTCGAGATTGCCGTCGGCAAGAAGGTCTATGCCGTGGTCAAGTCGACCGAGGTCATGGTCGCCACCGACTGAGGAACATTCATCCTTTTTATCTCGGGCAGGCCGGCAACGCTTAAATATGCCGGCAACCGTTTTGCCGACATGCCCACGCGGGAACGCCGGGGTACCGGCGCCACGATACGGGAATACTCCCCCCTGCTGATCGCGGTCCTCATCTGCGTCGTGCTCACCGGCACCGCCATCGCCTACGCCCTCCTCATGGACTGGGGCACACCTCCCCCCGGGCAGACCGCTCCGCTCCCGCCCCCGGCCGGAACGCCGGGAACGCCGGTGACGACGGGAGCCACGGTGCAGGTCGTGTCCCGCTCGTTCTCCATCAGCGTCACGCCCGCATCCGCCACGGTTCGGCCCGGCGACACCGTCAGGTTCACCCTCACGGTGCATCCCGAAGGCGGCTTTTCCGCACCCGTCGAGGTCAAGGTCTCCGCTACGGCGCTCGGGGGCGTGTACCGCGACAACCACGACCTCGGCACGGTCTCCCCGCCCTACCCGCCGCTCACGTACGAGGTCACGGCGCCCGACCTCCCGCCCCTCGTCTCCACCGCAACCGTGGACGCCACGGTGACGGCGACCGGAGGGGGCACCGTGCGGACAGAACAGGTGCAGCTGGTCATCCGGCGATAAAACGCCGGCACGGTATGCCGGCCGAAACGGCCTTTGCAGGGGGATCGCGGGATGTCCCGGGCAATATCCCCGCTATCACATCCCCGCGTTCCGGATGCCCAGGCGTGATCTCCCGAAATTGTCCTCGAATCTCTGAAGATCCTCCAAATTGAAGGGCATTTTTGAGCCGCCCGCAGGGCCGGCAGGACGGTTACAGGGGTCGGCAGACATTACGGGCGATCGATAGAATCTCTATGATCTATAGAGATTATCGCAAACCCCTTGATTTCCACTGGAGATCCTGGCGCGCACCCTATAGCGGTCCGGCGGGTCTGAGGCGCTGCCTCCACCCCCGGTTCCCGGTACCGATAAACGCCGCACCGCCCCCGGCAGCAATCGCAACCGGACGGTGCCGGAGGAGCGAACCGCCGCGGCTCCGGGCGTTATTAAGAAGGGTTTTACAGGTGGAGAAGAGTTACTCCTCCGCCGCATCGAACCAGACGGGGTCGGGGCAGTCTGGCCGGCCGCCGTAGTTGATCGTGATCTCCTCGCCCCGCCGGATGGCACGGTGGGCCAGGATGCGGATCTCGCCCCGGAGAACGTCGCAGACGTGGTCCGCGTTCGCGTGGCGGGAGTGGTTGTAGAGCGACCCGTAGCCGAGCGCCACGGCGGCGAAGTCCCCCCATTCGAAGTAGTAGTCGAAGAGGCGCGTCTTATCGAGGAGTTCCTGCTCGTCCGCTCCCCCGAGCACGATCACCGGGCAGACCTCGATCACCTCGCCGGCAAAAAGATCCCTGCGGGCGAAGACTCCCCGGCCACGGCGTTTCGATGAGCCGACATACACGGTCTCTGGGGGGTAGACGGCCCTCCCCGTCTTCACAGCACTATCGGTCATGGTATCGCTGCAACTCACAGGGGTGGGCTTCCTCCGGGCAAAAAAGGATACGGCCCCTCCGCCCTGAGAGATGGAAACTCCGGCCGGATATTCCGGAAAGTCCAGCACAAAGCCGCCTGCGCGGATGAAGGGGTCCGCTCCTCCCGGAGCGGGAGGAGCAAGCGAAAGGATGTTGTATTCTCACGACCCCACTGACTCATCAGGAGGAAGAAACAATCGGGGATGTCATCGTAGCACGCGATCTGGAGAAACGGTTCGAAGACCTCGTCGCGGTCGACCGTATCGCCTTCCGGGTCAGGGAAGGAGAGGTCTTCGGGTTTCTCGGACCGAACGGGGCGGGGAAGACGACGACCATGAAGATGATCCAGTGCATCTCCCCAAAGACCGGCGGCACCCTGGAGGTCCTCGGCATGGACGTGGAGACCCGCCAGCGCCAGATCAAGAGCCGGCTCGGCGTGGTGCCGCAGGAGACCAACCTCGACCCGGACTTCTCGGCCTACCGGAACCTGCTGGTCTACGCCCGCTACTTCGGCATCCCGCAGCGGGAAGCGGAGAGGAGGGCAAAAGATCTCCTCGCGTTCATGCAGCTCGATGAGAAGCGGGACGTCCTGATCGACAAACTCTCGGGCGGGATGAAACGGCGGCTGATCATAGCCCGGGCGCTCGTCAACGAACCGGAACTGCTCATCCTCGACGAGCCCACCATCGGGCTCGACCCGCAGGCGCGGCACCTGATCTGGGAGAAACTCCGGAGCCTCCGGGCCGAAGGAAACACCCTCGTCCTCACCACGCACTACCTTGACGAAGCGGAACGCCTCTGCGACCGGCTGGTGATCATGGACCACGGGAAGATCCTCGTCGAGGGCGCCCCGGCGGACCTCATCCGGGAGCACGCGGGAAACGACGTCGTCGAGGTCGAGCGGACAAAAAAGGCAGTCGCCCGCCTCGACGACCTCGGCGTGAACTACGATCTCGCTGGCGACGTGC
Organism: Methanoculleus sp. UBA208; assembly: GCF_002498065.1. GTDB lineage: Archaea > Halobacteriota > Methanomicrobia > Methanomicrobiales > Methanoculleaceae > Methanoculleus. Next base: position 10,664 of record NZ_DAFZ01000043.1, on the reverse strand, counting down.
TCCAGATCTTCACGGACCGTCCTAACGACGTGGCACGCGAACTCCTCGAGGTCTGCCGGCACGAGGCGGCGGTGACGGTCCGGCCGGCAACCCTCGAGGACGTCTTCCTGCGGCTGACCGGCCGGAGCCTGCGGGAGTGAGCGAGGATGATCGACATCACCGCGAGGGTGCAAAGCGTCTGGCGGAGGAACTGGGACGCCTTCCTCAGGACCTACCGGGTAAACTTCATCCCGCCCTTCGTCGAGCCGGTCCTCTACCTCCTTGCCCTGGGGTTCGGGCTCGGGACGTATATCGAGGCGGTCGACGGGATACCCTACCCCGTCTTCATCGCACCGGCCCTCGTCTCGATATCGGTGATGTACTCGGCCTTCTTCGAGTGCACCTACTCATCGTTCGTCCGGATGTACTACCAGAAGACGTTCGATGCCATCATCGCGACACCGGTCAGCATCGACGAGGTGATCGCCGGGGAGATGCTCTGGGGCGCCACCCGGGGGATGATCTACGCCACGCTGATGCTCCCGGTGCTCCTCCTCTTCGGCGTCGTCGCCATGCCCTCGTCCCTGCTCCTCATCCCCTTCGCGTTCCTTGCAGGCCTCCTCTTTGCAGGCATCGCGATGTGTTTCACGGCGATAACACCGAGCATCGACGCACTGAACTACCCGTCATTCCTCTTCATCACCCCGATGTTCCTCTTCTCGGGGACGTTCTTCCCCCTCGACCTCTTACCGCAGCCAATCCAGTACTTCGCCCTCGCGGCTCTCCCGCTCACGCACGTCGTCGCCATCAACCGGGCGATCACGCTCCCGGCGTTTGCGCCGCTGAATCTCTTCAGCCTCGCCTGGATTGTGGTGGCGGCCGTCTTCTTCTTCGTCCTCGCCATCAGGCTGATGAGAAGGCGGCTTATCGTGTGACCGAATTGTGGGGGCTTCAGGCTATTCGCTCAAACAGCGCATCCTTTGTGCAAAAAAAGGTTAGAATCTGGGTTTTCTGTACTTCGGAAGGCAGTCGCGGCAATAGACGGGCCTGCCCTCGGTCGGCTTGAACGGAACTTCACACTCTTTGCCGCAGTCGGAACAGACTGCCTTGTGGAACTCGCGGGGACGGTCCTGGAACGATCTGGGACCCCTGCGCGGATATCTCTCTTCCATCGGAATTTCACTCACTTTAGAAATTTTATTCGCACGAACTACTCAATACCGGGGTTTCCTGTGCTTCGGGAGGCAGTCGAGGCAGTAGACCGGCCGACCCTCCGTTGGCTTGAACGGAACTTCACACTCTTTGCCGCAGTCGGAACAGACTGCCTTGTGGAACTCGCGGGGACGGTCCTCAAACGATCTGGGACCCCTGCGGGGATATCTCTCTTCCATTTACTTCAACCATGCAGATAGTCTGCACATACACAACTACCTGCCTGCATATATAAGTGCGTCTCCCGATCCCGGGAGAGCGGAACCTGCCCGGACTGCCCGCCCCCCGCCACGCACCGGACGGGGCAGGGCTCCGCTCCCCGGTGCGTGGCCCCCTCTCCGGGGGAGAAAATTTCCTCTGCAACGCGGCCGTTTATCGCCGCAGGAAGAGGTGTGACACAATGCTTTTATCGATACTATCCTACCGAATGATCATCCAACTATGGCACACGACACCCAATCTCTTTTGCAGCCCGGCACAGCGCTGGTCCTGTTCCGGAAACGGGACCGGGGGGAGTGACACGGCATGACCGAGGATATCCACGCAGACGATCCCCCCGATAGCAGGCGCGGGGGAAAAAGCCGGGACAGGAGGACAATCGGTCCGGTCCCGAACCTTGAAGAGCACGTGAAATCCGACTGGTGGAGAGGCATCTTCAACCGCCTCTACTTAAAGACCGATGGCGACGTCGTCGACGACCCCCGGATCACCGAAAGAGAGATCGACCGGATCGTCCGGGTCCTGCACCTCCAGCCCGACGAGAAGATCCTCGACCTCTGCTGCGGCCAGGGCAGGCACACCCTCGAACTCGCGCGCAGGGGCTATAACGCCGAAGGCCTCGACCAGTCGCACTACCTGATCCAGCGGGCGCGGTCGACCGCGAAGAAGGAGGGCCTCTCCGTCCGGTTCCGGGAAGGAGACGCACGCCGGCTCCCGTACCGCACCGACACTTACGACGCCGTCCTCGTCCTCGGGAACAGTTTCGGCTACTTCGACTTCGTCGAGGAAGACCTGCGGATCCTCACCGAACTCCGGCGCATCCTCAAAGCCGCGGAGGAGCGGTTCGGCATGGAGCCGGATACGCGGGAGACCGGCAAAGAACCGCTCCCGTTCGACCTCGGCCGGCAGGCGGCCTGACCCGGCCACTTTTTTCGGCGAGCGGGAACGATCCGATCCTCGCGAACGCATTTATTCCAAAAAGGCCATTGTCTCCCGCAGATGCCGGTGCCAGAGAGAGATCCTGCCTTCGCGAGGTACGCCCGGGAGGCCGGGGGGCTCGCAAGAGACGTGGAGGACGAGATCGCGCGCGAAGAGCAGCGGCAATCGGCCCTTCTCGCCTGTGACGGCCGGCCCCACGCCACCGGACTCTTCATCCTCGCCGCGGTCCTCGCAAACCTCCTCTTCCTGCTCTTCCTCCCCCGGTACATGCTCTACTGGATCGCATCGAGTTTCGTCCTCTACATGGTGAATCCTTTCATCCTGATGATCCCGACCGGGAGTCCAGAGGCGGCTCTCCCGGACTGGAAGGCAATCAGGGAGTTTATCGGGTCGATCCGCGGTGCGGGGCGGATAACCTTTCTGGCGATCGGAGACGCGAGGGTATACTGGAAGGTCTTCTGGGACACCTTCTTCATCAACTGCCAGCCCCTCGCCGCCGGGTTCGGGCTGATATTCGGTATCAACGTCATTTTCGCACTCTTCAGCGGGTATATGGCGGGATCACTCGGGCCCGGGGCGGCGGCACTGATCACGCTCCAGTCCCTTGCAATCATCCTCTTCTATGCCGGCATCCTCTACGTCAGGCCCTACACGACGAGTTTCTTCCTCTCGCTCGACGGCATGTGGACGACCCTGCAGGAGAAGGTCCGGGCCGGGTGGCGGGCGGCGATGCGGGTCATCCTCCTCGTCGCCGCCCTGGGGGCCGCGAGCGGGGCTCTCGCCGTATCGGCGATGCTCCTCCCGGGGATGACGTTTTCGGCGTTCCTTGCCTCGGCCGACCTCGCCCTCGGATGGGACCTCCTGCCGCTCGCAGCCGTATTCGCATCGCAGGTCGTCATCGTCCGGTACCTGCAGGGGGCGTACAGCCGGGAACTCTTCCTGCAGGTAGGCGACTACAAGGTCCATGTCTGGCGGGACGGAATCCTGCGCCGGCTCGCCGCACTCCCGGAAACCCCGGAGGAGACCCCAACAGAGGAGCATCTTGCGGACCTCGTGACGGATCTTGCCCGGATGCAGGGCGACTACCGGCGGATGAAAGCATATACCTCGGAGTATCACAGCATATTCGGCTTCTTTCCGGTCTACCTCGTCCTGCCCGACCTCCGTCTTATCCTCGACCGGAACCGCGATGCACCCCGGAAATCCGGGCAGGAACCCGGCGGCGGGGTGCGCACGGAACCGGCCGACCGAACTTCGGGGTATGCATGAATGCCGGCCGGTACCCATCAGTATATAATATCCTCTGGCGCATAGATCATATCATATGGCCGACGAGTATCGGACCGCGACGGTCCAGGGCAGGGATGTTCCGTACGATCCGGAGCAGTTACGCAAGATCAGCGAGCACCCCTGCTACTCCGATAAAGCGTGCCACGCCTTCGGGCGGTGTCACGTCCCCGTCGCTCCGAAGTGCAACATCCAGTGCAATTACTGTATCCGGGACTTCGACTGCGTGAACGAGAGCCGGCCGGGTGTGACGAGCAGGGTTCTTTCGCCGGCGGAGGCGCTCGACCTCGTCAGGAACGTCGTCAAGGAGTACCCGTACGTGAAGGTGGTCGGCATCGCCGGGCCGGGCGAACCGCTCGCAAACCCCGAGACGTTCGAGGCCCTGCGGCTGATCCACGAGGAGTTCCCGCACCTGATCATGTGCATCAGCACGAATGGTCTTATGCTCCCCGAGTCGATCGAGGAACTCGCGAAGTACGACGTCGGGAACGTTACGGTCACGCTCAACGCTGTCGATCCTTCGATCGGGGAGAAGATCTACTCCTGGGTCGAGTACGACGGGAAGAAGTATCACGGGCGCGAAGCGGCGGAACTCCTCCTCTCCCAGCAACTGAAGGGGATCGAGATGGCGGTCGCAAAGAAGATGTTCGTCAAGATCAACACCGTCTACATCCCCGGGATCAACGACGAGCACATCCCCGAGATCGCAAAGAAGGTCGGGGAGATGGGAGCGTTCACCTTCAACGTCATCCCCCTCATCCCGCAGTACAAGTTCACCGGGATCACCCCTCCCACCCAGAAGGACAAGCGGGAGATGCAGGACCGGTGCGCCCCGTATATCAAGCAGATGCGCCACTGCGCACGCTGCCGGGCGGACGCGATCGGGAAGCTCGGCCAAGACGTTCAGTCCTGCGTCTATCAGCAGATGAAGGATGAGAAGGCAGAATAACCGACCCTTTTTTACCCGGCGGTGCCGCCGGCCATGACGACGATCGCACTCCAATCGGACCAGCCGTTCGACCTCGACCGGACGCTCTCATGCGGGCAGGCCTTCCGCTGGGAAAAAGCGGAGAGGTGGTGGCAGGGCGTCGCCGACGGCCGGGCCGTCCGGATACGGCAGGATGCAAGCCATCTCACGTTTGCCGGCGCGGATGCGGGGTTCGTCCGCGCCTACTTCCGGCTCGACCAGGACCTTCCCGCCATCCTCGCGTCCATCGACCGCGACCCGGAGATCGGCGCCGCGATCCGGAAGTGCAGGGGTCTGTGTCTCGTCAGGCAGCCGCCGTGGGAGTGCCTGGTCTCCTACCTCTGCGCCACGAACACGAACATCCCGGCGGTGAAGCGGCGGGTCGCGCTCATGGCTGAGCGCTACGGGAGGCCGATAGACGGACCCTTCGGGAGGACGTATGCATTCCCGGAGCCGGAGGCGCTCGCGGCGGCTTCACGGGCGGACCTGTGGGACTGCAAACTCGGCTACCGAACGGACTATGTCCGTGAAGCCGCCGATTATGTGGCGGAGCACCCGGACTGGGCGGAGCGGATCGCCGCCCTTCCCTTCGAGGACGCACGGCAGGCGCTGATGCGCTTTAAGGGCGTCGGGCCGAAGGCGGCAGACTGCGTGCTGCTCTTTGCGTTCGGGTTCTTCGAGGCGTTCCCGGTCGACGTCTGGATACGCCGGATCGTGGGGGAGGCCTACCTCTCCGACCTCGACGGGAGGAGTTGCACCCCGGCGGAGTACGAGCGGATCCGGCGGTTTGCACGGGACTACTTCGGAGAATATGCCGGGTATGCGCAGGAGTACTTCTACTGCGTGCGGGACGGGAACGGGCAGGAGTGAAAGAACCGGCAGAGGACTTCGGGTTGCGCCCCCTGAAACTTTCACCGCCCGGCAAAACTCGCTATAAACCCGTTCTCCCGCATCCCGAGCACCTCCTCCGGCGTCCCGTCGGCAGCCACCCTCCCCTCCTCGAGGAGGCAGAGGCGATCCCCGAGTTCGAGGGCGTCACGGAGGTTGTGGGTGACGACGATGCAGGGGATGCCGGCGTTCCGGATCCGGTCGCGGAGCTCTTTCCGCATCGCAGCCTGAGCCCGCATATCGACGGCGGCGAGCGGTTCATCGAGGAGGAGGAGTTCCGGGTCGAGCACCAGCGCCCGGGCGAGGGCAACCCGCTGCCGCTGCCCCCCCGAGAGCCGGCCGACGTTGACGTCCGCAAGGTCGGAGAGGTGCATCGCGGCGAGCTGTTTCGCCACGGTGAAGGCAACCTCCGGCCGCGTGACCTTACGGCACCGGAGGCCGAACGCCACGTTCTCGGAGACCGTCATGTGCGGGAAGAGGGCGTAGGACTGGAAGAGGTGGCCAATGCTCCGGTGTTCGGCAGGGACGTCGATCCGTTCCCCGCTCGAAAAGAGCGTCCTCTCACCCAGGGTGATCTCGCCACGGTCGGGCGGGAGGAGGCCGGAGATCAGGTTCAGCACCGTGGACTTGCCCGCCCCGTTCTCCCCGACCAGGACGAGGGTCTCGCCGCACCGAACCGAGAGCGTGACGTCGAGAACGAAATCCCGGAGTCTTCTAACGGCATGAACGGAGAGCATCAGATTCTCCTCCGGGTGACGACCTTCACTGCAGCGATCACCGCAAACGATATCACGACAAGGATGATCGCGAGGCTGATCGCGGCATCGAGGTCGCCCTGCATGGTCGTATAGATCGCAAGCGGCATCGTCTGGGTCCGGCCCTGGAAGTTCCCGGCAAACATGATCGTGGCGCCGAACTCCCCGAGCGCCCGGGCAAACGAGAGTATCGCCCCGGAGACGAGCCCGCTCCACGCAAGCGGGATGGTGATCCGGAGGGCGACGGTCGCGGGGGATGCCCCGAGGGTCCGTGCCGCATCCTCGTAGAGGCGGTCGACCGCCTCGAAACTCGCCCTCGCCTGCCGGATGTAGAACGGCGAGGCGACAAAGACCTGGGCCAGGACCACCGCGACCGTGGTGAAGGCGATGGAGATGCCGAACACATCGAGGTACTGCCCGACCACGCCCCGGCGGCCGAAGGCCATCAGCAGTGCTATGCCCGCCACCGCCGGCGGGAGGACGATGGGAAGGTCGGTGAGGGTATCGACAAGCGCCCTGCCCGGGTAGTCGCGCCGGGCGTTCACCAGGGCAAGCGGCGTCCCGAAGAGGACGACGATCGCCGTGCTCACCGTCGCGGTGACGAGCGAGAGGGAGAGAGCATCGAGCACCACCGGTTCGGCAAGCGAGCGGAGGAACGCTTCCAACGATATGCGCAGGAAGAGCGAGGCGACCGGCAGCGTGACGAAGAGGAGGAAGAGCGCAAGAAGGACGGCGATGAGGAGGGTGAGGGGCGCCACCCCCGACCGCACTCGGCCGCCGTGCCGGAGCACCTCACGTTCCTGCCGGAACCGGGTCGAATCCATATTCCGTCAGGATGGCGCTGCCGTCCGGACCCCGGACGAATGTTATGAACGACTCTGCCTCAGCCTTCTGCGACGACTCAGCAAGGATACCGAGCGGGTAGGTGGCCATGACGTTGTACTCCGCCGGGATCTCGATCCGCGTCACTTTGTCCAGGTCGTCCTTCGAGACGTCCGACTTGTAGACGAACGCCGCATCCGCCTCGCCGAGCGTCAGTTTGGGCACCACGGAACTCACCGCCGTCTCCTCGGAGATGACGTTCCCCATCACGGCCTCCCGGTACGCCTCGCCGTACGCGGGATCGGCAGCTAGTTTGTCGAGCACCTGGCGGGTGTAGGCCCCGAACGGAACGTCTTTGGTACCGATGACTATCTTAACGCCCGGCTCTGCCAGATCGGCGAGACCGGTGATCCCGGCCGGATTATCGACCGGGACGATCAGGGCCATGCTGTTCCCGAGGAACACCGCCACGGTGGCGTTGTCCATGATCCCGGCGTGCTGGAGGGCCTGCATGTGCTTTGTGCTTGCGGAGACGAAGATATCGGGACTTGCTCCCTGCTCGATCTGGGTGCGGAGCGCCTGCGAACCGTCGAAGACCAGGTCGACTTCGACGTTTTCGTTCTGTGCCTCGTAGGCTTTGCCGATATCCGTGAAGGCTCCCGTGAGCGATGCGGCCGTAAAGACGGTCAGGGTTGTCTGCTCGGGGGCTTGCTGCGTGGTCGTGCACCCTGCAACCAGGAGACCGGCGATGATCAGAATACTTACGGCAACAAAGGTTGCCGGGGTTGATGCTTTCATAATGACACCTTGCTCATAGGGGATTGCGGCCCGGGATATTTAATTTAGCTTATTTTTAGCCCATATAAATGATAATTGGTTTACACTCCCGACGAGTATAAAAATATGTGGTGTTACCGGCCGGGTGAGCGGCCCGGTCCGCAGGCAGGCTGCCGGCTGCCAAAACGAACGAAAAAAGGAGTTTGAGAAGGCCCTTCACGCCGATCGGACCCGAATGAAATCAGGTCTCCACACCCCATCCTGAGAGGCAGCCATACCCGGGATCGACTCTCTTCCGAAGGGCCCGCCGGGATAGTTCTTACGCGGAACGGCAGATCGACGAAGATGCTTCTGCAGCGCCCTATGACGATTGCGCGCAGGTTGAGCGGTGATGAGGCCGGATCAGGCACGCCGCCGCTTCACTTCATCCAGAAGCTCGCGACGGACGCCCTCGATCCGCTCGTTCACCATCCGGGCGAGGGGTTCTTCCCCGGAAACATCGTACTGCAAAGTCTCCCGGCGCCGCACCTCTTCAAGCGTCCTCGCCTTCGTCAGTTCCCCGATGACGGACTGCGCCATATTCGAGTACTCGCCGCTGTCGACCTTCTCCTTCAGCCACCGGTAGAGATGACCCGGCAGCCGCACACCCACCTGCTTGCCTGAGACGTTCTCGGGAGACTCCATCTTCCTATTCAGGTATCCCGGCAGGACAATTATATTATACCGTTTTTATTTTTTCGATGAGATACCACATGGTATCAATAGGTATCATTAAACGGTCGGGGCTCCCATAGAGGTGCATGAGACAGAACGGAGTGGTTGACCCGCACCAGCCGGAAAGCAGACTGAAGGCACGAAAGGGATGGGGTAGCACCTTCCCGGAGAAGAACAAACCCGCCGGGAACAGGGGGGGCTGGTGAGTGCACGTGTTAGATGAGACCCGGAAGACAACGCGCCCATCAGGAGATGCCGGTGATACCGGAGAGGACACACCTGCCCACTGCCCATTCTGCGGGTGCCGGGACCATATCAAGGACATCATTGCCGCCAACCCACGGATTCATACTGTCCATCAATGTCTCGAATGCGGCCGCTGGTTTGACGACCTGGGGCTGGCATGCCCCCGGTGCGGCTCCCCGGGGAACTCCTGGGGTATGTCGATGCTCCCGGGTGCGGCATGTATACGCAGTACCGCTGCTGCGAATGCGGCCACGGGTTCATAGTGCGAATGAATCGTGATGGAGACGCTTGTCAGACCTAACGGCGTATCGGTCCCGGCCTCTCCGTTTCTTCCCACCCCGGATCTTGCGCAGGGGTTCCCGTTACGGTGAAAAAAAGAGGTGGCGCTTTACGTCCCGATCGTCCAGCTGCTCATGTAGGTCTCCTGCTCGGGCGTCAGCCGGTCGATCGAGAGGCCGAGCGCGGCGAGTTTCAGCCGTGCCACCTCCTCGTCGATGGCTGACGGGACGTCGTGCACGCCGGGCGGGATTTCGCGGCCGCGCTTTGCAATGAACTCGGCGGAGAGCGCCTGGACGGCGAAACTCAGGTCCATGACCTCGACGGGGTGGCCCATGCCTTTGGGCGTCGCAAGGTTCACGAGCCTGCCCTCGGCAAGGACATGGACAGTCTTCCCGCCGAGCATGTAGGTGTCGATACCGTCGCGGTGGACGGTGGAGTCCGCGTGCGACGCGAGCCATTCGACGTCGATCTCCACGTTGAAGTGACCGGCGTTCGCAAGGATGGCCCCGTCCTTCAGGTTCGGGAAGTGCCTCTCCGTGATGATGCTCGTGTTCCCCGTGGTGGTGACGAAGATGTCGCCGAGGGGTGCCGCCTGGTCCATCGTCATGACATCGAACCCGTCCATGTGCGCCTGCAAGGCCCTCCTGGGATCGACCTCGGTCACGATGACACGGGCGCCGAGACTCCGTGCCTTCTGTGCGAGCCCCCGGCCGGAGTAGCCGTAGCCCGCGACGACGAACCGTTTGCCTGCGATGAGGACGTTTGTCGTGATCATGATCGATGCCAGCGAACTCTCCCCGGTGCCGTGGACGTTGTCGAAGAAGTGCTTCATCGGGGTATCGTTGACGGCGACGACCGGGAACGCGAGCGCCCCGTCCCGCGCCATCGCGCGGAGCCGGTGGATACCGGTCGTGGTCTCCTCGCACCCGCCGATGACCGAGTCCAGCAACTCCCGCCGTTCGGTGTGGATGCGGTAGATCAGGTCCATGCCGTCATCGATGGTGATCGCAGGGCGGGCGTCGAGAACCCGGTCGATGGCCGCGTAGTACTCCTCGACGCTGGCGCCCCGCCGGGCATAGGAGTGAATCCCTTCCCGGGTGTTGAGTGCCATCGATACGTCGTCCTGGGTCGAGAGGGGGTTGCATCCCGTGATGTGCACCTCGGCGCCGCCTGCCGCCAGGGTCTCGACGAGCACCGCAGTCTTTGCCTCGACGTGCAGGGCCATGCCGACAGTCATGCCGGAGAACGGCTTCTCCTCGACAAAACGCTTCCGAATGGACGAGAGTACCGGCATGTACTGCCGCGCCCACGCAATTTTTAGATCTCCAGACTCCATAAAAACCACCAGACCGGTTATCCCGCCCGGATATTCTCCGGTTTGCCTGTAAAGGTGTCTTTCGTGAGTACTTAAAAGTAGGGGAGCGGCACGGGCTCCAGGGGATCCGGTTCGCCCGTGCTTGTTCTCAACCCTGAGTTGCCGGACGGCCGCAGAGTGCACTCCCAGACTTTTCTTTTGTGTCAAGTGCTGGGACCGCTGAAACCATGAAGACTCCCCATACAGTGGACCGTGGGAGTATCGC
>NZ_DAFZ01000088.1:3949-19971 GCF_002498065.1 Methanoculleus sp. UBA208 | reverse complement strand
CCCCGTCAGCCCCTTCCCGTCAGCCCCTCCCCGTATGGCGATATCGACTGGAAAGCCGTGCCCGGGAACGGTAGTGAGCAGAATTCCGTTGCTGATTTGACTACCGTTTCGTGCGAAAAATAGCGACCCCTTCCCTCACGCCGCCGCCCCTCTCTCAAATACCTCCTCAAACTCAAAGTGCGCGAACTCCGCGAACGGTGCATCTAAAATCCCCTTCGCGAGATCCTCCTTTGCAACGGCGAACGCACCCGCGTCCGGGTACGCGATGAAGGTGTACTCGGTGGTGCCACGGTACTCCTCCGAGACGGACGCCGACTGCATGAGCGCGATCATCTCGGGCGTGCCGATGGTCTTTCCCTCCTCCCGGTAGCCGTCGAGGACGGCGAGCATGTTCTGGTAGCGGTAGTCAGTGGGCCTGACCGTTGCATGGTAGCCGTCCACCCGCTCGACGGCGGGTGGATAGGCGCCCCGGTAGAGGTAGTAGTTGTTTGCGATGAGGAGGCAGTCGTCCGGTTCGACGACGCCCGGCCCGCGCACTGCGCCGCCGTAGGAATCCGTCTCGAACGCCGCCGGGACGCTTCCCGTCCCGTTCCCGTAGGGGGCCGAGACCCCCGCGTTGTTTCCGCCGGTCCTGGTCCCGTTCGCGCTCTCCCAGTAGGCCCACGCCCCGGCGACGTCGCTCTCGCTCCTGAGCGTATCCATGTAGAGGAAGGTGGTGGGCGTGAGGTTGGTCGCGTTCCAGTCAGGGATCGACGGCGACGAGTGGGGCACGAGCACAAGGCCGTCCTCGTTCATGCCGTTGAACGTCCCGATGAACCCGGGCCAGTCTATCCCGACCGTGCGTTTCCCGCCGGAACCCGGCTCGGTCGCGATGACGAGCAGGCTGTTCACCGTGACCTTCCGCAGGTCGATCTCGCCGTCCATATTCTTGCCGTGGATCACCCCGCCGGCGATCTCCTCATTTGCCGTCAGGTTGCCCCAGGCGATCGCGCTCGTGCAGAGGTGCGGCGACACGCCTGCATCGCCTGTCGTGGTGCGGTTTATGCCGAGGTCGCCCATCATGAGGCCGTAGAGTTTGTAGTAGAGCATGAAGTCGTAGGTGTTCTCCGCGAGGAGGTCGTAGCGGGTGACGTTCCGCGAGACCGACGAGAGGTGCAGGTCCGTGCCGCTCGCGGCCATCCCGGAGAGCATGGCGTCGAGTTCGGCCATGTATGCCGGGTTTGCCGGCGCCATGTGCTCCTTGATGTAGGGGACGAAGAGGTCCTCGTACTCGGAGGGCGACTGCATAAACGACTCTACCAGGACGTAGTCGATCCAGTCGCGGATCTGCGGAGCACAGAGGTAGCCGTAGGCGTACGCCCGCTCTTCCGGCGTCCCCCGGAGCTGGAGGACACGGCAGCCTTTCATAATGGTGAGCCTTCCGCCGCCGCTGCCGACGGCGATCTCCCGATCATCGCCGGGGTAGGGTGTCGGGGCGACGAGGGCTACATCAATCCCGGTCGTGGCGTTCCCCGGTGTAACGGCGACGTGGACGGGGGTGAGGTGCGACGCCGTGCAGTACCACCCGGTCGGGTCACGGTAGTCGAGGTGGTCGATCCGGCCGTCATCATCCGTATCCGCCCAGGCGTAGACGGTGTAGTTTCCGGGGGGAAGTCCGGGGATGACGTAATCGCCCGGCGCATCGAGCGCGGCAAAGCCGCTGACGTACTGCGAGCGTTCGGGATGCCCCTCTGTCTCCATGATCCTGATATCCGATGCCGTATACGCCGCGGCGTCGATCGCCGCAACGTAGATCGTTCCTCCCGCGTAATCCCCTGTCACACTCCCGGAGATGGAATCTCCACCTGCCGAGGCGGTGTTCGTGCAGCCCGCAGCGGCGATAAGGAGGATCGCGACACTGAGGATGCACGCAGGCAGGCAAACGCGGAGGAGGCGCTCTGGTACCTGGTTCATTACTTTTCTTCCGGCAGATGAGGATAAAACCGTATTGAAGCGTTCCTGTGTACGGTACGTGCCGAAGCGCGAGAATCCTGGTCAATTTTGCCGGTTATCGGTTTTTAGGTCCAGGATGGTTCAAGAGTGAGGGGGCGGAGCGTGATGGCCTGCAGGATCTGCCGGAACGGCCCGTTGCCGAAGGTATTATGATGACGGGTGGAGGCGATACCTCTCATCTGCGAGAACCTGACCGCTGCTCCGGCAGGGAACTCGCATGGAGGGAGTATCATCACGCACACGTGGGATCCAAAGGACTACGGGCGGCACTCCGCCGCCCAGCAGGCCTGGGCGCATGAACTGATAGCAAAGCTCGCGCTTGCCGGCGACGAGCGGGTGCTCGACCTCGGATGTGGCGAGGGGAAGGTGACTGCGGAGATTGCCGCCTGCCTCCCCTCCGGCTCGGCGCTCGGCCTCGATCTCTCCCGCGACATGATCGCCTTCGCCCGGGAGCGCTTCCCAACGGAGCAGTATCCGAATCTCCGCCTCATTGAGGGTGACATGCTCGACCTTCCGTTTAACGAGGAGTTCGACGTCGTCTTCTCGAACGCCGCCCTGCACTGGGTCGCCGACCACGGCAGGGTATTTCAGGGTATCGCCCGCGCTCTCCGGCCGGGCGGGAGGGTCCTCCTCCAGATGGGCGGGAGAGGCAACGCCGCGCCGGTCCTCGCGCTCGCGGACGAACTGCTGGCGGAAGAGCCGTGGGCGAGGCTCTTCGGCGGTCCGGCCCCCTGTTACGCCTTCTACGGGCCTGAGGAGGAGCGTGAACTCCTGGAAGCGGCTGGGCTCACGCCCCTGCGGGTCGAGTTGATCGGGAAAGACATGGCATTCGACCAGATTGACGGTCTTGCCGGGTGGGTCCGGACCACCTGGCACCTTTACCTGGAGCCGCTGCCCGAAGAGGCCCGGCCGGCGTTCATCGAAGAAGTGACGAACCGATACGTGGAGAGGTTCCCCTCGGCCGACGGCCGCATCCATGTCCCCATGGTGCGCCTTGAGGTGGAGGCGGTCAAAGAGCCGGAGCCCTGACCCGGATTAGGGGGTGAGGGACGATATTCTGATGGCTCCGCCTGCCCCTTGCGGGGCACGCGTCGCGACTCGAAGACCTTCGGTCTTCTCGAGCTCCGGCCGCTCGCGATGCTCGCGCCCGTCGCTTTAAGCAAAAATATATATCCGGCTGCATGGTATTCGGGCAGCATATGCGCATACGGGAGAAGACCCTGACGATCCTGCTCGTTCTATCGCTTGTTGCGAATGTCTCTCTCCTGGCTGTCGCCCTCGTGCCGGCGGACGACCCCTCCCCGGCCCTCTCCAAACCGGAAGAGGCCGATCTCCTCCCGACCGCGACCACGCCCCCTCTATCTCCGGTGAGGGGGACGGGGAACGAGAGTGCGGCCTCGATGCAGGTGCCGGTCATCATCCAGACGGTCGAGGTCGAGCGGGGCGGCCCGCTTCTCTACGAGGAGGTGACCGAAGAGGGGGCGATGGTGAACGTCTCGGTCGAGGTCGTGCCCGGGAAAGGAAGGGTGCTTGTCCAGACGACGCCCCTGATGGGGATAGCTTTTCAGGATGCTGCGAACCTTGCGGTCGTTGCCGCCGCCAACCACTCCCGTGTGAACCTTGCGGGGAGCGATATCATCTTCAGCATCCAGGGGCCCGAGGAGGTCTCCGAGATCGACGGCCCCAGTGCGGGGGCGCTGATGGCCGCGCTGCTCCTCTCGGTGCTGGAGGACTTCCCGCTCAACGAGAGCGTGACCGTGACGGGAACCATCGATGAGAACGGGAGCATCGGCCCGGTCGGTGGAATCCTCGAAAAGGCCGAGGCTGCCGCAGCGAGCGGCAAAACGCTCCTGATACTCTCGGACGAGAACAACCAGGTGTTTGATTACCGGGAGGAAGTCCGATCGTTCGGTGGACTGAGAATAGCGCGGCAACGACCGGTCGTCGTGAATGCTAAAGATTACATCGAGGAGAACCTCGGCATCCGGGTGAAGTACGTGGATACCATCGACGATCTGCTTGCCGATCTTCGTGCTCCCGTATCCGAGGCCGCCGGGGCTTCCTGACGGCGGACGACTGCCATGGTGGAGGCGCCTGCCGAAACAACGCTCCAGAACCACGATCGGGGAGCCGATCCCGGCCGTCGGCAGGATCCGACTGAAGGTATTTATCCTCCCCCGGGCCACGTATCCGAATAGCATGAGATCACAGAAACTGCTGATCGCCGGGGTTCTCGTGGTTGCTCTGGCCGTTGTCCTGGCGGTTCTGCTGCCGGGAATCATCTCCCCGCAGCCGCCCGATCCCGGCCTTACTCCCACTCCAACCTCGACCCCGACCCCGGTGCCTGTCTCCGGGAACGGCACCTACATCAACACCACCTACGGCTATGCCGTCACCTGTCCGGAGGGATGGTTCTACACCGAGTCCGGCGAGAGCGTATGGTTCTCCTCGCCGGATAAGCACGAGGAGGTCCGCGTGAACACGAACCCGATCGCAAACGAGAACGCCACCGATGAAGAGGTTCTTGAAGCCCTGAACGCGACCTACGTAGAGGATCTCCGCGCAGGGATCGATGCCGAATGGGTGTCCACGACGAACACCTCCCTCGACGGGACCCCGGCGTACGAGTCGGTCTTCTCCGTCCCCATCGTCGATGAGGACCGCTATACCTTCGTCATCCGTTACGCCGTCAGGGACAACGTCGCCTACTCGGTGATGCACACGGTCTTCCCCCCCGGGTACGATGTCTATAACGCCGACGCGGCTCCGGTGGCGGAGTCGTTCCGGTTTCTCTGACCCCTTTTTTCGACCGCCCAGGAAGCCGTGTCCCTGCCCTGCAGTGCTTCGTTGTGGAGATAGCGTTCCCAAATGGGCTCTCAAAAAAGGGGCGGGTAGTAAGAGATTCGGAGTTAGAGGTGATTCGTTCGGCAGGACGTTTGGGGAGGTTCCCCGTCACCTGATCTCTTCCAGCAGGATATCGGGGATATCCGCAGGGAGGGTCGCTTCGGGGGAGATATCGAAGTAAGGTTCGATTATCAGGTCGTTTTCACAATCGTGATACTGCTTCCCTCCGCTTCGGGCCTTTATCCAGAGGCGGATTTGCTGGAGTAGTGTCAACGTGTTCAATCCTTTCGTCTGCAACGGGTGAGTCCCGCTGTGACATCTATAGGCGTTCTGATCTCCCGAGCATAAATCCATTATGATACGGGATTTTGCCCTTATTGTCAATAAATTATGCCGAATTCAAAAAATGCCTTCTTATTGGCCGTATATTCCGCATGATCTGCCGGGTCCCGTCACCCCCAGCGGAACATCCCGTCGATCTTCCTCTTATCAAACGCCACCACCGTAGGCCTCCCGTGGGGGCACGTCCAGGGGGTCTTCGTCCGGGCGAGTTGCGCGAGGAGGCGCTTCTGCTGGTCGTGCGTGAGAACGGCGCCGGCCTTCACCGCGCCCCTGCAGGCGACGATGCAGGTGACCGCCTGGCGCCGGTCGGGGACGGTGCGGGACTCGTCGGCGAGGAGGTCGGCGATCGTCTCCCGGACCGTCCCGGGGTCCTCGACCGCGCCGAGGGCGGCGGGCACCGCCCGGACGGCGAAGGTATCCCGACCGAACTCGTCCACCACGAACCCGCCGTCCGCGAGGAGAGGGATCGCATCCCGGAGCGCGGCGGACTCCTTCGGGGGGAGCGAGAGGATGACGGGCGCGATCAGTTCCTGCGACCCGGCCGCCCTATCGCACTGCTCGGTGACCTGGTCGTAGAGGACGCGCTCGTGGGCCGCGTGCTGGTCGACGAGGTAGAGGGTGCCGTCGGTCCCCTCCGCCACGATGTAGGTCGCCGCCACCTGTCCGATCGGCTCCATCGCCGGGAGGAGGTTTTCTCCCCCTTCCGTCTCCGTCCGGCGGAGCTGCTTGTCGGAGAGGGTGAGTTCCCGGTGCCCTGCCGTGTAGGACGCCCCGGGCTCGCCGACCGGCCGGGCCGGCGCAGTTCCGGGCTCTGTCGAAGCGATCTGCTGTTGCGCCGGTTCGGCCGGGGTCTCGCGCGCGAGGTCGTGACCGGCGAGCGCCTCCTCGACGGCGGCCGCAATCGCCGGGAGGATCTCCTGCTTCCGGGAGAGGCGAACCTCCCTTTTCGTCGGGTGGACGTTAACGTCCACGAGGTCGGTGTCGATCGCAAGATCGAGGAACGCCACCGGGTAGCGGTCCTTCGGGAGGAGGGTGCCGTAGCCCTCCCGGACGGCGGCGGCGATCCGGCGGGAGGAGATGCTTCTGCCGTTGATGCTGACGGAGATCTGCGATGGGCTTCCCCGGCTCTCCGACGGCCGGGAGATGTAGCCGCCGATACGGAGGAACGAGAGCCTTCCCTCGACCGGGACGAGCGAGCGTGCAAGGTCCGCGCCGTAGAGCCCCGCGATGGTGTTTAAGGTCCCTCCCGATCGCTGGGTCGCCATCCGCTCTTTTCCATTGTGCACCACCCGGAAGGCGACCTCGCCGTGGGCGAGGGCCAGATTTTCCACGACCGCGTAGACGTGGGCGAGTTCGGTGTTCCTGCTTTTGAGGAACTTCCGGCGGGCGGGGGTGTTGTAGAAGAGGCGTTCCACCGCGATCGTCGCCCCCTCCGGGGCTCCGACCTCGTTCTTCTCCACGATCTCGCCGCCCCTGACCACCAGCCGCGTCCCGGCGAGCGCTCCCCCTCCCCGCGGGCGGGTGACCAATGTTACCTCTGCGACGGCGGCGATGCTCGCGAGCGCCTCCCCCCGGAACCCGAGGGTGCGGACGGCAGAGAGGTCGGCGATGTCCCGGATCTTGCTCGTCGCATGGGGGTGGAACGCGAGGACCGCCTCCTCCCCGGTCATACCCTCGCCGTTGTCGGTCACCCGGATCTTCGTGATGGCGGCCATGTCCGAGGAGACGTCGAGGAGGATGCTCGTCGCACCCGCGTCGATCGCGTTCTCGAGGAGTTCTTTTACCACCGACGCGGGGCGCTCCACGACCTCGCCGGCGGCAATCTGGTTCACCGTGTCGGGATCGAGGACGCGGATCTTCGTCATCGCTCCCTCTCCTCGTTCGCCATCTTCTGGAGCCGGCAGAGGGCGTTCAGAGCATCGATCGGCGTCATCTCGTCGGGATTCAAACTTTTAAGTTCCCTTACCGCCGGGTTCTCTTCCACGACCCCCTCACCGGGGTCGACGAGGAGCATCTGGGTGTAGCGGGGAGCCCGCACCCCGGCTGAGAACTCCCGCGTCGACGCCTCCTTCAGGATCTCCATTGCCCTGTCGGTCACCTTCTTCGGGATCCCGGCAAGGTGGGCGACGTGGACGCCGTAGCTCCGGTCGGTCGCGCCGGGGATGATCTTTCTGAGGAAGACGACGTCGGTCCCGGTATCCTTCACCGCGAAGTGGAAGTTCTTCACCCGCTTGAGCGAGCCTTCGAGGTCGATCAGGTCGTGGAAGTGGGTTGCAAAGAGCGTCCTCGGCCCCGCGACCGCCTTCCCGTGCAGGAACTCCACCACCGCCCGGGCAATCGAGCACCCATCCAGCGTGCTCGTCCCCCGCCCGATCTCGTCGAGGATGACGAGGCTTTTTGGAGTCATGTTGTTCAAGATGTTTGCGAGTTCCAGCATCTCGACCATGAATGTGGACTGCCCGGAGGCAAGGTCGTCAAACGCCCCCACCCGGGTGAAGACGCGGTCGACTATCCCGATCGTCGCGTGCCGGGCCGGGACGAAACTCCCCATCTGGGCCATGATGCAGCAGAGCGCCACCGCCCGCATGTAGGTGGACTTGCCCGCCATGTTCGCCCCGGTGACGATCATGATCTGGTCGCCGGCGGAATCGAGTTCCGTGTCGTTCGGGACGAACGGGACCGGGAGGTGCCGCTCCACTACGGGGTGGCGGCCGTCGCGGATGACGATCCGGCCGCTCTCCTCGATCACCGGGCGGGTGTAGCCGTAACGGGCGGCGACCTCGGCGAGCGCCGAATACACGTCGAGGAGCCCCACCGCCCGGGCGGTCGTCTGGAGATCGGGGACTTCCGTCGCGAGCGTCCGGACGAGTTCAGCGTAGATCTCCGCCTCGAGGGCGGTAAGGCGTTCCTCCGCGGTTGCGATCATCGCCTCCTTCTCCCGGAGGTCGGGGATCGTGTAGCGCTCGCCGTTTGCGGTCGTCTGCCGCCGCTCGTACTCCGGCGGCACCAGGTGCAGGTTCGGTTTCGTCACCTCGATGTAGTAGCCGAAGACCCGGTTGTAGCCGATCTTGAGCGACTTGATCCCGGTCCTCTCCCGCTCCTGCTGCTGGAACTCCGCGATCCAGTCCTTCCCGGACGTCGCAAGGTGCCGGAGTTCGTCGAGTTTGGCGTTGAACCCCTCGCGGATCATCCCGCCGGACTTTGCGAGCGCCGGAGGGTCGTCGACGATCGCCCGGCCGATGAGGTCCGTGACCCGGGCATGGTCGCTCATCGCGTCGAGGGCCTCGCGGACCCGCACGGGTGCGTCTTCGGAGAAGAGCGCCTTTACGTCCGGGATCGCTTCGAGCGACTCCCTGAGCGTCGCGAGATCCCGGGGCCCTGCGTTCCCGTAGGCGATCCTTCCCGCTATCCGCTCGATGTCGGCGAAGTCGCTGAGCGCTACGCGGAGTTCCTGTCGGTCGAGCGCGTGGTCGAAGAACCACTCCACCGCATCGAGCCTCGCCTCGATCGCCTCCTTCCCGAGCAGGGGGCCGATCAGGAACGACCGCATCGTCCGGCTCCCCATCGACGTCTCCGTGACGTCGAGCGCGGAGAGAAGGGTGTTTCCGTCCCCCTCGCCCCGGATGCCCGTCGTGATCTCGAGATTCCGAAGGGTGATCGCATCGAGCACCATGTTCCCTGTCGGAACCTTCGTCGCGAGCCCCGAGATGTGGGAAAGGGGCGACTGCTGCGTCTCCTGGGCGTAGCAAAGCGCGGCCCCGGCGGCGGCGACTGCCCCCGCCATCCCGGCGCACCCGTAGCCGTCGAGCGTCGCCGTCCCGAACTGCCCGCAGAGACGCTCGTGCGCTGCGTCGGGATCGAAGGCGTCGTCGCGGTAGCGGCTCACCGTCACCCCGAGCGCCTCGAGCCGGGCGGGGAGCGCGCCCGCGAGGCTTTCGGGGACGATCGCCTCCGACGGGCGGTACCTGACGACCTCCGAGACGATCTCGGCGTAGTCCCGCTCCCCGCTACCGGAGGATACGAAAAACTCGCCGGTGGAGACGTCCAGGAACGCGAGGCCGAAGGACTCCTTCCGGTCGGGGGCGACCGCCATCAGGTAGTGGGCGCCGGCTGAGGCGAGCATCGAGGAGTCGATCAGGGTTCCCGGGGTGATCACCCTCGTGACATCCCGCTTCACGACGCCTTTGGCAGTTTTGGGGTCCTCAATCTGGTCGCAGATCACCACCTTGTAGCCCTTGTTCACCAGGCGGGCGATGTAGCCGTCGGCGGCGTGGTGGGGGACGCCCGCAAGCGGCATCCGGTCGCCGTTCTTGTCCCTGCCCCGGGCCGTCAGGGTGATGTCGAGTTCCCGGGCCACCACGCCGGCGTCCTCGCCGAAGGTCTCGTAGAAGTCCCCCATCCTGAAGAAGAGGACGGCGTCGGGGTACCGGGCTTTCGCTGAATAGTACTGCCGCATTGCCGGGGTCGGTCCGTCGGTCATCGCTTCTCCTTATAGAATCCGCACGGGGCCACATAAGGGTACTGTCCCGGGAAAACGGCCAAAAAGGGCTCCGATCCACCGCACCACTCCGGCGGCCCCCGGCAAACTAAATACGTCCTGAACGCGTACCAGGAACACGATACTGTATGTCGGCGACTATCGCAGAAAAGATATTTTCGCAACGGTGCGGGAGATCCGTCCGCGCGGGAGAGGTGGTGATGGCGCCCGTGGATGCGGCAATGATCCACGATATCACCGGCCCGCTTGCGGTCAGGGTCTTTCGCGAGATGGGTGGAGAGCGCGTATTCGATCCCGGGCGGATCATTATGCTCTTCGACCACCAGGTACCCGCCGACTCGATACCCGCCGCCGAGAACCACGTCTTCATGCGGCAGTTTGCTGAAGAGCAGGGGATCCACAACTACGACCTCCTCGAGGGCGTCTGCCACCAGGTCGTGATGGAGAAGGGGCGGGCGGCTCCCGGCGAGATCATCGTCGGCACCGACTCCCACACCTGCACCTACGGCGCCGCGGGCGCGTTCGCGACCGGGATCGGTTCGACCGATATGGGGTTCGTCCTGAAGTTCGGGGCGCTCTACTTCCGGGTGCCCGAGAGCATTCTGGTCGAGGTCGAGGGCGAGTTCGGCAAAAGAGTCGGGGCAAAAGACCTCATCCTCTCCCTCGCCGGCGATATCGGCGCGGACGGCGCGACCTACATGGCGCTCGAGTTCACCGGCCGGGCGATGCGCGAGATGAGCATGGCGGGCCGGATGACCTGCGCGAACATGGCAATCGAGATGGGGGCGAAGGCGGGAATCGTCCGGCCCGATGCGGCCACCTGGGACTACGTGACCGCCCGGCGCGATATCGAGCCGTTCGACCTCGCGGGCGACGAGGATGCAGCATACGCGGAGCGCCGCCGCTACGACGTCACCGGCCTCGCCCCGCAGGTCGCCGTCCCGCACAACGTCGACAACGTCGTGGATGTCGGAGACGTCGCGGGGACGAAGGTCGACCAGGTCTTCATCGGCTCCTGCACGAACGGCCGCTACGAGGACCTCGTCGAAGCGGCGGAGGTGCTCGGGAACGCCGATCGCTTCGCCGACGGCGTCCGGGTGATCGTCATCCCGGCCTCGCGGACGGAGTACCTCAAGGCCCTCCGTGGCGGGCTCATCGAGCGGTTCGTCGAGGCGGGCGCGCTCGTCGAGGCACCCTGCTGCGGCCCCTGCATGGGCGGGGCGTTCGGGCTGCTTGCCCCCGGGGAGGTCTCGCTCTCGACGTCGAACCGGAACTTCCGGGGCAGGCAGGGGAGTGCGCAGGCGTCGGTCTACCTCTCCTCGCCGGCGACGGCGGCGGCGAGCGCCCTCTACGGCGAGATCACCGACCCGAGGGAGGTGTGAATCATGCGAGTCTGGAAGTTCGGCGACGACATCGATACGGACGCGATCATCCCCGGGCGGTTCCTCACCATCTATGACCCGGCGGAACTCGCGAAGCACGCGTTCGAGGGGACGAGAGATGAGTTCGCGAGGGAGGCGCGGGAGGGCGACGTCGTCGCCGCCGGCACCAACTTCGGGTGCGGCTCCTCCCGCGAGCACGCGCCGCTTGCACTCCTCGGCGCCGGGGTGAAGGCCGTGGTCGCGAAGTCCTTTGCCCGGATCTTCTACCGCAACGCGGTCAACACCGGGCTCCTCCCCCTGGTCTGCCCGGAGGCGGATGCTATCCGGGACGGCGACACCGTCTCGGTGGATATCGCCGCCGGCTACATCGAAGTGGACGGGAGACGGCTCGCCGTCGAGCCGGTGCCCTGGTTCATGAAGGAGATCGTCGATGCCGGCGGTCTCGTTGCCTATGCGAAGAACCTTGATGAGGTGAAGACATGCAGCACCGAGTAGCGGCAATCGGCGGGGACGGTATCGGCCCCGAGATCGTCGCGGCGGGAAAGGATGTCCTCGATGCCGCAGGAGAGCGCTACGGGTTCGACATCGCGTGGACGGACTTCGATATCGGGGCCGACCGCTACCTCGCGACCGGCGAACTCCTGACTGAAGAGGATATCCGGGAACTCTCGAAGTTTTCCGCGATCTACTTCGGGGCAATCGGCGACGACCGGGTGAAGCCGGGGATCCTCGAGAAGGGCATCCTGCTCGCGATCCGGTTCCACTTCGACCAGTTCGTCAACCTCCGGCCGATCAAACTCCTCGACGGCGTCACGACGCCGCTCGCGAACAAGGGACCGGAGGACATCGACTTCGTGGTCGTCCGGGAGAACACCGAGGACTTCTACGTCGGGATCGGCTCGCGGTTCGCGGGGAAGCGCGAGCAAAAGACCCTCGAGGTCGTGCGCAACCTCTACAGCGTCAGATTCGGCCTCGACGTCGAGACCGACGCCGACGAGATCGCCTACCAGATCGGCGTCGTTACCCGGCAGGGTGCAGAGCGGGCGATCCGCTACGCCTTCGACCTTGCCGCAGCGAGGGAGAAGAAGGTCACCTCGGTCGACAAGGCAAACGTCCTCTCCGACATCTACGGCCTCTGGCGCGACGTCTTCACCGAAGTCGCCGCCGGTTACCCTGACGTTAAGACGGAGTTCAACTTCGTCGACGCCGTCACGATGTGGTTCGTCAAGAACCCCGAGTGGTTCGACGTCGTCGTCACCCCGAACATGTTCGGGGACATCATCACCGACCTCGGCGCCATGATCCAGGGCGGGCTTGGCCTCGCCCCCGGCGGGAACATCAACCCCCGCGGGACCTCGATGTTCGAGCCGATCCACGGCTCCGCGCCGAAGTACCGCGGCCAGGACGTCGCGAACCCGCTCGCCACCGTCTGGGCGGGCTCGATGCTCCTCGACCATATCGGTGAGCATGAGGCGGCGGCGGCCGTTCTCCGGGCCGTCGAGAGGAGCATCCTCGACGGGTTCGTCACCCGGGATATGGGCGGCGCAAAGAAGACGAGCGAGGTCGGGCAGTACCTCGCGGCGCTTGTGAAGACGGTGTAGGGCTACTGGCCCTTCTCCCTGCTCTTCCTCCTCTAATTTAGTCTCACGCGAAGGGAAGCAACAACGCCCGGACTTCGCGCCTTCGCGTGCGGCTCTATCGCTATACTCGGTAAAAATCTCTCCTCTGGGGTCGTATCGCCGGTCCCCGCCGGCAACCGGGTGCCGCGGGGGTTCCAGGGCGTCCCCGCAGATCCCGTCTTTTATATCCCCGTACCGCCATGATCTTGTAGACCGATGCAAAACGACCAGCATACACCGTGCGAGAACCCGCTCTGGCCCTGCGCGATGACCGGGGCGGTCGCATGCCTCGCAGGGTTCGAGGACGTCGCCGTCATCGTCCACGGCTCGAGCGGGTGCTACTTCTACCCCGCATCGCTCGTCGGGGTTCCCATCCACGGGACGTTTCTCGTCGAGAACGAGGTGATCTTCGGCACGGAGTCCCGTCTCGCGGAGGTGGTCGGGGAGCTCGAGGGGCAGTACACCCGGATAGCCGTGGTCAACACCTGCGTGCCCGCCATCATGGGCGAGGATATCGGGGATGTTGCCCGTGACGGCCAGATCCTCGTCGTCGACAGTCCCGGGTTCCTCGGAGACCTCGAGGCCGGCTACCGCCGGGCGCTCGATACGATCGCGCCGGAGGTGGATCCCGACACCCCCGGCGTCAACATCGACGGTATCTGCCGCGCCGACCCCTTCTGCCGGGGAAACGCCATCGAGGCGCGGCGCCTGCTCAACCTCGCAGGCGTCCCTGTCGCCGCCACCTTCTGCCTGGACCGTTACGCCGCGACCCGCCGGGCGGCGCCGTTCACCGTCAGCACGAACCCGGATCTCGCGAGCGGCGTCGGGACCGCTTGCGGCTCGCTCCTCGGCCTCGATGCCGTCGGCGAGACCTTCGAGCGACTTGGCGCCTCGGTCGACGGCGTGGATACCCGCCCGGTCACAGACGAGATCGCATGGGCCGATGCCCGGATCCGGAAGGCCTGCGAGAAGTACCTCAGGAGGTTCGATCCTCCCCGGGTGGCGATCTCTGCCGGGCACGCCTACACCGCGTTTGCCGCCGACCTCCTCGACCGGTATCTCGGTGCCGATATCGCCTGCATACCGGCGCGCAACGACCCCGGTACGGGGAACGATGCCGTCACCTACACGACCGACTTCTCGGTCATCCGCGGAATGATCCGGGACGCCGAACCGGACCTGATCCTCGGCTCCTCCTACGAGGCGACAATCTCCTCCGGCGCCGCGTTCGTCGGGCTGACGCCGCCGCTCCGGGACAGGGTCGCTCTCTCCTCCCGGGCGCTGATCGGGATCGAAGGGGCGCTCCGGCTGATGGACGAGGTGCTCAACGCCTGCAGCAACCGGAACCGGCGCCCGGGGAGCGAGCAGATGGACCTCTCCTGAGCAAAGCGTTATTACTCCCGGTGCCGGAACACTCATGCAGGAGAACGGGGATTCCCCCGGATCCCCTGCTGTCGCTGGAGAAAGGTCCGCATGCCGCTTGTAAAGATCGAGATCCGTATGGGAAAGCCCGTCGAGTACCGGCAATCACTTATCGACAGCCTCCGTGAGGCTTTTTTGGACGCACTTCAGACGCCGGAGGCCGCCCTCTGGATCCGGCTGTGCGAACGAAAGGAGGAGAACTTCCCGATGCCTCCCGGCCGATCCGATGACGCGGTCCTGATCGAGGTATCCCTCATGCCGGGGCGCGGGCCCGAGAAGAAGGAGGCGCTCTACAGGACGATCGTGGCTCGCCTCGCCCAAAATGCCGGAATTCGTCCTGAAGACGTATGTGTCGTCCTCTATGAACCTCCCGTCGAGAACTGGGCCGAACACGGCGAGATGTTTGCACCCTCCCGGTAAGCAGCCGCGTACGCCATAAGGTTTTTATGGCCCGGCGGGCACCGGGGTGCCGGCCTGTCCGGGAGGGATCGGCCGGCAAAGGGGGGTTATGGTATGACACACCACGGCGGATACGGCGCCCACGATATGCTTCTCGCGAGAATGTACGATCTCCTCGACGAGGACCAGATGCGGCAGCTGATGGTACGGATGATCGAGTCCCGCATAAGGATGAAAGAACAGCATATCGAGGCGATGCAGTACAAGATCGAGACCTACAAGATGGCACGCGACATGCTCAGGGCGGGCATGAAGCAGAAGTGAGCCTGTGGCTCAGAGGCGCTCCGGTGTCCGGGCGGCCCGGGGCTGTGGCCTCTTTTTTACTCTTCACGACGAATACACCGGCATGGACCCGATGATCAGGGGATACCGGG
Organism: Methanoculleus sp. UBA208; assembly: GCF_002498065.1. Lineage (GTDB taxonomy): Archaea > Halobacteriota > Methanomicrobia > Methanomicrobiales > Methanoculleaceae > Methanoculleus. The sequence continues at coordinate 5,039 of NZ_DAFZ01000088.1, read as the reverse complement.
AAGATGATTTCCGTTCTGTCGCTGCCCTCGAGCGGGAGAACAGCGCGGGAGATTGCAAGCCCGAGGTTTTCATCCGGCAGGCCGGCGTCCTCTTCGCCGATACCTTCCTCGTCGCGGAATGTGACGGACGGGTCGTCGGCTATACCATCGGGGCTCTCGTGCAGCACCAGCCGGCCACGGGATGGATTGTCCGGCTGGTGGTGGCGGAGCGATACCGGCGCCGGGGGTTCGGGGAAAGCCTCGTTGCCGCCGTCATCGACACCCTCCGTGAGCGTGGGGCGGTGGAGGTCTATCTCTCTGTCGCGCCGGGAAACCACGTCGCCCGGGCGCTCTACGAGAGGCACGGGTTTAGGGATACGGATTTCTGCCCTGGCTACTTCGGCGAAGGGGGCGATCGCCGCATCCTCCGTAGGGACTTCGCCGGCCGGGAAGACTTAATCTATCGGGATTGAGATCAGTGTGATAGCATGTCTCTCACCCCGCTCCATATCGGCGAGGCGTTCGGACCGGTGCCGCGATTCCGGTCATACCTCTACGCGTCCCTGGTCCTGGCCGTCGTCGTCTTCATCCTGCCCTGGCTGGTCCCCGTCGTCGTCTTCAGCCCGCTGCCCGTTGCTGCAGGCATCGCCATACCTGTGCTCGCCGCCATCATCTTCGTCGTCTACTGGATACCGCTCTACTGCGAGAGCATCACCTACCGGCTCACCGTCACCGAGGTCACCTGGCAGCGGGGGGTCTGGTTCCGGCAGACGGGGATCGTCCCCTACAACCGGATCACGAACGTCGATATCATCCAGGGGCCCCTGATGCGGTTCTTCTCTTTCTCGGCGGTCCGGGTGCAGACCGCCGGATTCTCGACGCAGGCCCGGGCGGAGATCGTCCTCAACGGGATAGCCGATCCGAAAGACCTCCAGGAGAAGATCATGAACTTTGTGCGGAGGACCGGTCCGGTCGCGACCGAAGGCGAGCCGGAGCAGCTGCCGGCCGCCGATGCGGTGGTGGAAGAACTGCGGGCGATCCGGCGGCTGCTGGAGAGCCGGCAGGAGAAATAAAATACTTTTCTTGTGCGCGACTGCCGGAACGGCAGGAG
>NZ_DAFZ01000088.1:0-3616 GCF_002498065.1 Methanoculleus sp. UBA208 | reverse complement strand
GCCGGAACGGCAGGAGCGGGAGCCCCGCAGGTGCGACTTGCGACGGGCCGTAGGGTGCGACTGTCGGAACGACAGGAGCGTGAGAAGACCGAAGGTCTTCGAATGCGACGGGCCGAAGAACCGGAGCGGGAAAAAGAAGGAAGAGAGTTAACTCCCGACAACTCTGTCCCGCTTGATGACCAGGACCGGCTGACGGGCGTTCTTGATCACGTACTCCGAGACCGTTCCGAGCAGGCGGTCTCGGATGTTCGACCGGCCGTGGGAACCGATGACGATGAGCGAGGTCCCCTCTGTATCCGCCGCGGTCACGATCTCCTTTCCCGGGCTGCCGACGGGCGTCCGGACGGTCACCTTGATGCCCTGCCTCTCGAGCGCCCGGCGGGTATCGATGATCCGGTGCTGGATCTCTTCTCGCAACTGTCGCTGGGCCTCGGGCTCCTGGTCGGGTACGGTCCCGAGGAACCCCTGCCCCCCCGAGGCAATCAGCGTGATGTCCTTTGAGTCGATGACGTGGACGAGGACAACCTCCCGGGTTCCTGCCTCCTGCAGTGCGGGGATGTACTCCAGCACCTTCATGGAGGGCTCTGAAAAGTCCGTTGGAAATAGGATACGTTCGAACATACTCTGACACTCACTCCTGTATTCTCTCTCCGCGCATCGGGTATTTAAGCGTACGGTCGCCGGCGGGCACCACGCCCCCTCACCCCCGCCTCTCCTCCCGGATAAGAACCCTCCACCGGTGCAGCATCCGTCGGAGGCCGGCGGTCCCGACAGGCGCCGGGTACGGGAGTGGGATTGCCGTACCGTCCGGGACGACGGCAAGATCGAGGGCTTCGGCGCATTCGGTGCAGATGGCCTCCGCGCCCGGATCGCCCCTGAGCATGGGGTGGGGGGGCTGGAAGCGTACCCTGCTGCCGGCGATGTCGGCGAACTGCTCGAGCATCGCGGCCTGGCAGGCGCGCTCCTCCTCGACGGCGGCCGAGGCTTCGATGCCGCAGATCCGGCCGACATCTTCGAGGAACCGGCACGTCCCGTCAAGGCCGGCCGGGAACGAGTCCACGTAGGGCGTGCCGAGCCTCCGCTCGAGGTCTTCGCCGACCGGCCGGAGCGCCGGTTCCCGGAGGATGTTTGCGGCAGCAGAGCCGAGGCGTTCGATATCCCCCGTCTCGATCCCCCGCACGAACCGGAGGTTGACCCCGATGCCGAGCAGGCCGAGGAGGCGCGCGATCTCGGCCGCGTTCTCGTCGACGCCGTACTCCAGGTTCTTCTCGCCGACCAGGTTTGCCGTGAGGGTCGCCTCAGTCGCCGGCCGGGCGAGCGAGGCGACGGTGGAGAGGGCGTTTCTGATGCCGGTCTCAAAGACCCCGCCGAGGAACCCCGCGGTCGGCACGGCGATCACCGGGATGCCCCGGTCTTTTGCGCAGACCGCCGCGACGTCGTCCCCTATCGTCTCGACGATGCAGGTCGAGAGGACGAAGACGGAGGCAGGCGTGGGCGAGAGCGAGAGCGCCCGCGCCAGGGTATTCTCCAGCGCCTCTTCGCCGCCGAAGATGATCCCGTTCTCTGTTAAGCGGGTTGAGAGGAGGCGCGGGACTTCGAACCGGTCGTTCGAGAGCAATGTGGCGTGAAGGAGGGAGAAGTTGTGGTGCGTGCACCCCGCCGGACCGTGGATGACGCAGACGGCATCCCGTACCTCAGTGAGCACCGAGAGCGCCCCGGTCAGGGTGCACCCCTCAAACCTGGACGAATTCGAGGGCGAAGGATTCGAGTTCATCCATCTCGAGGGGTGTGGGGATACTCGTCGTTTCGTTTCCGCTGATCGTGCGTGCAAGTTCCTGGTAGACCGCCGCCTGGTCGGAGTCGGGGGCGTACTCGACGACCGTCTGCTTCTGCAGTTCCGCGACCTGCACGACTCGTGACCGGGGGATATAGGCGATGAGCCGGGAGTTGATCCGGCGGGCGAACTCCTCCACCAGTTCCCCCTCCCCCTCGATGTTCTTTGCGTTGCAGATCACGCCGCCGAGCGTGCACCTGCTCCGAACCCGGCGCGAGAGGCGGGCGATGGCTTTTGCGATGTTGTTTGCCGCGTAGACGGACATCAGCTCGCCGGAGGTGACCAGGTAGACCTCCTGCGCGTATCCTTCGCGCATCGGCATCGCAAACCCGCCGCAGACGACGTCCCCGAGGACATCGTAGACGATCACGTCGCCTTTGAGGGCGTCAAGGCGTTCGAGGAGCTGGAACGTCGCGATGATGCCCCGGCCGGCGCAGCCGATCCCCGGCTCAGGCCCGCCGGCCTCCACGCAGCGCACCCCCCGGAACCCTTCGTAGACCACATCGTCGGCGGTGATGTTCTCGTCCCCGCGCTCCCTGATGAGGTCGAGGACCGTCGGGATCCAGGTCCCGTGCATCAGCATGCGGGTGCTGTCGTGCTTCGGATCGCACCCTATCTGCAGGATATCGAGCCCCTCTCCTGCGAGTGCTGCCGACAGGTTCGCTGCAGTGGTGGATTTCCCGATTCCCCCCTTCCCGTAGAGGGCGATCTGTTTCATTGTTTCTACTATGCGCTTGCATGGGTAATTAGGTGTCGGATGGTGTTCCAACTCTGGAACTATATATGCTTTGTTGCAACCGGATCCGCATCTTTGAAGTCTCTTTTTCCTGGAGTGCAGGATTATCTATTCAATTTTGATAATCGGAAGTTTATAATTAGTTTTTTAAAATTAAAAAAGTATATATTTGGCTGTTTGAAACTCTTTGTCCTGCAGAGGGAAAACGAGCCATGGACCCACGATTCCGATCACGGTTGATTGCGGCGATTGTTCTCATTGTCGTCGTTTGTTCGGCCTTCTCTGTGAGCCCGGTTGCCGGTTTCCGTCTGGAGAACAGGGATGGGAGCGGCACCGAAGCGGCACTTGCGGAGGCCCTGGTGCTGCAACAGAGCACCAGGATTAGAGAAGAGTTTATGGAGAATCTCACTGTCTACATCGACAGCAGGAACGAGTTGTTCAGGCAGCAGGACATGTCCGGGAACACGAGCGGCCTCTACGTCCCCGAGGAGAACGCCATCTACATCCGGTCGGACAGGGACCCGGCGCGGGCCGACGAGGCCTTTGCCCGGCAGGTGGGGTACCGGGTCTACCGCACCATGGGTTTTGGCGGGAGCACGGTTCTTGCGGCGTTCGCCGAGGACCCCGGAACTTACCCGGCCCTGGACGTACAACCCGGTGAGGAGAGGGAGGCGGCGCTCTTTGCCGATGCCTTCATGCTTTACCACACCACCCCGGCAGCCCTGAAGAAGGATGCCCCCGAGGTCTACACCTACATGGACCTGCTCGCAAAAAGCGGCGGCGACAGGGCGACGGTGGACGGCCTGTACCTGAACTACCGGCCGGAGTAACCGGCTGGTTCTTTTTTTTGCTGTCCGGGAGCCGGGTCGGTTGACCCGGGGTGGGATAGGCATTTAAGGTGGTTGGAGGCTCAGGTGGTGCCTCGTTTTCCATCGCTAACACTGATAAGTGTGAGTGGTGAAAATCCCGTACGCTGGATCGTGGGAGTATCGCCGCGGGGGGGTGTGCGACTGTCGGGACGACAGGAGCACGAGAAACTCGAAGAG
>NZ_DAFZ01000012.1 GCF_002498065.1 Methanoculleus sp. UBA208 | reverse complement strand
CAGGAACGGAGCACGAGAAGCCGTTAGGCTTTGAGGGGGGTCTCCCCCCTCCCCTGTCCCCACCCCCCTGCGGGGCGATATCCCCACGGAATCCGTGTTATAGGTTTGCGGCTGGCTACGGTACGACGGACTAAGCACTCCAACGAAGCCTCGATTTGGGCATCCCAGTAACTGCAACCCGAGTAACGGTGCTTAAACTCCAGATGTCACATCAACTTCACTGCACCGAAAACCTTCACCAGCCCTGCCCCCAAAGGCCACGGCTCCGCCAACAATAGCAACCAGACACCAGCCTCAAAAGCCGCCACAACAGAAAAAAAAGAGATTTAGAGATACTCAGCCAGGACGTCCTTCAGCTCGAACTTGAACGGCCCGAGGCTGCCGCCGAAGTTCCCGGCGCTGATGAACTTCACGCCCGGCACCTTGCTTGCCGCACGGATGCCCTCGGCCATCGCGGTCCTGATCGAGTCCTCGTCGACGCCGTCGATGACGATCTCGTAGACCGCCTTGACGCCCTCGGGGACCTTGCTGTTCTCGACCCTGTCGCGGAGGGTCGGGCAGTAGGCCTCGTTCGTGCTTGCGCCCATGAACTTGTACTTGTTGCTCCCGACCTTCGAGCCGCTTGCGACGATGCCGCCGGGGAAGGGCGTGATGACACCGCAGACGCCGCTGATGGCGTCGACCGCCGCCTGGGCGGCCGTCAGGGCGGCCATCTGGTTCTCGCCCATGATGAAGAAGTTACCGCCCGCAACGCCCTTGACGGCGCCGAACTCTTCCTCACCGATATACTCGCCCTCCATGATCGGGATGGCCCAGACGGTCCTGCCGCCGACCTCGCGCTTCTCCTCGTAGCCGTCGCCGAAGAAGTGGAGCTTGACCGGGAGCTTCTCCGGGACCTCGGCGACGACGTCCGAAAGACCGTCGAAGACCGCCGTCGTCGGGGCGGTGAGGATGCACTCGGCGAGGCGCTCGACGACCTGCTCTTTGAGCTTCTTCTTGCTCGCACAGATCATGATTGCATAACCGGGCCGTCCGTCGGGGGTCTCGTCGGCGGAGACGAAGCAGTCGATACCCGCCTCTGCCGGACACCCGATGGTGGAAGTGGCAAAGCCGACGGCCTCCACTGCTGCCTTGTATGCCCACTCCTCGGTGACGGCGGTGATTATGGGCCGTGCCACCCAGGTCGGGAACGCCTCTGCATAGGTATCATCGATAGTAACGCCATTCAATTCCATGGACAGAATACACCTCGTTTGCTACAATGTTACGATGTGGACAGAATAAGGTTTCTTTTTTTCCCGGCGGCCGAGCAGGCCGGTGCCGGACAGTCATGGGAATCCAAACCGCGCGGCCGCCCTCCGGCCCCGTTTATCCACCGACATCCGCCCTCCCGGCAGGTAAATGTAAAAGGAACCGGGAAAGAGGACCCCGGGACACCCCGCGGTTCCCCCGTTGCACCTTCCAGGCGTGAAACGGCCATGCAACCCATACCACCAGCAGGGACCGGGTTAAGCATGCCCCGGGCAGGCAGGCCTGTCCGGCGGCGCTATCCCGGATGCGGCAAGCGGGATCGCGGGCACAGGATCCGGGTGTGTCCTTCCCGGCGAGCCCGGGCATCCATCACGGAGTGCTAAGAACCAACGGATACAGAAACGGTTACTCTCAACACCGCGCAACGCCGGGTGGGACACTATCGGGAGGGGTGATATGGTTACGCACGGCCAGCGAGGCTATCCGGGCCGCTCTCAACGCTACCGGGTCAAATCGGCCACCAATTTTCATCACAAACCCCGATCTATAATTTAAGGTTTTCCTTTTCCCTTCACCCCCGAAAGTGCGTTTGACGACGAGATTTTGAACATCGGATTAACATAACAACCGTTTTAATTTATAAAAATTGACGAATAATCATAGTTCTGGAATATAAGACTGCCGGATTTCAGAAAGTTTATGTATATTCTTTGACAATTCTTTTTATATCGATTTTTAATCGATCAGATCTGGTGCGTGATACCATGGCATTTGCATTGCACATCAATATGGAACGATGTACAGGCTGCAATAACTGCGTGGTGGCATGTCCGGTCGACGCTCTCGAGCTCTACACCGAAGATCCGGTGACGAAGGAGAAGATCTACAAGGTCAAAGACGGCAAAGCCGTCATCCTTGATTTCAACTCCGAGCTCTGCGCCGGTTGCGGCGTATGCGTCCAGGCGTGCCCCTATGGGGTTATCAAGCTTGCAGGACCGTGGGAGAGCCGGGCGAAGGCCCGAAAAGTGGAAGCCTAGGAGTGATACTAGAATATGGCATTGTTTCCAAAGTATTCCAAAACGCGGGAAGGACAGAACGTCATCATGGAGCAGAGGCTCCTGAAGGCCGTTAACAACCTGATCCTTAACGCAGAGACGTGCACTGGCTGCGGCATCTGTGTCGACGCCTGCCCCGAAGAGGCAATCGTGCTCGGACCCGTCGGTGCGACGCGCCGCGGGGCAATCGACTACGCAGAACCTGTCGACGTCAACCCTGAGAAGTGTTCGTACTGTGGTGTCTGTGTCATCATGTGCCCCTTCAACGCGATGACGCTCAAGATTGACGGGGAGGAGAGGCTCCCGATTCTTGAGAAGGAGGGATTCCCCACCTACGACATGGTCACCGTAATCGACGAGGAGAAGTGCGACTGTTGCACCATCTGTGAAGAAGCCTGCCCGAGGGACGCCATCAACCGTGATGTCCCCGCATTCGAGGGCAGCGACGAAGAAGGCAAACCGCGTCAGGCTGCACTGCAGACCAAGACGACGTTTGCCGTCGACACCGAGAAGTGCGACGTCTGCGGCATCTGCGGCGAGCTCTGTCCGAGCATCACCGTGGTCCGCAACGCCCCGAACCCCGAGACCGGCAAGATCGAAGGGGAAGTCAAGTGGGAGGAGGCCACCTGCGACGGGTGCAACATCTGCGTCGAGGCCTGCCCCCAGGAGTGCATCACCCTCGAACGCGAGATCATCAGCGACAAGCTGCCCGGCAAGGTCAACATCGAGCAGGACAACTGCTGCACCTGTACCTGGTGCGTCGAGACCTGCCCCCAGGAGGCAATCACCGTCGAGAAGATCTTCGAGGGAGATATTGAGATCAACCCCGAGAAGTGCCCCGGCGGCTGTTCGACCTGTGTTGAGGTCTGCCCCTGCAACGCGCTCTACCTGCCCACCCCCGTCCCGGCAAAGGAGATGAAGGGAGAGGTCGAGGCCAACATCGCCATCAACAAGGACTTCTGTATCCTCTGCGGTGCCTGCGTCAACGCCTGCCCGAGCGAGGATGCGATCATCCTGCGGCGGACTGGTATCCGGATGCAGGACAAGGAGACGGATCTCTTCAAGCAGATCAAAGAGAAACTGCTCGCCCCGAGGACGTCGAAGGTCAAAGAGACCGCCCCCGGAGAGGTCGAGGTCAAAGTTCTGGGAGAAGCAGAAGAGGCATGAGGGATAGCCAATGGCAGTGAAGAAAGACTATAAGGACCAGAATCTCGCTGAGAAACTTCGGGACAGGAAGTACTACGCTCCTGACAGCAACCCCGAGTTCCTCAAAGAAGTTGAGAATATCGGGCAGACGGCCGCCCACATGTGCTACCAGTGCGGCACCTGCACCGGTTCGTGCCCCTCGGCACCGCGGAGTTCGTACCGTATCCGGCTGTTCATGCGCAAGGCAGTCCTCGGTCTCGAGGAAGAGTGCCTCACCGACCCGGACCTCTGGCTCTGCACCACCTGTTACAGCTGCACCGACCGGTGCCCCCGCGACCTCGCGCCGACCGACGCGATCATGGCGATGCGGAACCTGGCGTTCAAGCGGGACATCGTTCCGCGCAACTTCCTCCAGACCGTCCAGCTGATCTACAAGTCGGGCCACGGTGTCCCGAACAACGACGCGAACCGTGCGGCCAGAAAGAAACTCGGCCTCGAGGAAGAGCCTGAGACGACGCACAAGTACCCCGAGTACCTGCCCGGTATCAGAAAGATCCTCGACCACTACAGGCTGAAAGAGAACGCGGACAGGATCCTCGCGGAGGGAGAGTGAAACCATGAGCGGAAACAATCACCAGTATGCATTCTTCCTCGGATGCATCGCCCCGAACCGGTACCCCGGCATCGAGGCGGCGGCCATCCGGACCAGCAAGAACGTCGGCATCGACCTTCTCCCCCTTAAGGGCGCAAGTTGCTGCCCGGCACCGGGTGCGTTCGGTTCGATCGACTTAAACGTCTGGTACGCAATGGCGGCCCGGAACGTCGTGCTCGCCGAGCAGATGGGCATGGACATCGCCCTGGTCTGCAACGGGTGCTACAAATCCATCTGGGAAGTCAACCACAAACTGAAGCACAACGACGAACTCCGCGACGGAGTCAACGAGGTGCTCAAAGAGATCGACATGGAGTTCAAGGGAACCGTCGACGTCTGGCACCTTGCCGAGCTCTACTACGACCCCGAGATCGTAGGCGTCAAGAAGATCGCCGACAGCATCACGCGTCCCCTGACCGGTGCGAAGATCGCCGTCCACTACGGCTGCCACCTGATGAAGCCCGGCAAGGAGCGGCACTTCGGTGACACCGAGAACCCGATGTGGATCGAAGAACTCGTCGCCGCTCTCGGCGCCGAGCCGGTCCAGTATCGCAACAAGATGCAGTGCTGCGGCGCCGGCGGCGGTGTCCGCGGATACGATCTGGCACACGCGCTCGATATCACGAACGAGAAGATGATCAATATGCAGGACGTAGGCGTCGATGCAGTCACCGAAGTCTGTCCGTTCTGCCAGCTCCAGTTCGACCGCGGTCAGATCGAGATCAAGGAGAAGTTCGGTGCCGAATACGGCATCCCCGTCCTGCACTACAACGAACTCCTGGGACTGGCTCAGGGCATGAGCCCGGACGAGCTCGCACTCGACCTTCATGCCATCGATGTTGAGCCGTTCCTGAAGAAGATCCTGTGAGGTGCAAATACATGGCAGAAGTCAAAAAGAACGAAGAGCCAAGAATTGGCGTTTTTGTGTGCCACTGTGGTACCAATATTGCGGGCTCCATCGACGTCAAGGAGGTCATGGAGTACGCCAGGACGCTCCCGAACGTCATCGTCGCCGATGACTACCAGTACATGTGCTCGACCCCCGGCCAGAACAAGATCGCGGAGGCAATCGACGAGCAGAAACTGACCGGAGTCGTCGTGGCGGCCTGTTCTCCCCGTCTGCACGAGCCCACGTTCCGTAACGCGACCAAGGCGGGCGGCCTGAACCCCTTCCGGTTCGAGATGGCAAACATTCGCGAGCAGAACTCGTGGGTGCACATGCACCAGCCCGAAGAGGCCACCGCAAAGGCAAAGGACGCAGTCCGGATCGCCGTGGCAAAGGCCTCCCTGCTTGAAGACCTCGTCCCGAAGAGCGTCCCCGTCGAGAAGGCGGCGATGGTCGTCGGCGGCGGTGTCGGTGGGATGCAGGCGGCGCTCGACCTTGCGAACGCAGGCATCAAGACCTACCTCGTGGAGAAGAGCCCCACGATCGGCGGCAGGATGTCCCAGCTCGACAAGACCTTCCCGACGCTCGACTGCTCGCAGTGTATCCTTACACCGAAGATGGTGGACGTTTACCGTAACGAAGGCATCGAGCTCCTCACCTACACCGAGGTCGAGCAGGTCGAGGGCTACATCGGCAACTTCGACGTGACCCTCCGGAAGAAGGCACGCGGTGTCATCACCCCAGAAGAGGCGGAAGCCCGCGGCATCGTCGGCGGCGGCTGTACCGGCTGCGGCGACTGTGTCGACGTTTGTCCGGTCATCAAGCCGAACCCGTTCGAGCTCGGCATGGCGCCGAGAAAGGCGATCTACATCTACCACCCGCAGGTCTCCCCGCTGATCTACACCGTCGACTTCGACGCCTGCGTCAAGTGCGGCCTCTGTGTCGAGGCATGCGGTGATAAGAAGGCGGTCGACCTCGAGATGAAGGACGAACTCATGAACGTCAAGGTCGGCACCGTCGTCCTCGCCACGGGATACGACATCTTCCCCATCGAGAAGAAGTTCGAGTGGGGTTACAAGAACTACGACAACGTCATCACGTCGCTCGAGTTCGAGCGCCTGATCTGTGCGTCCGGCCCGACCGGCGGTCACCTGGTCCGCCCGAGCGACGGCGAGACCCCGAAGAGGGTCGCGTTCGTCCTCTGTGCGGGCTCCCGTGACAACACCGGCGTCGGCAAGCCGTACTGCTCGCGGTTCTGCTGCATGTACTCGCTCAAGCACGCCCACCAGATCATCGAGAAGATCCCCGGCGTGGTGCCCTACATCTTCTACATGGACATCCGGTCCTTCGGGAAGATGTACGAGGAGTTCTACTACCGCATCCAGGACGAGGGTGCAAAGTTCATCCGCGGCAGGGTCGCAAACATCCTCGAAGACCCGGTGACCAAGAACCTCCACGTCAACGCAGAGGACACGCTCCTCGGCCGGCCCATCGACATGGAAGTCGACATGGTCGTGCTCGCGGCCGCCGTCCAGCCCACCGCCGAGACCGAGAAGACCCGGAGACTCTTCGGTGTCTCCTGCTCGCAGGACGGATGGCTCCTCGAGGCCCACCCGAAGCTGAACCCGTGCGGCACCACCACTGCCGGTGTCTACCTCGCCGGTGTCTGCCAGGGGCCCAAGGATATCCCCGACACGGTCGCCCAGGCGGAGGGTGCGGCATCCGCAGCATCCATCCCGATCCACAGGGGAGAGGTGGAGCTCGAGCCCTACTTCGCCCAGTGTATCGAGGAGAAGTGTGCCGGATGCGGACTGTGTGTCAATCTGTGCCCCTACAGCGCCCTCTCGCTCGTCGAGAAGGACGGACGGACGGTCATGCAGGTCACCGAAGCCAAGTGCAAGGGCTGCGGCACCTGCGGCGGGTTCTGCCCCGGCGGTGCAATCTGGATGCAGCACTTCGCAACGCCACAGATCGTTGCACAGATCGATGCGTTCCTCCTGGGAGGTGAACAGTAAATGGCAGACGAGAACTGGAAACCCAAGATCATCGCCATCATCTGCAACTGGTGTTCCTACGCAGGTGCAGACCTTGCCGGCGGTGCCCGTATTCAATATCCCCCCGACATCCGTGCCATCCGTGTGATGTGCACGGGCCGGGTCGACCCCCTCTTCATCCTGAAGGCATTCCAGGATGGGGCGGACGGCGTGCTCGTCTCCGGCTGTCACTTCGGCGACTGCCACTACCTTGAGGGCAACTATAAGGCAGCCAAGAGGATGTTCCTCTTGAAGAGTGTCCTCAAGAACATCGGCCTTGACGACAAGCGTCTCAGGATGACCTTCGTCTCCGCATCCGAGGGTGCAAAGTGGGGCACGGTCATGGAAGACGTCGTCAAGACCATCAACGAGCTCGGTCCAAGCCCGCTCAAAGAGTTTGCCAGATAATACCTTAGACAGGGGATGAACAAGAATGGCAATCAGAGTGAATTTGATCACGGGTCGCACGATCCAGCAGGGGGTGTCCATGGAGGCGGGGAAGGAAAAACCCGCCTACACCGCCGCCTGCGGGATCATCGAACTCGACCCGGCGGACTTTAAAAAGCTGGGTGCTTACCGCAACACGAACGTACGTGTCACCAGCAGTTACGGCAGTGTCGTCGTCAAAGCGGTCGATGCAACCCAGGGTCCTCATCCCGGTGTAGCATATATACCGATGGGGCCATGGGCGAACATGGTGGTCAATCCGAACACCTACTCGACCGGCATGCCAACCTTTAAAGGCACGCCGGTGGAGGTGGAGGTCGCCAAGACCGAACCCGTCCTCGGCTCACTGGAACTGGTGCGCAAGGGGTGCAGGGGTGAACTAGCATGACCAAGACTGTAACCGACGTTATCTGCCCGTTCTGCGGAACGCTCTGCGACGACCTCGAGGTCGTCGTCAGTGACGACGGCAAGGAACTCTACGAGGTCTACAACGCGTGCGCCATCGGCGCCGAGAAGTTCCTCCACTCCCAGGCAAAGGACCGTATCACCCGGCCCCGCATGCGGCAGGAAGACGGTTCCTGGAAAGAGATCTCCTACGATGAGGCAATCGAGTACACCGCCCGGATGCTCACCGATGCAAAGAAGCCCCTGATGTACGGCTGGAGTTCCACGAACTGTGAAGCCCAGGCCGTCGGGTCCGAGATCGGTGAGGCCGTCGGCGCGGTCATGGACAACACGGCAACCGTCTGCCACGGCACATCCCTTATTGCGGTCCAGGATATCGGGATCCCGAGCTGCACGCTGGGTGAGATCAAGAACCGTGCCGACCGGATCCTCTTCTGGGGATGCAACCCGGCGCACGCCCACCCGCGGCACATGTCCCGCTACTCGATCTTCCCCCGCGGGTTCTTCACCGGCAAGGGCCACACGGGCCGCAAGGTGATCGTCGTCGACCCGCGTCCCACCGACACTGCAAGCCTTGCAGACATTCACCTGCAGGTCGAGCAGGGCCGCGACTACGAACTCCTCGACGCGCTCCGCGTGGCGTTCAAGGGTGAGAAACTCCCCGACGTCGTTGCAGGCATCCCGAAAGCGAAGATCTATGAGGCTGCTGAGACGCTCAAGAGCGGCCGTTTCGCGATCATCTTCTTCGGTATGGGTGTGACCCAGTCGCTCGGGAAGAACCACAACATCGACGAGGCAATCGCGGTCACCCGCGACTTAAACGAGTACACGAAAGCAGCCATCATGCCGATGCGCGGGCACTACAACGTCACCGGCTCCGGCCAGGTCTGGGGCTGGCTGTTCGGGTTCCCCTACGCGGTTGACCTCTCCCGTGGATTCGCCCGCTACAACCCCGGCGAGACGACCTCCAACGACCTGCTCCGCAGGGACGAGGTGGACGCCGTCTTCGTCCTCGGAAGCGACCCCGGTGCGCACTTCCCGTTCAGTTCGGTGAAGAAGATCTACAACCGTCCGTCGGTCGCGATCGACCCGCACGAGACCCCGACCACCGAGGTCTGCAAGGTCCACGTCCCGGTCGCCTTCGTCGGCGTCGAGATTGGTGGATGCGCATACCGGATGGACAACGTGCCGATTGAGACGAGAAAGGTCGTCGAGCCCCCGGAGGGCATGATGACCGATGAAGAGTTCCTGAAACGCGTTCTTGGACGCGTCAAGGAGATCCAGGGGGTGTAAGCGATGGCAGAGTATCTTATCAAGAACGGTTTCGTCTTCGACCCGGTACTCGGGATCAAGGGCGATAAAGCCGATATCGCCATCAAGGACGGCAAGATCGTCGAGACAACTGCTCTCAGCAGCCCGAAAGTCATCGATGCCGCAGGGAAGACCGTCATGGCCGGCGGTGTCGACGTCCACGCCCACGTTGCCGGCCCGAAAGTGAACGTCGGCCGCAACTTCCGCCCCGAAGACAAACTCTTCGGTTACAAGCCCAGAAACGGCATCGAGCGGATGCAGGGCGGGTTCTCGGTCCCGACAACAATCAGGACCGGCTACAACTATGCCCGCATGGGCTACACGACCGTGATGGAAGCGGCCATGCCGCCGCTCTTCGCACGGCACACCCACGAGGAGATGCGGGACACGCCGATCCTCGACCAGGGCGCCTACCCGGTCTTCGGGAACAACTGGTTCGTGCTCGAGTACCTCAAGAACCACGAGATCGAGAACACCGCCGCCTACGTTGCCTGGCTTCTCAAGGCCACGAAGGGTTACGCGGTCAAGGTCGTCAACCCCGGCGGCACGGAAGCCTGGGGATGGGGCCTGAACTGCGAGAACGTGCACGACCCGGTCCCCTACTTCGACATCACCCCTGCCCAGATCGTGACGGGCCTCATCGAGGCGAACGAGTACCTTGGTCTCCCGCACTCGATGCACGTGCACGCGAACAACCTCGGCAACCCCGGCAACTACACGACGACGCTCGACACGTTCCAGCTCTCGGAGGGTATCAAGCCCAACAGCAAGTTCGGCCGCGACCAGGTGATGCACCACACCCACGTCCAGTTCCACTCTTACGGCGGTGACAACTGGGGCAACATGGAGTCCAAGGCCAAGGAGATCATGGACTACGTGAACTCGCACGACAACATCACCATCGACATGGGCCAGGTGACGCTCGACGAGACCACGACCATGACCGCCGACGGACCGTTCGAGCACCACCTCACCGAACTGAACCACCTGAAGTGGGCCAACGCCGACGTGGAGCTCGAGACCGCCGCGGGTGTCGTGCCCTACGTCTACAGCCCCGGGATCAAGGTCTGCGGCATCCAGTGGTGCATCGGCCTCGAACTCGCGCTGCTCGCAAAAGACCCGATGCGGGTCTTCATCACCACCGACCACCCGAACGCCGGGCCGTTCATCCGCTACCCGCGGGTTATGAAGTGGCTCATGAGCCAGGAGGCCCGTGAGCAGCAGCTCGACGCGTTCAAGCACAAGGACAAGGTCATCGACGCGACCAATGTCGCCGGTATCGACCGCGAACTCAGCCTCTACGAGATCGCGCAGATGACCCGCACCGGACCGGCAAAATCGCTCGGTCTTTCGCACATGTACGGCGGGCTTGCGCCCGGCCTCGAGGCGGATGTTGCAGTCTACGACTTCAACCCGAACGAGCCCTACGCGCCCGACGACATCGAGAAGGCGTTCCTGAACGCGGAACACCTCTTCAAGACCGGCGTCCAGGTCATCCGCGACCACGAGATCGCGAGCAACGGCAACAAGCGGACGCTCTGGGTGAACGCAAAGGTCAACGAGAACCCGCAGGTGATGCGTGACGTCAAGGAGAAGTTCCTCCGCTACTACACCGTCACCCTGAACAACTACGAGGTTACCGGACACTACCTCCCGAACCCGTACGTGATTGAGGTTGATGCCACACAGTGAGGTGAGAAGGATGGAAACTGTTACACTCACCATAAAGAACCAGCCCGATCTGTATCTCGAGGCCGACAACATCACTCCCGATGCGTTCGCCGGGAAGAAGGCGGAAGAGATCGCCGGCCTTCACGTATATGTGGGAAGGGAGCAGCACCGGCTCGGAGACTTCTTCGAGGTCTCCGGCAATGCCGGGGCAACCCCGGAAGAGACGAAGATCGTCGTCAACGGCGACCTCTCCCGGGTCAAGTACATCGGCATGAAGATGGCCGGCGGCGAGGTCGTGGTGAACGGCAACGCCGACATGTACGTCGGTGCCTGGATGCAGGGCGGCAAGCTCACGGTGAACGGGAACGTTGACGCCTTTGCCGGAACCGGCATGAAGGGCGGCGAGCTCGTCATCAACGGCAATGCCGGGAACTACCTCGGTGCCGCGTACCGTGGAGACTGGCGCGGCATGCAGGGCGGCAAGATCGTTGTCAAGGGCAATGCGGGAAGCGATCTCGGCACCTTCATGAACGGCGGCGAGATCGTCGTCGGCGGTGACGTAGACGTTCATGTCGCCACCCATGCCGAGGGCGGAAAGATCGTCATCAAGGGCAATGCAAAGAGCCGTCTGGGCGGCCAGATGGTGGAAGGCGAGATCTATGTCCTTGGCGACATCGATGTCATGATGCCGGGCTTCGCATACCGCGAGGATGTCGATATCGAGATGGACGGCATCAAAGGGCGGTTTGCTCTCTACGAGGGTGACCTCGGGGAGCGCCACCGAAAGAGGAAAGGTCAGCCGATCTACGCTAAACTCTACCAGCAGATCGGGGCCTGAACCCCCTATTTTCTTGCCGCGCATAGAGGCCGATGCCGATTGTCGGAGATTGGATGTAGTCGGCGGAATGATCGTAACACGAAGTAGCACAATTTTGCACAAATCATGCCACCAGGGAGATGGCGTGATACTCTTGTTATCCTGTGCGATCGACTATTATTCAGCAGATATTTAATATCGCACTTCAGATATATATCTGATCATAGACATAAATAGCAATGCTTATATCATCAGAGAAAGTTACTATCTTTTTGTCCCACGAGGACGTGCAGTAGTCACCATCAGCCACAGTCAGCGATGCTTTTAGCGTTCACTTCACATTACCGGACTGTATGCACTTAAAGAGGGTAATGGAGGAAAATTATGGCAAAATACAAGGAAACTATTGACCTGTACGATGATGCAGGCAAGCAGTTGAAGAGTGGTGTGCCGCTTGAGAAGATCAGCCCGCTGGTCAACCCGGCGACCCGGAAACTCATCGACCTTACCAAGAGGACGGTCGCAGTCAACCTCGGAGGCGTTCAGGAAGGCCTGAAGGCCGGAAAGGTAGCGAAGGGACAGGTCCTCGGGCGCGAGATGAACCTCGACATCGTCGGCAACAAGGACGCCATCATCGCCAAGATCAAGGAGATGGTCCAGGTCGAGGAAGGCGACGACACCAACATCCGTGAGTTCGGCGGCGGCAAACTGATCCTCGTCGAGGTTCCCAAGACTCGTCTCGAGGCGGCATCCACCTACGATGCAGCGATCACCTCGGTCGCATCCGCGGCAACCTACGCGATCATCGAGCAGTTCGACGTCGGCATGTTCGATGCGGCCATGGTCAAGGCTGCACTCTGGGGTTCCTATCCGCACACGATGGATCTTTCCGGTGCCAATGTCACGTCCATCCTGTCGATCCCCCAGAACAACGAAGGTCTCGGCTACGCGCTCCGTAACATCCCGGTCAACCACGCCGTGATGATCACGAACAAGAACGCGATGCAGGGAGCCGCACTCTCGTCCACCTTCGAGCAGGCAGGAATGTTTGAGATGGGTAACGCCATCGGACCGTTCGAGCGCGCCCATCTGCTCACCTACGCCTACCAGGGCCTGAACGCGAACAACCTGGTCTATGACCTCGTCAAGGCAAACGGAGCATCCGGAACCATCGGTACGGTCGTCCAGAGTCTGGTCGAGCGCGCCGTTGAGGACAAGGTCATCGCCCCCG
>NZ_DAFZ01000016.1 GCF_002498065.1 Methanoculleus sp. UBA208 | reverse complement strand
CTGGAGGAATTCAACAAAGCCCTCCTCTCTTTTTTCCGTAACTAAGGGCCGAAGGATCGTCTCGAACCTCTCCCGGGTATTCATGGTCCGTCGCAGCCGCATCGTGAGCAGGAGTGGACCGGCAGGGAAGGCTTATGTGTGCAGAACCCCTCTGCCGGCCCCACTCAGGCCCCTGCACCGCCCGGATCGTCGGCTTTTTTCACCGGAGAGCACCCTCTTCACTGCCGGCGGGAGTGCAATCCGGTGAAAAAAAGTTACATCTTATCGGTTTGATGCCTCATCTGTTCTCTTAAAACTATCACAATCGCCGGATCTCCCATTGAAATAATAATATTTTTATAGTCAGATTTAAAACAATAGATACTATCTGTTGGTGGATGGATGAGGTCAGATAAGGTACGGTATTTTACGCCACGCGATGAAGAACTCGCCGAGCTCCTCATGGGCATCGGGATCAAGAGAAACGTCTCCAAAGTGCTTGTGTATCTTGCGAACACCGATGAAGCGACGTCCCGGGACATCGAGCGGGGCACCGATCTCCGCCAGCCCGAAGTCAGCATCGCCATGCGCTACCTCAAGGAATGCAACTGGATCGATACCCGCGAGAGCAAGTCGGAGAGCAAAGGGAGGCCGGTGAAGATCTACACGCTCTCCCGTTCAATAACGGAGATCATGGACACGATCGAGAAAGAAAAGAAGAGAGAAGCCCGACATCAGTTAGACCTGATCCAGAAGATGCGTGAATGCATATCACTGCAGTGATACGACGCTGCAACCCTTCTCCTCACCGACAATAACCGTTATCTTTTCTGCGTAGGTCGAGAACAGGCCGCACTCCAGCGCACCGGGTATTGAAGCGATCTCTGCTTCCAGGCGTCCGGGGTCCGCGATCGCCCCGAAGTCACAGTCGAGGATGAAGTTGCCGTTATCGGTGACGACCGGGCCGTCTTTCTTCACGCCCTCCCGGAGAACCGGATCGGCACCGAGCGCTGCAAGCCGCCGGGAGACTGGTGCAAGGGCGAACGGGAGCACTTCGACCGGCACAGGCGCGTCTAAGGTCTCGACCATCTTTGTCGGGTCGACGACGATGAGCACTTTTTTGGCCGCGTCGCAGACGCACTTCTCCCGCAGAAGCGCTGCTCCGCGCCCCTTGATCAGGCGGAGCGCCGGATCGACCTGGTCGGCTCCGTCGATGGCGATATCGAGCTCGGGATGCTCGTCGAGGCTCGTGAGCCCGATACCGTACCGGCGTGCCCGGATGGCCGCCTGGTAGGATGTCGGGACGCCGGCGATGGAGAGCCGGTCCTTTGCTATCCGCTCGCCAAGCCGCTCCATCGCAAAAAAGACGGTCGACCCGGTGCCGAGACCGACGACCATCCCGTCCTCGACCTCTCCGGCCGCCAGGTAGCCTGCGTTGCGCTTCGATGCTGCCTGCTCTGCTGCATTCATGACGTACTCTTCTCCTTCCGTTCAGATATCCATGCCGTCGAAGATGCCCCTGAGTTCATCCCCGGCACCAGACGCCGTGCAGTCGAGCGTGATCGGCGTGATGGAGACGTTGCCCCTCTGCACCGCATGCACGTCGGTCCCCTCCTCCGCGTCCTCGTACAGGGGCCCGTCGATCCAGTAGTAAGGGCGCCCGCGGGGGTCGAGGCGCTCCTCGACCCCGGTGTGGAAGAGTTTCTCGGCAAGGCGGGTGATCTCGTAGCCGCCGCGCACCGGTGTGGGAATATTCACGTTGATGACGTGAGCGTTCTCCGGGAACCCGGTTGCAAGAACCCTCTCGCAGACTTCGCGGACCACCCGCTTTGCGTCGGAGAACCGGTCCGTGATCCTCGAGGGATCGTCGAACTTGTCGCCCTGGTCCTCCACCTGGAGCGAGAAGGCAAGGGACGGCACTCCCTGGTTTGACGCCTCGAGCGCGGCCCCGACGGTGCCCGAAGTCATGATGGACTCGTAAGAGAGGTTCTCACCGATGTTGATGCCGCTGACCACGAGGTCCGGGTTCAGGCGCAGCGCGAACAGCCCGATGATTACGGAGTCGGTCGGTTTCCCGCCGACCGAGTAGGCGGGCACCCCGTTCATCGTCACCCGGTTCGCACGGATAGGCTCAAAGATGGAGATCGATCGCCCTACAGCGCTCTGCTGGGTGGCTGGCGCGACCACGGTGACGTCGGCTATCGGTGCGAGCGCATCGTATGCCGCCCAGAGTCCCGCGGACGTGATCCCATCATCGTTGGTGAGCAGAATCTTCGGTTTCATCCTTGTATAGGGATGGTTCCCGCGCATCAAATACTTGCCCGATCGTCAGGGTCAAGTCTTCTGCAGCTGACCTCTACTGCAATGATGGTTTTTCTCGCTGAATACTCCGTGTGCAACGACCCCGGGCTTGCGCCCGAGGGTGCCGCCATGCTCGCCGCGATAAGCGGGAGTTTTGAGAGGTGCGGCTACGACGTGGTGACCCCGGAGGGCCCCGACTTCGAGGACGAGATCAAAAGACTCGCACCGGGGTGCGACGCAGGTATGGTCATCGCACCCGATCACCTCCTCTTCCGGTACACGCAGATCCTTGAGGGGCTCACCCACAACATCGGGTGCGGAAGCATGAATGCGGCCGTCTGCGCGAACAAACAGCGGACGGCAGCCATCCTCTCCCGGAACGGTATAGACGTCCCTCCCGCTGCCGGAGGGGGAAGGAAGGTCGTCAAGCCGGTGATGGGATGCGGTGCGCAGGGTGTCAGGCTGACGGACGGGGAGCCGGGCGCCGGCGAGTTTGCGCAGGCATACGTTGAGGGGGAGGCGCTGAGCGTGAGCCTCGTGGGCAGCCGGGTGACCGGCAACGTCTGCGAGTTCTACTCGGGCAACCCGCCGCTCCTGCTCGCCGTCAACCGGCAGGAGATCGCCGTAGCGGACGACGGGAGGTTCCGGTACTTCGGGGGCGAGACGCCCGTCCACCCCGACCGCGAGGAAGAGATCGTCGAGGTCGCCGTCCGGGCGATGAACGTCCTCGGGTGCCAGGGGTATGCCGGGATCGACGTCGTCGCTGGGGACCGCATCTACGTGGTGGACGTCAACCCGAGACCCACGACCAGTCTGGTCGGTATTGCAGCCGTGATGGAGGAGGAGATCGCCGATATCCTTGTTGCGGCGTCGCACGGCGAAGCGCCGGCGGAGGTGCACCTCTCAGGGAGGGTGCGGTTCGACAAGAACGGGGAGATCCACCGGCTATGATCGGCATCGATATCGGCGGTGCGAACCTCAAGGTCGTTGACGACGCCGGCGTGCATATCCATTACTGCCCGCTCTGGCAGGGCGCACCGCTCGCCGATCTCCTTAAACCGTATGCCGGGCCTGCTGCCGTGGTGATGAGCGGAGAACTGGCGGACTGCTTTGCGAACAAGATGGAAGGGATCCGGTGGATTGTCGGGGCCGTCCGGGGTGTCATCCCCGACGCCGTCTTCTACGGGACCGACGCGGCGTTCCATACCCGGCCGGTCCCGGAACTTGCCGCCGCGAACTGGCTGGCATCGGCAGACTACCTGCGCCGGGAATACGCCGATGCGGTCCTCGTCGACGTGGGGAGCACCACCGCCGACATCATCCCCTTAAACTGCTTCGAGGACCTCAAAGGGCTGACCGACACCAGGCGGCTGCAGAAGCAGTACCTCGTCTACACCGGCATGCTCCGGACGAACATCGCGACACTGGTATCTTCGGTGACGCTCGACGGGATAGTGACCCCGGTGAGCACCGAGTACTTCGCCGCAAGCGCCGACGCGCACCTCGTGCTCGGCCACATCGCTCCTGCGGACTACGCCTGTCCGGCGCCTGATAACGGCGAGAAGACCGTTGATGCTGCGCTTCGGAGGCTTGCCCGGGTTGTCTGCGCCGATCTCGACGAGATCGGGAGAGACGGGGCCCTGGAGGTTGCCCGGCAGTTCTGGGAAGTCCAGCGAACGCTGATCGCCCGCGCAGTGGAGCGCGCACTCTCCCGGAGCGGTGCCGGACGTGTGATCGCGGCCGGGATTGGCGCGGACCTGTTTGCCCGTGAACTCGGCGGCGTCACGCTTTACGGCGAGATCGGGGAGGTTGCGGATGCACTGCCGGCGTATGCGGTCAGGGAGGTGGCGCTACGGCAAGCCGATGGAAACTGACCCTTCTTCTGCTGGCGGTATCGGTCGCCGTCACGGCCGTATCGCTGGCGCTCGGCTTTCCGTTCTTCTTTCTCTTCCTATTCATCCCGCTGATCCCGCTCTTCGGGAGACCTCCCGCCGTGAAGCGCTGCCCGGCCTGCGGTTGGGAAACCGGAGGCGACGAGCGCTTCTGCCCCCGTGATGGGACGGCGCTCACGGTCGAGGGCGAAGGTGGCGAGGTTCAGCAGGGAGAGCGGTAGAAGGAAACCGAAGAGTTCGGTTGCCGGAATCGTGCCGAAGTCGCGGGAGGCGTAATTCCGTATAGTCCCACGATCGACGACGATTCCCATCGCCCGGAGGTGTTGTGCCACCTGGTTGAACGGCATCTGCTGCGCGAGAACGAGGCAGAGGTCGACGATGGGCGACGCCAGGCGGGTGTCGGGGTAGAACGGTGCGTCTGCGTAGCAGAGAGTGCCGCACCGCTGGCAGTAGAAACGCTTCACGTAGACCCGGATCGTACGCTCCTCTCCGTTCTGGAGCACGACGGCAAACCGTTTCTCCCGCAGGTCGTGCCCGGTCACCGGACCGCCGCACGAAGGGCAGGCATCGAGTTCGGTGAACTTCACGCCGTCCATCGACGCCAGGGCGTTCGCCACCAGGTCGACGAGCATCGGCGGAACAATGAGTGTCTTCTTCACGATGGCAATTCTCTCCCTGTGCAACTATGCGGGAGGTGTAGGTTTCCACCGATAATAACATCTCCCCTCGAATGGGAACGGACGGCACAGAGGCCGTTCCAACCCACAGGGGAGTGCCCCGGGGAGCGCACGTTTTCCTGCCGGCCTCACCGTTTTCACTTCGGTCCGAGGTAACCATCCTGGGTCCTGAGCGACTGAAGAAGCCCCCTCCCGCGTATCGGTTCAATACTTATGTCTGGCCTCCAGCGGTATCGGGGCCTGCGTTCTGATGATTTACACTCACGCAAAAACCCAAAGGACAGATTAGGATTGTTATTCGCCAGCCAATATCGCCGGCGAAAGAAAGGGTGGATCCGGTTAACCGGTATAATTTAAGTAACTTAACACCTGATACTCGGTTTGCCATAGAGGTCATAAAAACATGACGTTGAAGTATGTAGCCACAACATGTCCCTACTGCGGTACGGGATGCAGTTTCAACCTCGTCGTCCAGGACGGCAAAGTTGTTGGAACAGCACCGTACCGCCGCTCACCCGTGAACGAGGGAAAGGTCTGCCCCAAGGGGACCTACGCTCACGAGTTCGTGAACAGCCCGGACCGCCTGACAAAGCCGCTCATCAAGAAGGACGGCAAGTTCGTCGAGGCGACCTGGGACGAAGCGTATGACCTGATCGCACAGAAGTTCAAGTCTTACAAGCCCGACGAGTTCGCGGCACTTTCATCCGCCAGAGTCTCGAACGAAGAGAACTACCTGCTGATGAAGTTCGCCCGCGGCGTCATGAAGTCCCGCCACATCGACCACTGCGCCCGGCTCTGCCACGCGTCCACCGTCGCCGGTCTTGCGGCGGCGTTCGGCTCCGGTGCGATGACCAACTCCATTCTCGATATCGCCGAGTCGAAGTGCGTCTTCATCCTCGGGTCCAACACATTCGAGCAGCACCCGCTCATCGGGCGCAAGGTCGTGCAGGCCAAGCAGAACGGCGCGAAGGTCATCTACGCCGACCCGCGCTACACCGCGACCGCCAAGCAGGCCGACCTCTACATGCCGTTCGTCTCCGGCTCCGATGTTGCTATCCTCAACGGCCTGATGCAGGAGATCATCAAGAACGGCTGGGAGGACAGGGAGTTCATCGAGAACCGCACGAAGGACTACGAGAAACTCAAGGAAGTCGTCATGAAGGACGCCTACAGCCTTGAGAACGTCTCGAAGATCTCCGGTATCCCGGTCGAGAGCCTCAAGACCGCCGCCGAGTGGCTCGGCACTGCGAAGCCCGGCGCGATCCTCTACTCGATGGGCATCACCCAGCACACCGTCGGCGTCGACAACGTCAAGTCGGTGGCAAACATCCAGATGCTGCTCGGCAACCTCGGCAAGGCCGGCGGCGGCGTGAACGCGCTCCGTGGCCAGAACAACGTTCAGGGCGCCTGCGACATGGGTGCGCTCCCGGTCGTCTTCACCG
>NZ_DAFZ01000008.1:12470-43428 GCF_002498065.1 Methanoculleus sp. UBA208 | reverse complement strand
CATCCGCTACCGGACCATGGACGTGGCGGTTCTCGGGAAAGCCTCCTGCACCTGCGGCCGTGCCTATCCAATGCTCGAGAGGGTGGAGGGAAGGCTTCAGGAGTTCATCGTGACGAGGGATCACCGGTTCATATCGATGACGGCGGTGAATATGCACTCCGGCGTCTTTGACAACGTTGCACAGTTCCAGTTTTACCAGAGGAGGGAAGGAGAGGTTCTGATGAAGATCGTGAAAAAACCGGGGTATACCGACCGCGATACGGATCGCATTCTCCGGGAACTCGACAAAAAATTTGAAGGCGACGTAGATGTGATCATCCGCTTCGTCGAGACTATTCCCCGCACCCGGCGCGGCAAATACCAGTTCCTGATACAGGATCTGCCGCTGGGCCAGTGGGGCATTTCGGTGTGAGAAATATGCGAAAACTCAGATTAACGGCAGTAGGAGATACATGGGCCCGGACCGTGAACAATGGGTACCCGTTCGGAGGGGTCCGTCATCTCCTCCAGGATAAGGACGTCCTCTTCGGGAACCTCGAGACCACCCTCTCGGACACGGGAGATCCGGCGGAGAAGCACCACGTGATCTTCACATGCCCGGATGCGGCCCGACACCTGGCGGAGGCCGGGTTCGACGTCATGAGCGTTGCAAACAACCATTCCGGCGACCTCGGTGCCGCGGGCTTCAAGAACACCCTGAAGGCCCTCGAGAGCCGGGGCATCCTTGCTGTCGGCGGATCGGCGACCGAGGACCGGCAGGAGCCGGTCGTCCTCGAGAAGAACGGCATCTCGATCGGGTTTGCGGGCTATACGATCGGCAAACTCGCCATATCGCGTGAGATCTCGGTCAACCGGCTGGTCGAGGAGGATATCTTCGGGGATATCGCGTCCCTCAAGGGCCGGTGCGACCATATCGCCGTCTCGCTGCACTGGGGAACGGAGATGGCCTACTACCCGTCTCCCGAGCAGATCGACCTCGCCCACCGGCTCATCGATGCAGGGGCCACCCTGATCCTCGGGCACCACCCCCATACCATGCAGGCGATCGAGCGCTACCACGGGGGGCTGATCGCCTACTCGCTCGGCATGTTCCAGTTCGAACCCCAGTGGCCCCACAACATCTCGCGGGAGGCGATCATGCTCTCGGTCGACCTGCAGAAGAACGGCGTCGTCGGGGAGTACGAGGCGACACCGCTCATCATCGATGACGATTTCATCCCTCGCCCCGCAGAGGGGGCCCTGGGTATGGAGATACTGGACTTCCTCGACGAGATCTCGCGGACGGTCGCCGAAGGCAGGCTCACCAGAGCCCGGTGGTTCGAGGAGATCGCGCCCGTCTACATGAAGATGAACCTCGAGAGCTACCGTTACCGGATACGCCGCAAAGGCCTCTTTCCCCTCCTGGAGATGGGGGTCTGGTTCTTTACACCTTTCTGCCTGAAGTGTTACGCCGGCCTGATCCGCCGGTTGTTTCGTCCGGCGCCGACGCGGGAGAGGCGCGCGCCCGGACAGAACGCCGGAAACTGAAAGGGGGTGAGTGGGGGGCGGCAGGGCTCCAGTCTAACCGGACTCCGCTCCTGGCTCGTTTTTCAACGCATACTCCATTCCGACGTAATTTTGCCGGTCATTCCGCGGGAAGGCCTCCGGGTGTCCGGGAACAGGATCGCAAAACTCTCATTACAATTGATGACGATTATAGAGGAGAGGAGTGTAAACAATTTGTCCGCGATTCCAAAGGAGGAGTATCTCTATAAGTGTACGTCCGCCTGTGCGGGGTGCAGCTCTTCCCTGTGTCTGCGTTACGTGCTCAAAGCCGCCGGCCCCGACTCAGTCCTGGTCGTGCCCGCCTGCTGCACCAGTGTCATCCAGGGTATGTATCCCGGCACGGCGATGAACGTGCCCGTCTATAACATAGCGTTTGCCGCAGCCGCCGCCTGTGCCTCCGGCATGAGCGACGCTTTTGCCACGCTCGGAAGAGAGACCAACGTCATCGTTTATGCGGGTGACGGCGGGACTGTCGACATCGGGATCCAGGCGCTTTCCGGTGCTTTTGAGCGCGGCACCAATTTCCTCTACATCTGCTACGACAACGAGGCGTACGGCAACACCGGCATGCAGCGGTCGGGATCGACCCCCCTCGGAGCACGCACCACCACGACTCCAGGCGGCAAGCCCACGGCCAAGAAGGACCTCGACCGGATCGTCGAGGCGCACAACCCCCCCTACATGGCGACCGCCTGCAGCGCCTACCCTCTCGACCTCTACAAGAAGGTGAAGAAGGCGCTCTCGATCGAGGGGCCCAAGTTCATCCATATCCTGGCGCCGTGCCCGCCCGGATGGCGCTACCCCACGGAGAAGACCGTCGAGATGGGGAAACTGGCGGTGAAGACCGCCCAGTGGATACTCTACGAGCGCGAGTTCGGGAAACTCACGATTAACGGCCCGTCGAAAGCGGCAATGAAGAAACCCGCGCCCCTCGAAGACTACATCAAGAGCCAGGGCCGGTTCAAGAACCTGAGCCCGGAGATCTTTGACCTGATGCGCCAGCAGGTGGAACAGAACATTCAGCGCCTTTCCCGAGAGGAGGCAGGCGTATGCTGACGATCGCGACCGGAAACAAGGCGGTAGCGGCCGCGGTGAAGGCCGCAAAACCCGGCGTCGTCGCCGCATACCCGATCACCCCCCAGACCGAGATCGTCGAGCAGATCGCCGATTACGTCACCGACGGCGATCTTGAGAGCCGGTACATCCCGGTGGAGAGCGAGCATTCGGCCATGGCCGCCTGCATCGGGGCGAGCGCCGGCGGCGTCCGGACCTTCACGGCGACGAGTTCGCACGGCCTCCTCTACATGCACGAGATGGTCCACTGGGCGGCAGGCGCACGCCTGCCGATCGTCATGGCGAACGTCAACCGCGCCCTCGGACCCGGGTGGAACACCTGGGCGGAGCACACCGACGCTTTCTCCCAGCGCGACACGGGCTGGCTGCAGGTCTTCGTGGGCACGGTCCAGGAGGCCTACGACGCCACCCTGATGGCCTTCAAGATCGCCGAGGACGAGCGGGTCCTCCTCCCGGTTATGGTCAACCTGGACGGGTTCGCGTTGAGCCACATCATGCAGTCGCTGGAGACGGTCGAGATCGGCGACTTCCTGCCCCCCTTCCATCTCCCGCACGCCATCGACACGGAGAACCCCTGCGGCTACGGGCCCATGACCGGACCGGCCGACTACTTCCGGTTCCGCTGGGACATCGAGCGCTCGATGCGCGACGCCCGGGGCGTGATCGCGGACGTCGAACGGGAGTTTGCGGAACGGTTCGGCCGCACCTACGGCCCCACCGAGGATTACCGGTGCGAGGACGCCGACGTCGTCGTCGTCGCCGTGGGAACGCTCGGGAAAGAGGCCGAGGTAGCGATCGACCGCCTCCGCGACGAAGGGATAAAGGCCGGTTCCATGCGCCTGCGCTGGTTCCGTCCCTTCCCGGACCTCGATCTATCCGGGCGGGATGTCGTGGTCATCGACCGCGACTACTCCTTCGGCTTTGGGGGCGTGGTGGCGCATTCCATCAGGTCGAAGACCGGCATCGAGCCCTACAGCGTGATCGCCGGCCTCGGCGGCCAGGAGGTCACCTACAACGATATCGCGGACTTTGTCCGAAACAGGCGTCCCGGCGAGGAGACCTGGTTCGGGGTGAGCGACCATGTATGAGATCAGGATCCACTCCCGGGGCGGGCAGGGCGGCGTCACCGCCGCGAAGCTCCTCGCTCTCGCAGCGTTCAGGGACGGGAAACACGCAACCGCCTGTCCGTTCTACGGGGCGGAGCGGCGCGGGGCGCCGGTCGTCTCGTTCGTCCGGATCGACGATCAGCCGATCAAGGTCTACAGCCAGATTCACGAGCCGGATCTCGTGATCGTGCTTGATACGAGTATCATGGATGTGGTGGACGTCCTGCAGGGCTTAAAAGACGGTGGAACGGTCCTCCTGAACAGTGCCCACCCGGTTGCCGGATGCAACGGAACCTGCCGCCACGTCGACCTGACCGGGATCGCGCTCGCACAGAACCTGGTGGTCGCGGGAAGCCCCATCCTCAACACCCCGGTGCTCGGGGCGCTCGCGAAGATGGATATCGTCACCCTCCCGTCGGCACTGCAGGCGATCCGGGAGATGTTTGCCGACGAGCGGAACGTGAAAGCCGCCGAAGCGGCGTATGAGGAGCTGAAGGTATGAGAGAGAGACTTGCGCTCAGCAGGCCGAAGGAGGCTGCGTCGGGGAAGACGGGGACGTGGCGGACGTTCCGGCCCGTGGTGGACAAGGAGGCGTGCAACGCCTGCGGGC
Source organism: Methanoculleus sp. UBA208 (assembly GCF_002498065.1). Classification (GTDB taxonomy): domain Archaea; phylum Halobacteriota; class Methanomicrobia; order Methanomicrobiales; family Methanoculleaceae; genus Methanoculleus. The sequence continues at coordinate 39,093 of NZ_DAFZ01000008.1, read as the reverse complement.
TCTGCGCCCAGTACTGCCCGGACGCGGCCATCGACGAGGAACTGAATATCGATCTCGATTACTGCAAGGGGTGCGGCATCTGCGCGAATGAGTGCCCGAAACAGGCGATCGCTATGGTGCGCGAGGAGCGCTGACCTCGTCGGCTTCGCCGACAGGGCATTTCCCTATATACTCCAAGTTGAACCGGTAGAAGTGCGCATAACCGCAGTTGCGGCACCGGGTCGTGAAGTGGCTGCACCCGATCGTGAGGTCGTGCGGGCCCGTGACCCCGCAATTTTTACAGCGCCCGGCAGCCTCGATGCTCCATACGTCGTAACACCCGATCGGCGTGCAGGTTCCGATCGCTCCGGTGTTCTCGAACCGTGGGATGAATATCCGTGTCGCCCCGCAGGCAGAGCAGATCACCTGTGCCTGTGCGGATACCGCTTTTATGATCTGGTCGGCGTCCTCGCCGCAGTGGTAGCAGTTGACGCGATGCCGGGTGAAGATGAACCGCTCAGTCATGCATGATACTCGACGCCCCCCTGATAAAACCTCCCTCACCTGTTCACGTGCCGCACGGCCCGGGATCCGCCGCACGGGAATGCGGATGTGAGAAGACCGGACAAAGATAAACGTTAAATAGCACTCCCGCCCCTCTGTTGCCGTCAAGGAGGTTATGAGAATGGCAGCATTGAGAGTCGCACCCTACGTCTGTGCTTACTCGGATGAGAACGGAGAGAATCTTCACATCGAGATCGAGTTGCCGGGCGTTGAGAAGAAGGATATTACCTTTAAGATGCAGGAGACCAGCTTCTCCATAGACGCGTCCCGTGGTGACGTCCGCTACGTCGGGACCTACGCGGTCGGCTGTCCTGTCGATACCGGCAAGGCAAAGGCGACCTTCAGGAACGGCCTGCTGACCGTGGACGTCCCCTATGTGCAGCCGGTCGCGGAGGAGACGAAGGAGATCCCGATCGCGGAGTGAGCGGGGCCTGCGGGCGGGGTCTCTTCTCTTTTTGTTACGGAGAACCGTCGGGTAAGTTTCTCCCCGGCAGTGATAGGGCAGGGATCTTCATTCACAGGCGCCCCTTCCCCCGGGAAGAGTCACCTTTATTAGCCTGCATCCGCACGTCAGGAACATGAACCCGGCACGCGGACACGACCCGGAAGCGCCAGAAGCGCCGGTGCGGGAAGAATTTCCACCGAACCGGTTGATCCACGAACAGAGCCCATATCTGCTCCAGCACGCCCATAACCCCGTCGACTGGTATCCCTGGGGTGAGGAAGCATTTCTCCGGGCGCGGGAGGAGGGAAAACCGATATTCCTCTCCATCGGCTACTCGGCCTGCCACTGGTGCCACGTCATGGAGGAAGAGTCGTTCGCAGACCCGCAGGTCGCGAAACTGTTAAACGAAGTCTTCGTCTGCATCAAGGTGGACCGCGAGGAACGGCCGGATATCGATCAGATCTACATGGCGGCCGCCCACGCGCTGACCGGGGCCGGGGGATGGCCGCTCACCATCTTCATGACCGCGGACAAAAAACCGTTCTTTGCAGCGAGTTACATCCCAAAGGAAAGCCGTTACGGAATGACCGGCCTCCTTGACCTCATCCCCCGGATCAACAAGGTCTGGCAGAGTCAGCGGCAGGAACTCGAGAACGCCGGCGACCAGGTGCTCCAGGCGCTGCAGAACGCCGCCCGCACCCCTCCCGGGGAGACCGAGCTCTCCGAAGCGGTCCTCGATGAGGCCTACGACACGTTCTTCCGGATCTTCGACGGGGAGAACGGCGGGTTCGGGGATGCGCCCAAGTTTCCGGCCCCGCACAACCTCATATTCCTGATCAGGTACGGGAACCGGACCGGGAAGGAGCCGGCATACACGATGGTCGAGAAGACGCTGCATGCCATGCGGCGGGGCGGGATCTTCGACCATCTCGGCTACGGGTTCCACCGCTATTCGACGGACGCGGAGTGGTTCGTTCCGCACTTCGAGAAGATGCTCTACGACCAGGCGCTTCTCGTCGTAGCGTATACGGAGGCCTATCTCGCGACGGGAAGAGAGGAGTTCGCGAGAACCGCCCGGGAGACGATCGCCTACGTCCTGCGGGAGATGGCCGACCCTGCCGGCGGCTTTTACTCGGCAGAAGACGCCGACAGCGAGGGCGAGGAGGGGAAGTTCTACGTCTGGACAAAGGACGAGATCCTCCGGGTCCTCGGGGAAGATGACGGGGAGCGGTTCTCCCGGATATTCGGTGTTACGGAGCCCGGGAACTACCGGGAGCAGCCCGGCGGGAGAAGGACGGGAAAAAACATCCTCCGCCTGCGGCGGCCTCTGGCATCCTGGGTCCACGTCTTCTCGACGTCGGAGGAGGACCTGGCGTGGTTCGTGGAGAGTTGCCGGCAGAAACTCTTTGCAGCCCAAAAAGAGCGGATCCGCCCGGGAAAGGACGACAAGATCCTGACCGACTGGAACGCTCTCATGATCGCGGCTCTCGCGAAGGCGGCCCGGGTCTTTGACGACCTGGAGTACCTGGCGGCCGCGGAGAAGGCAGCCGCGTTCGTCCTCACCAGCCTTCGCCGGCCGGACGGGCGGCTCCTTCACCGCTACCGGAACGGCGATGCCGATCTCGCCGCGACCCTCGACGATTACGCGTTCGTGCTCTGGGCGCTCATCGAGGTCTACGAGGCGTCGTTTGCCCCCCGCTACCTCCGGACCGCCGTCGACCTCTCCCGGGACCTCGTCGCCCACTACTGGGACTGCAGCCACGGCGGGTTCTTCTTCGTGCCGGACGACAGCGACGTCCCCGTCCGCCAGAAACCGGTCTACGACGGAGCGATACCATCCGGCAACAGCGTGGCCATGTATGCCCTCTTCGCCCTCGGCCGGATGACGGCAAACCTCGAACTCGAGGAGACGAGCGAGCGGATGCGGCAGGCCTTTGCCGATACCGTCCGCGAGTCTCCCCCCGCCTACGCCCACTTCCTCACCGGCCACGAGTTCATGCTGGGGCCGAACTTCGAGGTTGTCATAACCGGGGTCCCGGACGCTGAAGACACAAAGGCGATGATCCGCGCCATCCGGTCGCACTACGCACCCGACGCCGTCGTCATCTTCCGCCCCGCCGACGAAGAGAGCCCGGAGATTGTGGAGGTAGCCGGGTTTACCCGGGATATCGAGAGGGTCGAAGGGAGGGCGACGGCATACGTCTGCACCAACTACGCCTGCGACATTCCGACAACCGATCCCGACGAGATGCTGCGTCTCATGAGGTCGACGGGAAGACCGCCGGAACCCATCGCCTGACGCCGGGGATTCGGGGGGAGCCTGGTACGATGATGCGTAACGGGGTCGATATGGAGAGGGTGAACGCCCTCAAAGAAGCGATGCAGGAGGAGCCGGCGGCGGGCAGAAGAACCCTCTCCGGCATCACGAGCTGGAGCGGCGGTGCGCACTCCACCACGATCGTCCGCAACTTCGCCGTTCCGGCCGACGAACCGGCCGTCCTCGGCGGGACCAACCAGGGTCCAAGCCCGACCGAACTGGTGCTGACGGGTCTTTCCGCCTGCATCGCGACCGGTATCGCCTACAGCGCGGCCGAAGACGGGATCGAGGTCAACCTGATCGAGGTCGATGTCGAGGGTGACCTCGATCTCGGCGGGTTCCTTGAAACTGGCGACACCCGACCGGGATTAGCGGAGGTCCGCCTGACCGTCCGGGTGGATGCCGACGCGCCGCAGGAGTTGATCGAGGAACTCGTGCATCACGGCTACCGGCGCTCGCCGGTCGCGGCTTCGCTTGAAGGGAGAGTGCCGATCAGGGTCTGCATCGGGTGGGAGGAGACGGAGGCGGGCAGGACTCAAAGCTGACCCGCAACGAAGCGGCGGCGCTCGCCATCATCGCCCGGATGGGGTGGGAGACGTTCACCGTCCGAGTACTGCACGCGACGGGGCTATCCTACCGTCAGGTCCGGCGGATCCTGCAGGGCAGCGGTTGTGTTCGTTTGTTGCTAGTACCTGAATAACCGGTATCGCACGGTGCAAAATATTAACACCGATGCAGTTCGAATTGAATCTAAACTCAGGCTGTGGCAAAACGGCCGGAGCCCCATAACTTAAAGTGACGTTACTTTTCGTTCCCAGGAAGAGATTCAGAAGGAAACTAGAGACATAAGAATGGGAGAAGTGACAATCAATAAAATCCGAATTCTCCGGCTCATTCGGGAGCGGTTGCAATGAGGTCCGCGGGGGCGGAGGCATGAACCCCGTCCGCATCTTCATTAGCAGCGTGCAGAAGGAGTTCGCCGGGGAGCGGGCGGCCCTCCGCGACTACCTGCGGGGTGATGCACTGATGCGGCGGTTCTTTGAGGTCTTCCTCTTCGAGGACGTCCCGGCCGCCGACCGCCGCACGGACGACCTGTACCTCGACGAGGTCCGGCACTGCGACATCTATGTCGGGCTGTTCGGGAACGACTACGGCTCCGAGAATGCCGAGGGGCTCTCGCCGACCGAGCGGGAGTTTGACCTCGCCACCGCCGAAGGGAAGTACCGGCTCATCTACGTCAGGGGCACGGATGATGAGGCAAGCCACCCGAGGATGCGTGCTCTCGTTAGAAAGGCACAGGCGGGCCTGATCCGGAAGCGGTTCAACACCCCCTCTGAACTGGTCGCCGGGCTGTATGCGGCGCTGGTCGATTACCTGGAGGAGAAGCAGTTGATCCGCTCCGGCCCCTTCGACGCGGCCCCGTGCGCGAAGGCGACGCCCAATGATCTGGATCCTGAGCGTATGACATGGTTCCTCCGCACGGCCAGAACGACCCGCCGGTTCCCCATCGCCGAGGACGCCTCTCCCCACGAGCTGCTGGAGCACCTGAACCTGCTCGATGACGGGCGGCTGACGAACGCGGCGGTTCTCCTCTTCGCAAAACAGCCGCAACGGTTCCTGATCTCCTCCGAGATCAAGTGCGCCCACTTCCACGGCACCGAGGTGGCCAAACCGATCCCGTCCTACCAGGTCTACAAGGGCACGGTCTTCGATCTCGTGGACGCGGCGGTGGATTTCGTCCTCAGCAAGATCGCTCTCTCGGTGGGCACCCGCGAGGCCGGGCCGCAGGCGCCGGTGCGCTACGAGATCCCGAAGGAGGTGGTGGCGGAGGCGATCGTCAACGCGGTCGCCCACCGCGACTACACTAGCAGCGGCAGCGTGCAGGTGATGCTCTTTTCGGACCGTCTGGAGGTCTGGAACCCGGGCACGCTCCCGCCGTCCCTGACCCTGGAGAAACTTCGGCAGGCCCACGGGTCGGTGCCGGGCAACCCGCTCCTCGCCGAGCCGATGTACCTGACCGGCTACATCGAGCGGATGGGCACGGGGACGCGGGACATGATCCGGCACTGCATCAAGGCAGGTCTGCCGGAGCCGGAGTTTGCCGTCAGCGACGGGTTCCAGACGATCATACGCCGGGCTCACCACAATGAGACAGAGAGAGAACCTGGGGAAAAACCTAGGGAAGAAACTAGGGAGAAAACTAGGGAAAGGATCCTCGCCCTGATCGCAGCGGACCCAACCATCAGTACGAATGAGCTGGCTGAACAGATCGGTATCACGCCAAAAGGGGTTGAATGGCAACTTCGGCAGCTCAAGCAGGCAGGTCGGCTCAAGCGAGTGGGGCCACGGAAAGGCGGCCGCTGGGAGGTTGTCGAAGAGGTGTGATGGCACACTGGATGATAACCCTGGAGCGAGAAGGGGCCGTGATCGTCGTCCGGGGCGAGGGCGACGACCCCAACGCTCCCGACAGGATCGACCCCGAGATCCCCGGCTCGGCATACCGGGATCTGCCGGACAGGATCAGAGGCGGCGTGGGGTACATCCGCTCGACCGGATGAAGGATGAGCGCGACCTCTACTGATTGCCGGGTGTGCCTATACCGAGGCGCTGCTGCACCCGGGGTGGACCGTGGAGACCGATCTTCCCCCGTTGCCGGAGCCGGAGGATCTCCCGGAGGGCGCGGTCCGGTGAGCGGGATAGAGATGGGACCGGAGCCGGCGGCCTCCGGCTGACAATAAAATCAATATCCCGCTCCTCCGGGCAGCGTGAATAAATGCAAACCCTAATGCCTGCCTCCTTTCCATATTCCACTGATAGCCATGCCCGCCCCGCCCGAGATCGTCGATCTGGTCAAACGGTTCGACCGGTATTATGCAAAGTATACGTCACAGTCCTACAACGAGTTCCAGGTCAGAAAGGAGTTCATCGATCCTTTCTTTGAGGCCCTCGGCTGGGACGTGAACAACCGCTCGGGGCTCGATGAACGCTACAAAGACGTGATCCACGAGGATACGGTGAAGGTGGAGACGTCCACCAAGGCGCCGGACTACTCGTTTCGGATCGGGGGGGTGCGGAAGTTCTTTGTCGAGGCGAAGAAGCCCGCCGTGAACCTCAAGGAGAACCCGGAGCCCGCCTACCAGGTGCGCCGGTACGCCTGGAGCGCGAAACTGCCGGTCAGCCTGCTCACGGACTTCGAGGAGTTCATCGTCTACGACTGCACGGCAAAACCCTCCCCGACGGACAAGGCATCGGCAAAACGGATCGGCTACTACCGGTACACCGACTATATCGAGAAATGGGACGAGATCGCGGCGATCTTCTCAAAGCAGGGCATCCTGACCGGCGGGTATGATAATTATGTCGACAATCTGAAACTGAAGAAAGGCGGAAAGGGCACCGCCGGCATCGACGACGCCTTCCTCGCGGAGATCGAGGGGTGGCGGGACCTCCTCGCGAAGAACATCGCGATCCGGAATAAGGATCTCTCGGTCCGGGAACTGAACGCGGCGGTGCAGAAGACGATCGACCGGATTGTGTTCCTCCGGATCTGCGAGGACCGCGGGATCGAGGAGTACGGGCAGTTGAAGCGGATCGCTGCCGAGAAGGATGTCTACGAGCAGTTGAAGGGACTCTTCCGTTACGCGGACGACCGGTACAACTCCGGGCTTTTCCACTTCTCCGCGGAGGTTGGCCGGGAAGACCCGGATAACCTGACGCTCTCCCTCTCCATCGACGATAGGGTGCTCAAGCAGATCATCGGCCACCTCTACTACCCGGACTCGCCCTACGAGTTCTCGGTCTTCCCGGCGGACATCCTCGGCCAGGTCTACGAGCAGTTCCTGGGGAAGGTCATCCGCCTGACGGCCGGGCACCAGGCGAGGGTCGAGGAGAAGCCGGAGGTGAAGAAGGCGGGTGGGGTCTTCTACACGCCGACCTATATCGTGGAGTACATCGTGAAGCAGACCGTCGGGAGCCTTGTTGCGGGGAAGGACCCGAAGGCGGTGGCGGACCTCCACGTCCTCGACCCGGCCTGCGGCTCGGGGTCGTTCCTCCTCGGCGCCTACCAGTACCTCCTCGACTGGCACCTCGCGTGGTACATGGACAACCTCGTCCCGCTTCTTTCGGGCGGGGCGAAGGTGACCGACGCGGCGGTGCTCACACTCCTGCCGGCAAAACCTGCGCCGGTGAAGAAGGGCCGCGGTAAGAAGAAGCGGGGGAACGGCGACGAGTACTTCCTCCCGGTCTACCAGGCGACCGATACCGACTGGCGGCTGACGACGGAGGAGAAGAAGCGGATCCTCTTGAACAACATCTACGGCGTGGATATCGATCCGCAGGCGGTGGAGGTGACGAAACTCTCGCTCCTCCTCAAGGTGCTGGAGGGCGAGAAGTCCGAGCGGATCGGCAAACAGCTCACGATTACCCAGGAGCGGGTGCTGCCGTCGCTCCACAACAATATCAAGTGCGGGAACTCTCTGATCGGCCCCGATATCTACCATGACGTGCAGTTGACCCTCGACGACGAGGAGACGATCTTCCGGATCAACGCCTTCGACTGGAATCGGGCGTTCCCGGCCGTCATGCAGGCGGGCGGGTTCGACGCCGTGATCGGGAACCCGCCGTATGTGCGCCAGGAGGTCCTCGGACGGGAGTTCAAGGACTACGCGAAGGAGCACTACGCAGTCTACCACGGGGTCGCCGACCTCTACACCTACTTCATCGAGAAGGGGGTCTCGCTCCTCCGGCCGGGCGGGCAGTTCGCTTATATCGTGGCGAACAAATGGATGCGGGCGAATTACGGGAAACCCCTGCGGGCGTGGTTGAAGGAGAAGCGGATCGAGGAGATCGTGGACTTTGGGGATCTGCGGGTGTTCCAGAACGCGACGACGTATCCGTGTATTGTGCGGGTATCCACTGGGGAACCGGGGGTGTTCTTCAATTCCGTTCAGGTAGACTCGCTCGACTTCTCAGATTTAGGGGCGCTCGTAAGGGAGCGCTGTAACCCTGTGCAACAGGACAAACTTGACGATGCAGGGTGGTCAATGGTCGACGAATCAGTGATAGAGTTATTAGAGAAGATAAAGCGCGTAGGAACTTCACTTTCGGATTATGTCGGGAACAACCTTTACCGCGGTGTATTAACTGGATTCAACAAGGCGTTTATCATCGACGGTAAAACAAAAGATCGGTTGGTGTCCGAAGACCCGAAAAACGCAGAAATTATCAAATCGTTCATCATAGGCAAGGATGTTAAACGCTACCAGCCGCTTAATTCAGACAATTTTTTAATTTTTACGCGGAGAGGGATCGAGATTCGTCAGTACCCAGTCATAGAACAGTATCTGAAACAATTCAAATCCGAGTTAACACCCAAACCTCCAGAATGGAAAGGAGATATGTGGCCGGGGAGAAAGCCTGGCTCTTATAAGTGGTACGAGATACAGGATTCGATCGACTACTACATGGAGTTTGACAAGCCCAAGATTATTTATCCGGAGATTTGCAGCAAACCTGAGTTTACGTTTGATTTAGATGGGAAATACGCCAACAATAAGTGCTTCATCATTTCGAAGGCAGACCCTTACCTGTTAGGGATTCTCAACAGCAGACTGACCGCTTTCCTCTATGAGATGATCCTGCCGAAACTCCGGGGAGGGTTCTTCATGCCCGCTGCGGTGATCCTGAAGACCTTCCCAATCCGTACCATCAACCCCTCCAACCCCGCCGACGCCGCCCGCCACGACCGCATGGTCGCCCTCGTGGAGCAGATGCTCGACCTGAACAGGCGCCTCGCGGCGGCGAAGGCCCCGCACGAGAAAGAGGTGCTCGCCGGGATGATCGACGCGACCGACCGGCAGATCGATAGGCTGGTGTATGAGTTGTACGGGCTCGCGGAGGAGGAGATCGCGGTTGTGGAGGGGGCGGCCTGATGCGATGAACCCGCTCCCGGAACTGCGAAAAGTGTATGGCTCATTGCGGGTCGAGGCCGGGCTCGTCGTCGAGGATGTCCGGATCCCGGCCGGAGCAGCCGACGCTCCTGCCGGCACAACCCTGCGACCGGCAACCCGGGGGAAAAGCGTTATCCTGATGGGCGGGTAACAGGAGTATGATACGGTATGCTTACGGCTGATGGCATCCTCGGTGCGCTGGCGGAACACCGTGAACGGATCAGGAGCCTGGGCGTCCGGCGGATCGGGGTCTTCGGGTCGTTTGCCCGGGGCGAAGAGCGCGAAGAGAGCGATATCGATATCCTCATCGAGTTCAAGGAAGGAGGGCGCTCCTTTGACACGTACATGGACCTCAAGTTCTTCCTTGAAGATCTCTTCGGGAGAAGAGTTGACCTCGTCGACCGCGATGCCATAAAACCGGCTCTCGCACCGCATATCCTCCGGAGTGTTCGGTATGTCCCGGGAATATAACCTTTATCTCCGCGATATCCTTGAAGCTATCAGGAGAATTGACCGATACACCCGGGGAATGGACTACGAGGAGTTTCTGGCAGACGACCTGGTGCAGGACGGAGTGATCCGGAACCTCATGGTCATCGGTGAGGCCGTGAAACTCATCCCCGAACCGCTAAAATGCGAACACGCCGATATTTCCTGGAGAAAGATTGCAGGAATGCGAGACATCCTCATTCACGCATACTTCGGGATCCATAACGAGATCGTGTGGGACGTTATCAGGAACAAGATCCCGGAACTACAGGTTGCAGTCAGGCAGATGCTTGATGACGAGGCCGCCTGATCATCCTCTGCCGTGGTTCGGTGCCCGAAAACGGCTTGTCCCGCCGATGCTGTCCGCCACGACCGCAGGGTTGCCCTCGTGGAGCAGATGCTCGACCTGAATAAGCGCCTCGCGGCGGCGAAGGCCCCGCACGAGAAGGAGGTGCTCGCCGGGATGATCGACGCGACCGACCGGCAGATCGATAGGCTGGTGTATGAGCTCTACGGGCTCGCGGAGGACGAAGTGGCGGTTGTGGAGGGAATGGTATGATGCAGGAGTCGATACCCAATAGGTCAGGTACAGGAGCGCCGTGAGGGTTTCTTCGCTCTTCTCAAACTCCTACTCGAAGACGCGGAAGCGTCTTCTCACGCTCCGGCCCTCCGGCCCGTCGCACATACCGGCAGTCGTTCCCCGCGTGGCGATAGACGATGCGTGCCCCGGAGGATGCGACGGATGGGACGTCCGGAGCTTGAGAAGGCCGAAGGTCTTCGAAGTGCGACGTTCCAACGGAATGCGACTGCCCGTAGGCAGGAGCTTGAGCACCGTCAGGTGCGAAAGACGACGGGCCGAAGGGCCGGAGTTCGAGAAGCCTAACGGCTTCGAAGAAAGTCAGTGGTTTGACCTCCAGGAGGGTTCCCCGAAACTCCAGCGAAGTACCGGACCTGGAAAGGCCCTCAGAAAAGAATGATGGAAAAAGGTCAACTCTCCCTTTCCACGATGAACGTAACTTTCACGTTGGCACGATATTCCACGATTCTGTCGTTTTCCACCTTCGCGGTGCATTCTTTCAGGTAGACATGTCGTATGTTTTTAACGGTTTTCGCGGCCTCCTTCACCGCATTTGCCGCGGCATCCTCCCATCCGGTCGGGGAACTGCCGATCAACTCGATGACTTTGGCCACGGAAGGCTTACCCATTGCTGCCATGTTCATTCCTCCACGGTCACCCTGAGGCATACTTCCCGGATAAAGATTCCGGCATGCACCAGTTTACTGGCCGGGAACGGCATGCCGGGTCGTGGATGGGGAGACACGACCCGAACCAACCTGCACCACCACCCCGGCCCTTACGGCGCCGGAGAGGCGGAAAGGGGTTTCTCCTCCTCCTCCTTAACCAGCGGATAATTCGCCGCCTCCCAGCCGATGGTGCCGCCGAGCAGGTTGGTGACGTGCCGGAACCCGTGCTTCTCAAGGATGCTTGCCGCAAGGCTCCCCTTGAACCCGACGTCGCAGTGGACGACGATCTGCTTCTCCTCCGGGATCTTTGCCAGGTGCTCTTCGAGCTCTCCGACGTAGATGTGGTGGGAGCCCTCGATGTGGCCGTCCTCCTCCCGGTGGTTGACATTCCTGACGTCGAGAACCCAGACCGACGGGTCGTCCAGGTGCTCCGCGAGGTCGGAGGGGGACCAGGTGCCGGAGCGCTCGATCTCCTCGCCCTGCCTGAACCAGGCTGCAAACCCACCCGCGAGGTATCCCGCGATGTTGTCGTAGCCGAGCCGCACGAAATGGCGCACCACGCGGTCCATGCCCAGGTTGAAGTCGTCCACGAGGATGATCGGGTCCTCGTAATTTAAGTAGTAGCCCATGTAGAGGGGCAGGCCGTTCCGCCAGATGCTGAGGGTCCCGGGGATATGCCCGCCGGCGAAGCTCGTCGGCGACCGGATGTCGACAATCTGCGCCTTCCGGTCCAGGAGCGATCGTATCTCCCTGGCCGTATAAGCCCGCAGGTGCGGCAGGTTGTGGATCAGGGGCGGGCCTTCCCGGTTGAGTTTCCGCATCATGGCAAAATACGGCGGCTCGTAGAGCCGTTCGTTCACCTTGCGCTCGACGAACTCTTCCTTCGAGAGGGAGAGCAACTCGTTCGTCGCCTTTTCAAACCCGATGGTCGAATACTCCCGGTCGCTGATATTCCCGCCGCAGACCGAACCTGCGCCGTGGGCAGGACAGACGATCACGCTGTCCGGGAGAGGGAGAAGTTTCTCGTGCAGGCTCGCGTACAGCATCTCCGAGGCCTCCCGCCGCTTATCCTCGCCGGCGAGATCGGTCCTCCCCACATCGCCGGCAAAGAGCGCATCGCCCGTAAAGACCATCAACGGGTCGTCGGAGACGGACCGGTCACGGAGCAGGAGCGATATGCTTTCTACGGTGTGGCCGGGCGTCTCCAGGACTTCAAACTCGAGCGGGCCGAGCCTGAACATCTCTCCTTCCCGGACCGGGGTGCCGAACCTGAACTCCTCCCGTGCCCCGTGAAGGATCTCCGCCCCGGTCGGGTTGGCGAGTTCCCGGGAGCCGATGACATAGTCCTCGTTCTTGTGCGTCTCGAAGATCTTCGTGATCTTCATGTTCTCGTGCTCGGCAATGTTCGTGTAGACCTGACAGTCGCGTCTCGGATCGATGACCGCCATCTCTCCGCCCGCTCCGATGACGTATGAATTGTGAGCAAGGATATCGGACTTAATCTTCTCAAACAGCATCCGTATTCATCTCCCGGGTGATGGAACCCGTCATTCGTTCTGATGTGGCGGAATACAGGGGAGGCGTATAAAAGGTTTCCGGGAATCTGGAGGGAAACAGGTTTTACTGTCCGCCGCCCGGATACGGGTCGTCACGGGACAGTCGGAACCGCTCACCCTTTCCGGGCGGTCCTGACCTCCAGGATGCTTCCCACCGCCTTGAACGCATCCTCAAGCTCTTCGAAGTTCGGGATCCGGGAACCCCTGAGGATGCGCAGGCCGCTCCTGATGCTGTCGCCGCCGAGCATGCAGCCCACCACCATCTTCTCCGTGTTCCGGGAGAACCGGACGATCTCGTTTGCAACGTGCGCCGGATCTACGACCGTGGTCGGCACGGCGATCACGAACGCGATATCCCAGAAGTCCTGGTGACGGATCAGCACGTCGAAGAGAGCGGCGAACCGGGTGGCGTCGGCATCCCCGAGGATATCCATGGGGTTTGAGTGGTTCCAGAACGGCGGCAGGAACGCGCTCAATTCGCGAAGCACGTCATCCGGGAGGTCGACCATATCGACCCCGTACTCCTCGGCGTAGTCGGAGGCGAGGACGGCGAACCCTCCCGCACTGGTGACGGCGATCGCACGGTTGCCTCGCGGGCAGCCTTCGGATGCCAGAAGCTCCGCCAGATTAAAGGCGTCCCGCAGGCTCCGGGCCGGGATCACCCCCGCCTGCCTGAATGCCGCGACGTAGACGTCATAACTCCCGGCAAGCGAGCCGGTATGGGACGATGCCGCAGCCTTGCCCTTCCGTGACGACCCGGACTTCACCGCCACCACCGGTTTTCTCCCGGCAACCTCACGCACAATCTGGGCAAACCCGCGCCCGTCCTGGATCTCCTCGACGTACAGGGTGACCGACCGGGTTTTTTCGTCCTGCTCGGCGAACCGGAGGTAGTGCTCGAACCCGAGATCCGCCTGGTTCCCGACGCTGATGACAGTTGAGAACCCGAACTCCTCAGAGAGGCTCCAGTCGACGACGGTGGTGATGATCGCGCCGCTCTGGGAGATGAAGGCGACGTCCCCGGCCCTCGGCGAGACCGGGTCGAACGTGGCGTTGATCCCCTGATGCGGCATCATGATCCCGAGGCAGTTCGGGCCGATGATCCGGATCCCATGCCTCTTCGCTATCTTTGCGACCTCCTCTTCGAGGGCTGCGCCCTCACCGCCGATCTCGCGGAATCCGGCGGTGACGATGACCGCGAGCCGGACGCCTTTCTCCCCGCACTCCTGCATCACCCCCGGGACGACACGGGCAGGGACAGCGATGACCGCCCAGTCGACCGGGCCCGGGATCTCTGCAACGGAGGGGTAGGCCTTTCGCCCGAAGAGTTCTGTTCGGGACGGATTGACCGGATAGAGGTTCCCGGGAAAAGAGAGCAGATTCCGGAGGACGGAGTAGCCCACCTTGTTCGGGCTCGCGGAGGCGCCGATCACGGCGATGGAGGCCGGGTAGAAGATATCCGGGGGTGCCCGGACCCTGAGGCGGGCGGCCTCGCCCCCGACGGTATCCCCGACGATGATCCTCGCATCGACGACGCTGACACCTTTCTCATACACGATGACCGGGTTCAGGTCGAATTCCCGAATCCGGGGGTCCTCGATGAAGACACGGGCCATTGCGGCGATGACACCGACAAGCGCCTCCTCGTCCTTCGGAGGCTCTCCCCGGTACCCACGGATAAGCCGGTAGCCCTCGATCTCCCGGATCATCCTGCGGATCTCGTCGTCGGTGACGGGGAGCACGCGGATGGAGACGTCTTCGAGGAGTTCCACCAGTTTGCCTCCGAGGCCGAACGTGATGACCTTCCCGAACGACGGATCGGTCTTCCCGCCGATCAGCACTTCGAGTCCTCCGGGCATCTGCTTCTCCACGATGATGCCGGCGACCTTCGCCTCCGGGGCATGGGCGGCACTGTTCTGCATAATGGCCGAAAAAGCTTCTTCAGCCTCGTCGGGCCCCTCGATTCCGGTGATGACCCCGCCGACATCGCTTTTGTGGACGATCTCCGGAGAGATGACCTTCATGACGACGGGGTAGCCTATCCGTCCGGCGGCCGCCCGGGCGTCGCCGGCGCTGGTAGCCAGGTGGTGGGGCGGCACGGGTATCCCGCACGAGTCCAGCAGGCGGTATCCCTCGGATTCGGTTAACATTCTCTCCGGCATGCATATCCCTCGCTCTATGCCGGTCGTGCCGGTGTTGCATGACCGGTGTCCTGTTTCAGGGATTAGCCCGGTCGCCCATAATAGTTATCCATCCCGCGGGAACGGACCCGGTTTCCATCAGGGAGCGCGGCAGATACGGCACACGTGGTTTTGGCCCGTGAACCGCCACGGCCGAACATCGGCACGGGTAACACTTATTTGCATTTAGTCATACCAGATAGGCCTTAATTCGATAACTATAATAAACAGTGTTACGACAATTGATGTTAGTATGACCCAGTCTCGATACCAAGGATTCCTCGCGGCCGCGGTGCTTGCGGCCCTTGTTGTGCTTATGCTCGCCGCAGGGTGCACCGGCACCGATAACGTTCCGGCCACCGCCCAGGGCCCCACCGGCCAGACGGCCTCGGTCACCGACGGGTTCGGCAG
The DNA here is from genome assembly GCF_002498065.1 of Methanoculleus sp. UBA208. Classification (GTDB taxonomy): domain Archaea; phylum Halobacteriota; class Methanomicrobia; order Methanomicrobiales; family Methanoculleaceae; genus Methanoculleus. Next base: position 23,959 of record NZ_DAFZ01000008.1, on the reverse strand, counting down.
GACGGTCACCGTCCCGTCGAACCTGGAGAGCGTCGTTTGCTCGGGCTCCGGGTGCCTCCGCTACCTCGTCTACCTGCAGAGCCAGGACCTCGCCGTCGGTGTCGACGACCAGGAGACGAGGGAGCACCCGATAGAAGGCCGGCCTTACGCCCTCGCCTACGGGTCGCAGTTCAAAGACCTTCCCCTGATCGGCGAGTTCAGGGGCAAGGACGACCCCGAGAAGATCCTCGGCATCGGTCCCGCGGTCATCTTCAAGACAGGGTCCACCGGAACGGCATACGGCACCAGTGCCGCCGAGGCCGACAAACTCGAGACAAAGACCGGCATCCCGGTCGTGGCGTTCCCCTACGGCTCGCTCAGGAACGACGCCGAGCAGGCGGAGATGTACACCGGGCTCCGCACGATGGGCGAGGTCCTCGGGAAGGAGGACCGGGCCGAAGAGGTGATCGCCTACATCGAGGCGACGATCGCCGACCTCGAATCCCGGACCGCCGATATCCCCGAGAGCGAGCAGAAGACGGTCTACGTCGGCGGCGTCTCCTCGGCGGGCGCCCACGGCATCATCTCCACAGAACCCGCCTACCCGCCGTTTTCCTGGGTGCACGCGAAGAACGTCGCGGCCGGACTCGGCACCGCCCACGCCGACGTCGCGAAAGAGGCGCTCGTCGACTGGGACCCCGGGTACATCTTCATCGACGTCGGCACCATCCAGATGGAGAGCGACGGGGCGATCGGGGAACTGAAGAACGACCCCGCACTCCAGGGCCTCTCCGCCGCAAAGGAAGGCCGGGTCTACGGTGTTCTCCCGTACAACTTCTACAGCACAAACTACGAGACTGTGCTCGCCAACGCCTACTTCATCGGCAAGACCCTCTACCCCGACCGGTTCGCCGACATCGACCCCGAGGAGAAAGCGGACGAGATTTACACGTTCTTCGTCGGGAAACCGGTCTTCGGCGAGCACAACAACCAGTACCGGAACCTCGGCTTTGAGGAGATCCAGCTGTAACGTCGGGCTCGAACAGGAGGGTATGAAGAGATGCACTTTGCAGACGGGACCATCCCGAGAGATTACCTGGGCTACGTGCGGCGAAAGCACCTCTGGATACTCGGCGGGGTAGTCCTCCTCTTCCTCCTCCTGATCGTATCCATATCGGTCGGTGCGGTCGGCATCCCTCCGTACGACGTCCTCCTCTCCATCGTGAACGGTATCGCCGACCGGATAACCCTGCTCCTCAACCCCGACGCCGTTCTCGAAGTATCCAGCACCGACCGGATCGTCTGGAACATCCGCCTCCCGCAGGCGCTTGCCGCGATCGTCGCCGGGGTGGGGCTCTCGGTGGCAGGCGTCGCCATGCAGTCGATCCTTCGTAACCCGCTCGGGTCGCCGTTCACGCTCGGCATCTCCAACGCCGGCGCATTCGGGGCGGCCGTCTCGGTCATCCTCCTCGGCGCGGGAGAGATGCAGTCGACGATCGCCGACGCCGTCACCGTAAACAACCCCTACCTGACGACGATGGTCGCGTTCATCTTCTGCCTCCTCGCTACCGCGGTGATCCTCCTGATCTCCCGGCTGCGGGGAGCCTCCCCCGAGGTGATGGTGCTCGCCGGCGTCGCCCTTTCCTCCCTCTTCACGGCGGGGACGATGTTTCTCCAGTACTTCGCCGACGACACCCAGCTCGCCGCAGTCGTCTTCTGGACGTTCGGCGACGTCGGCCGGGCCAGCTGGCAGGAACTCGGGATCATGGCCCTCGTCACCGTGGCGGCCTCGCTCTACTTCATCGCGAACCGCTGGAACTACAACGCGATCGACGCCGGCGACGAGACCGCAAAAGGGCTCGGCGTCAGCGTCGAAGCGGTGCGGGATATCGGGATGGTCGTCGCGGCCCTTGTCTCCGCCGTGATCGTCTCGTTCCTGGGGGTCATCGGGTTCGTGGGCCTGGTCTGTCCGCACATGGTGAGGAGACTCATCGGCGACGACCAGCGCTATCTTATCCCCGGCTCCTGCGTGATGGGCGGGATCCTCCTCCTCGCCTCCGATACCGTCGCCCGGGTCATCGTGGCGCCGTATATCCTTCCCGTCGCCGTGCTCACGGCATTTTTAGGCGCGCCGGTCTTCATCTACCTGCTCTTACGGGGGTACCGGCGATGATCCTCGATGTCGCCGGCGTGGCGTTCACCTACCGGAGCGCCCCGGTCATCCGGGATATCACGTTCGAACTCTCGCCCCACCAGGTCCTCGCAATCCTGGGCCCGAACGGCGTCGGGAAGACGACGCTCTTGAAGTGCATGAACGCCATTCTGCGGCCTAAGGCCGGGTCGGTCCTCGTCGAGGGAGCGGACCTCCTCACCGCAGACAGGATGGAGATCGCCCGGAAGGTGGGTTACGTCCCGCAACGATGCGAGGCAGGCCGGATGACCGTTTTCGACGCGATCCTCCTCGGGCGCCGGCCGCATATCGGGTGGGACGTGACGGAAAAGGATATCCGGATCGTCGAGGCGGCGATCCGGATGCTCCACCTCGAATACCTGACGCTGCGCTACATCGACGAGATGAGCGGCGGGGAACTCCAGAAGGTGAGCATCGCAAGAGCGCTCGTGCAGGAGCCGCGGGTGCTGCTTCTCGACGAACCGACGAGCAGCCTCGACCTCAGAAACCAGCTCGAGATCCTCGGGATCGTCAGGCAGGTGACGACGGAGCACAACGTTGCCGCGGTGATGACGATGCACGACCTGAACATGGCGCTCCGCTACGCCGACCGGTTCATTCTCTTAAAGGACGGCGTCATCCACGCCGCGGGGAGCCCCGACGTGGTGACGCCGGAGACCATCGAGGCGGTCTACGGTGTTCCCGTGACGGTCGAGCGGTACAACGGCTACCGCTTTGTCGTGCCCCTGGAACCGGAGAGCGCCTGAGAGTCCGGGGGCGCCTCTCCCGGGCCCAGTAACGTATAAGCCCCCCGTCGCCGATATGCCCGGCCGGGGGCATATGGTACTCGAGACGTTCATCGGGATCGCCGAGATAGTCCTCGGGACGTTCGGGGCGCTCTTTATCGTCTACGGAGCGGCGATCGCGATCGTCGAGCTCCTGGCGCGGGAGACGCGCCTCCGAAAGCAGAGTTACCACGACATCAGGTGGTTCTTCACCACGCGCATCCTGATCGGTCTCGAGTTCTTCGTTGCCGCCGATGTCTTAAAGACCATCCTCGAACCGACACTCGAGGATCTGACCATCCTCGGGGCGCTCGTCGCCATCAGGACCGTCGTAAGTTACTTCCTCGGACAGGAGGTGAAAGAACTTCCCGAGGAGAGAAAAATGTAATGATGAGCGGGCCAGGTTCTCGGTCACGCGCTCTTCGGGCTCCGAAGTGCCTTCAGGTGCTCGTGCGCCCCGGCAACGACCCTTCTCGAGTTCGCGAAGGTGATCGTCTGCAGCGCTTTATCGCGCGGGAGCCACTTATAGGCGATATGCTCGTCCGAGAGCGTCACCTCCTCTTCCGGGGTCTCGATAAGATAGTAGACGACCTCCTTGTAGACCGTGTGTGCCCGGCGCTGGAAGAAGTAGTGGACCTCCTCCCGAAACCCGGGGACGAACGTGGCCCGGGTGATCCCGGTCTCCTCCTCAAGTTCGCGGAGCACCGTCTCCTCCTCGCTCTCGCCGCGCATGCCGTGTCCCTTCACCAGATCCCAGTGCCCGGCCCCGTACTGCAGGATGAGATACTGGGGATTCGTATCCTGCCGGACGACGACCGCACCATATGATCGCTCTTTTGCCATGGCCCTTCAGTTCTGTGTCTCAGATCCTCCAAATTCCGCGAGTTCGCGCCCGATGATCCCGAAATCTTCTTCCAGCGCTTCCCGGTATGCCGGGTTGTAGAGCGCGGCGGCAGGGTGGAGGGTGGGGATGAGGCGGACCAGGTGGCCGAAGAGGACGCCCTGGTAGACCGTCCCCCGGATCTCCGTGATCCGATCGAACTCGACGGAGAGGAACGAGAGGATATACCTGCTCGAGTGCCGCCCCAGCATCACGATCACCTTCGGCCCGATGATCCGGATCTGCTCCTCGAGGTACGGGGTGCAGGCCCGGATCTCCTCGTCCCGGGGGTCGCGGTTCCCGGGCGGCCGGTGCTTGACGATGTTTGCGATGAAGACATCGTCCCGTGAGAGACCGATCCCGGAAAGAAGGCCTTCGAGGAGTTTCCCCGCCCGCCCCACGAACGGCCTCCCGGTGAGGTCTTCCTGTTTCCCCGGCGCTTCGCCGATGAGCATGAGGTCGGCCCCGGCGGCCCCCTCCCCGGGGACCGCGTGGTGGGTATTTTCCCAGAGGGGGCACTTCCGGCATTCGCCGATGACCGCCGCAAGTCTCTCTATCGCCACCTCTCTCTCCGCCTCCTGCATCATGCCCACACTATTGACGGTAACTCGTATAACCTTCTTATGCATTGTGTTTTGGCGCAGGAACTTATCTCACCCACCCCGGATCGACCCGCGAAGAGACCGGAGGCGGTTCCGCTCCTCCGGCCACGGATCTCGCCGTCCGGCGCGGCACCGTTTTCGTGCTTATAGAGGCCGGTCTTCGGGGGGGTGGTCCGGCACGGGTCTGACATGTAGATGATCGTCACAGAAAAGGGATATAGAAGAACGTTGAACTCTCCAGCGCGGGTACCGGAACCGGCACCCTGCCCGACACGTGCAGGGATACCCCCTCCGGTTGGCGCCCCGAACGACGGACGGATGATCTGCATGAGATTCCTTCAAAACGATAGAACCGGCAGGGCCGCACTGGTTCTCCTCCTGATCGCCGTCGGTGCTCTCGGCGCCCTTCTGCTCTTCGACCTTCTCATGATCGGTCCCGGGTATCCTCCCCCCGGGGCTCTGCAAAAATGGTATATCCCCCAGCCCGGGTATGGGTATGCGGAAAACGGGTCGGTCGTCGTGAACAGAACGACCGAGGGGGATATCGTCTTGTCAGGCGATATCGAAGAAGGATGCCCACCCCCGTTTCCGGATCTCTCCCCGTACTGCAGCCATGCCGCGTATCTCGACACCGGGTCGGGCGACCGGTATCTGGTCGTCAACTGGTACTTCGACGATGACGCGGATCTCGCGCGGGCGGAAGAGAACCTCTGCAGTCGCCTTCGGTCGTCCGGGAACGTCGCTTCCGCCGGGTTGATCCTCCCGGGAAAACCGGATAGATCACCGGACGAACCGATCGTTAGCCCCATCACCGTGACGAAATACGAGAGCGAGGCATCGTCCGGTTACTTCGCCGCTGTCGAAAAGCCGCTATCCCCGGAACACGAAGATTACTTCATCGTTTACTACGGGGTTTTCGGGCCGGCCGTTCTCCCCGATCACACCGCTGCACTGGAGGAACTTATGCTCCGGAGTTACCCGCTCCGGGGCGCAAGATCGCTCGCGTCCTGTCCGTGAGCGGCGTGGATGTGATCAGGCACGGCACCACCAAGCCGGAGAGCCGCCATACAGGCCGGGGGACGATCCGGAACTGTGAAACACTACCATGCCACGCGGCCCCGAATAGCAGCCTGTTGCAGTAGATTCCAGGTAAGGATTCTACCCGGCAGTCTCAACGTGTAGATGCGTGACACAGAAATCGTTTATAGAGGGACACCGAGTCTCAATCATGACGTACAGCCTCCGGCAGCCGCCCCCGTCCGGATCGGGTACTACCGGCAGGCGGAGACCGGCCAGAACCTCTCACGGGCACGACTCAGCTGAACTCCGTAACTCCTTCAGGGATTTCACGGCGGAGACCGGCCAGAACCTCTCACGGGCACGACTCCATACCCGCGGAGAGAGCCGGATGAGACAGAATCCCGTTCTCCTTGTTGCGCTGCTGCTCCTGACATTCGGGGCCGGATGCACCGGCACACCGGAAAACGCCACCCCCGCACCGGTCCTCCACTACGAGCGGGGGGATGTCTCGATCCCCATCAACACCTCCGAGATTCCGGTAAAAAAGTTTGACATCAATGCCACAGAGGTGATCGAGATCCTCCTTGCCGACCAGCGGGCCGGTGCTCTGCTTGAGGGCGGCTGGAAGATAGCCTCGGTCCGGACAAACTATGATTACGACTTGAGGACGCATGTCGACGTAGAGTTCCGGAGCGATGAACCGTCACCGTCGTTCTTCATCGAAGTGGACGAACGGGAGGGGCAGACCGGCTGGGGGCGCTGCAATGCCCCACGCTGGCTTGGGGGACCGTTTGCAGGCCCCTATCCTGAAGACTACCACCAGAACCGGACTTTCTACCACACCTATGTCTTCGATCACCACAACGAGCGGGTGGTGATGGTCTACAACGAAACGACGATCTTCTATCTCTACCCCTCGTACGGGAGAGAGTGGTATGAAAGCGTGGAGGCGTCAGGATGAAGCGGATCTTCATTCTCTCCCTTGCGCTGCTGCTCCTGGCGCTCGGGGCCGGGTGCATCGGTTTCTGGGACACCGATACACCGGAAACCGTCACCCCCGCCCCGATCCTCCACTACGAGCAGGGGAACATCTCGATCCCCATCAACACCTCCGAGATCCCGGTGAAAAGGTTCGACGTCAACGCAACAGAGGTGATCGGGATCGTCCTCGCCGACCCGCGGGCCGGGATCCTGCTTGAGGGCGGGTGGAACATCACCTCGATCCGGACGGGCTTTGAGGAGGAGGACCCGAACACCGAGCACATCGACGTGGAGTTCAGGAACGATGAACTGTCACTGTCGTTCTTCATCGAAGTGGACGAACGGGAGAAACGTGCCACGAGGGGGCGCTGTAGCGCCACGATCTGGAGGGGGCACCCATGGACATCGGAACCCTTCCCCGAGGAGGAGGACTATCACCAGGCAGTAAACCCGTATATGGGCCTGTTTGTGGTCGTTGATCATCACAACGAGAGGGTGATGATGGCCTATGACGACACGACGATCTTCTACCTCTATCCCTCGTACGGGGATGTGACTGAATGGGAGTGACAGAAGCGGAACCGGCGCACCCCAACCATCTCATACAGGCGGAGCGGCAGGCCACCCGGCACCTCTCCCGTCCGGTTCGTCCCCAGGAGTACCGCCTTGCACCGGGGATGAGCCGCTCCCTGCCACGCTTGCAGCACCCCGGTCTATCTCAGGGCGATCTACACGGCCGTAACCGTGACGGCTCGTGAACGGCCGCGGCCCATTCGGCGCTCGCACCTCGCACCACCCGGTCTCGACCTCCAGGCGTTTCGACCGCCGCCCGGATCCTTACATGGATAAACCGTGCAGGCCCGGGGATAGCCTTTCGGCCGATCCTCCCTCAACCATTAATAGCACCGAAAGGGAACACTATATAGAATTTCCCGGCGAGCGTACGGCCCGGTCTCGCCGGAGCGGCGCCTGACCCGGATTTCCGATCCGGGGCACGGCTGCAGGACGAATGGAGCGATTTACACAATGAGCGATATGGATCACACCTGTTTTGACACGGCAAAGATCGATAAGATACAGGAACTGCGCGAACGCGGGGTGACGGTCTACCCCTACACCTTCGACCGCAGGGATACCGTCACCGGGATCAAGGAGCGGTTCTCCGGGATCGGGCACGACAAAAGCGAGGAAGAGGTCAGCACCGCGGGGCGCGTCTACATCGTCCGCCAGCACGGCAAGACGATCTTCGCCGATATCGGGGACTCGACCGGCAGGATCCAGCTCTATCTCCGGAAGAACGACCTCGGCGAGGAGCAGTTCGACCTCTTCAAGCAATATGTCGACGCCGGCGACATCATCGGCGTCGTCGGCCACGTCTTCCGGACGAAGATGGGGGAGATCACCGTCTGGGTCGACCGGTTCGAACTCCTCACGAAATCGGTCTGCCCCCTTCCCGAGAAGTTCCACGCGCTCAAGAACGTCGAGACCCGCTACCGGCAGCGCTACCTCGACCTGATCATGAACGAGGAGAGCCGCGAGACCTTCCGGACCCGGAGCAGGATCATATCGCTTCTCCGCCAGTTCCTCTTCGAGCGGGACTACCTGGAGTTCGAGACCCCCACCCTGCAGCCGATCTACGGCGGCGCGAACGCCCGGCCGTTCACCACCTACCACAACTTCCTCGAGCAGAAACTCTACCTCCGGATCGCGCCGGAACTCTACCTCAAGCGCCTGGTCGTCGGCGGTTTCGACAAAGTCTTTGAGATAGCAAAGAACTTCAGGAACGAGGATATCGACACCAACCACAACCCCGAGTTCTCGATGGTGGAGATCTACGAGGCCTACCGGGACTACAACGACATGATGGACCTCACCGAGGAGATCCTCTCGCACCTCGCAGAGCAGGTGCTCGGGAAGACCACCTGCTCGTTTGCGGCGCACGACCTGGACTTCTCCCGCCCCTGGCGCCGCCTCTCGATGGAGGAGGCGGTGCGTGAGTACGCCGGGATCGATATCCAGGCTATGAGCCTCGAGGAACTCCGCGCCTTCGGCCTCGCGCACTGCGTCGAGGGCTGCGAGAGCGCCATGACCCGGGGCGAGTTCCTTGTGCTCTTCTTCGAGCACTTCGGCGAGAAGCACCTCATCCAGCCGACGTTCGTCTACGACTTCCCCATCGAGAACTCACCGCTTGCAAAGAAGCACCGGGAGAAGGAAGGGCTGACGGAGCGGTTCGAACTCTTCATCGCCGGCATGGAGATGGCCAACGGCTTCTCGGAGTTAAACGACCCCCTCGACCAGAAGGCCCGGCTCGAACAGCAGGATGCCAAACGCCGCCGGGGCGACCTCGAGGCGCAGATGATCGACTACGACTTCATCAACGCGCTCGGCTACGGGATGCCCCCCACCGGGGGCGTCGGCATCGGCATCGACCGCCTGGTGATGCTCCTCACCGGCAAGGACTCCATCAAAGAGGTGCTCCTCTTCCCGCAGATGAAGACCGCCGTCCCGGGCCGAACGGGACCGGAGCGGAGCAGAACGACGGGGAAGAGTGACTCCCCACAATTTTTTGGCATGAACGGACGGAACAGGGCCGCCATCAAACCCGGGATGACGGTGGATATCGTGCTCAAACGCGACCAGCGAACCGGAAAGCGCACCCGGGGCGTCGTCGCCGAGATTCTGACGAACTCGTCCTTCCACCCCCACGGGATCAAGGTCCGGCTCCGCGACGGGCAGGTCGGGCGGGTGCAGGAAATTATCGGGTGAGATCACACTGCCTTCCTGAGGGTGAACCGGATGGCCGTGCCGCACTCCGGCCGCCCCTCCACCCGGTCGTCCGCCCAGATCCTCCCGCCGTAGCGCGTAACAAGCATCCGGCAGATGTAGAGCCCGAGCCCGGTCCCGGCCATCGTCTGGGTTCCCCGAACCAGCCGGTCGAAGAGCCGCGGCTTTATAGCATCCGGGACCCCCGGCCCGGTATCCTCGACCGAGACGAGTACCTCGTCGTCGTGCTCCTCGACCCGGATGGCAATTTCGACGCCGGGACCGCCGAATTTCGCCGCGTTCCCGAGCAGGTTCGCAAAGACCTCGGAGAGGAGGTCGTCGGCGAGGACGGTGGCCGTGGTACCGGCGTAGGTTACCCCGGTGATGGAAGAACGCTCTATCTCACGCCTTATGAGCGGGTCAAGGCCGATCGGCTCAAGGTGCCGTACGCCCCCTGGATATGCTGGATGGTATTGACGTTCCGGACGATCTCCCTGCTCTTCGTGAGCCCCATCTTCGCCTTCCTGAGCAGCTCGGCCTCGGGCTCTCCCTCGAGGTCGGCGAGGAGGAGGTCCGCGTAGAGGCTTGCGACGTTGTTGGCGTTGTTGATGTCGTGCCCCATGATGTCCAGGTAGAGGGTTGCCATCCGGTTGGACTCTTCAAGGGCGGCCGTCCGTTCCCGGACCTCTTCTTCGAGGGCATGACTGTACCGGATGATCTCCTCCTCCGACTCCCGGAGCCTCCGCATGGTCTCCTTTAAGGATGCGACCATCGCCGATACGCTCTCCCCGAGGTGCACGAACTCCTCGTCCCCGTCTACCTGTATGGGGTGAGAGAGGTCGCCGCGGGCGACGGCATCGACATCCTCGACGAGGGTGCGTATCGGCCGCGTCAGGTGGTGCGCGGCGAGGGCCGAGAGGCAGCCGATGCAGAGGATCGCGATGAGCAGGACACTCGTATGCTGGTCGAGCATCCCGGCAAGTTTTGTCTCTGCGGCCTTCGTGTTGTAGGTCAGTTCAACGACCATGCTCATATCCGATGCATAATTGCTATCCGTCATATCGATGAAGAGGAATCGGATCAGTTCACCTGCAGTGGCGTTCTCCACTTCAAGCGTGGCCCTCTCCCGGTATGCCTGCCGGACCATGGCCAGCCGGCGGTCGTCGTCGGGATGTGCCTCACCGGTGATCCGGGTGCCCAGGCAGTCGAAGATCCGGATCTCTGTGATGTCCGGGTTCAGGTCCACCAGTTCCCGAACCATGTCCCGGTACTTCAGCTCCGCACGGTATCGCTGAAACTCAGACTCCGCAAGGCCGAGCTCGAAGAGGTAGCGGTGGTCGGGAGAGGGCAGATACGCGTACTTCCGGAGCTCTCCGGTGGAGAGCTCGGCAACGACCCTGTCGGGCGAGAAGGTGTCACCGAGCCGAATCTCCGTGATCCGGTCGTAAAAGGAAGGAATCTCCTTAAAGTCGTACCCCAGATCGGGGGGATAGGTGGTGTACTCGATGACACCGCTCTCGTTGATGATGTACAGGTCCATCCTGCCCCCGAGTTCCTCTTTGACGCGGGAGAGGTTCATCTTCCCCGGGTCCCCTCCCGCCCGCTCGTACTCGGCAAGGACCGGGCCGAACCCCTCCCGCATCTCGGGGTTTAAGGTGTCGTCGAAGAGCTTCAACCCGGTGTCAACCAAGTTCACCGAGAGGATGATTCCGGACTCGGTCAGGTTCCGCGATTCCAGGGTGTTCTCTTCCAGTTCCTGTCCGACCACCGCAGAATCGACGAACGAGATCAGGCAGACGACGGGGATCATCGCAAGCAGGATGGCGAGCAGGAGGTGGAGCATAAACGGGAACGGCGGCCGCAAAGCTCTCTTCACCGTCATCCGGGTATCGCTCCCGCTCCTCATGCACTACCTTCCCCTGGGCAGGATCAATCCCCCAAGGAGGGATATATCTGTAACTATATAGAATGAACGATTTTTAACACAAATGTGCAAATTCGAACACCCCGGTTCACCATAGGGGCCCGCAAAATCCAGCAGCATCTTAGAAAGAAACCGGCTGAAGAGGAAGACGGCGCTCCGAGAAACGGCCGCCGGACCGGCAGGAGCTTGAGAAGATCACACTCTTTGAGTGCGTGCGACGTTTCGCCCGGGGCGCGATCGCGAGCTGGGGCACCGGACGCCCGAATCACGACCGGCGGGAAGAGGACTGAAAAAGAGACGGGCGGGGCCGGATTGCGGCCCCGGATTGTATCGTGGGGCGGTACGGTGATCTTACATCGGGGGCATGCCGCCCATGCCGCCCATG
>NZ_DAFZ01000008.1:0-12160 GCF_002498065.1 Methanoculleus sp. UBA208 | reverse complement strand
CCATGCCGCCCATGCCGCCCATCTCTTCCATACCCGGGCCACCCGGAGGTGCAGCGGACTTGGAAGCGGCGATGACATCGTCGATCCGGAGGATCATGATGGCGGCCTCGGCAGCGCTTGCGATTGCCTGGGTCTTCACCCGCAGGGGTTCGACGACGCCGGCCTTGAGCATATCGCCGGATACGGCGTTGAAGACGTCGAGGCCCATGTATTTCGCGTTCGCCCCGCCTTTCTCGTGAGAGGCACGGAGGGCGACGAGCATGTCGATCGGGTCGAGACCCGCATTCTCGGCGAGGGTTCTCGGGATGATCTCGAGCGCGTTTGCAAACGCCTCGATGGCGAGCTGGGCGCGCCCGCCGACACTTGCGGCGTGCTCGCGGAGCCGAAGCGAGAGCTCGATCTCGGGCGCACCGCCGCCGGCGACGAACTTCTTGTCCTCGACGGCAACACTGACGACCCGGAGCGCGTCCTCGATGACGCGGTCGAGTTCATCGACGACGTGCTCGGTGCCGCCGCGGATGATGATCGAGACCGCCTTGGGGTTCTCGCACTCGGTGACGAAGATCATCTCCTCACCGGAGACCTTCTTCTCCTCGACACTGCCCGCCTTTCCGAGTTCCTCGGGTGCGATGGCATCTATGGAGCTGACGATTGCCGCACCGGTGGCGCGGGCGAGCTTCTCCATGTCGCTCTTCTTGACGCGCCGCACGGAAAAGATGCCGGCCTTCGCCAGGTAGTGCTGGGCGATGTCGTCGATGCCCTTCTGGCAGAAGAGGACGTTTGCGCCGCTTCCGACGATCTTGTCTACGATGCCCTTGATCATCCGCTCCTCTTCGTCGAGGAACATCTGGAGCTGGTCGGGGCTCGTGATGCTGATCTCGGCGTCGACTTCGGTCTTCTTGAACTCGACGGCGGCGTTCAGGAGCAGGATCTTCGCGTCCTTGACCGCACGGGGCATGGCGGGGTGCACGCGCTCCTTGTCGATGATCATGCCTTCGACGATCTCGGAGTCCTCAATGGACCCGCCGACTTTCTTCTCGACCTTCACGAACTCGGTGTCGACGCTGCCGTCGGCGTCGGCGACCATCGTGATAGCCTTGACGACGAGCTCGGTGAGTTTCTCCTTTGCGACCTCGGCGCCCTTGCCGGTCATGGCGGTGTCGGCAAGCTTGCGGAGCATCGCCATGTCGTCGGGCTTGACGTCGACGGCGATCTCGTCGAGAATCTCCTGCGCCCTGTCGGCGGCCATGCGGTAGCCGTGGGCGATGACCGTGGGGTGTACATCCTGGTCAAGGAGGTCCTCTGCACGCTTCAGGAGTTCGCCTGCGATCACCACTGCGGTCGTGGTGCCGTCCCCGACCTCGTCGTCCTGGGTCTTGGCGATCTCGACCATCATCTTCGCAGCCGGGTGCTCGATATCCATCTCCTTCAAGATGGTCACGCCGTCGTTCGTGATGACGACGTCGCCGATGGTGTCGACGAGCATCTTGTCCATGCCCTTGGGCCCGAGCGTTGTCCTTACAGCGCTTGCGACGGCCTTTGCGGCAGCGATGTTGCCCGACTGTGCGTCACGGCCACGGGTACGCTGGCTACCCTCTTTCAGAATAAAGATTGGTTGTCCTCCAAGACTTGACATAGGTATCACCGTTGTTAAGCGATAGAAAGGTAGGTTTGTAGTTCTATATAAAGTTATTCACTCGTTTATCATATCTATGAGTTCCGAGCCGTCTTCGAGGGTGTGGAGATGCTCTTCGCCGATAAGGAGGGTTTTGCCGATTTTTTTCTGCTTTTTGTAATCCGTGACGACGCAAACCGCAAACGTCTTCGTGATCTGGGAGAGGTTGCCGATGAGCGAAGCGCGCTTTACGATCTTCTGGGAGGTGCCGTATGCCGTCAAAATCGTATGCCGATCAAAGAGGGCCAGCGCCTGGAACGGGGCCTGCCGCATGGCGTGGATCTCCATCCCCATGCGTTCGAGATCGACGAGGATGTCGCCGGTCGTGGATTCCGGAGGGTTCTCGGGCTCCGGGGAGCGGTAGCCGACGAGCTCGATCGTCTCGACGAGCGGGGCGTTGAAGAGCTCCTCGAGTCTGATGGCGACGTCGAGCGTGGTGCCCATTCCGCTCTCGTACTTGCTGATGGTCCGGCGGGAGACCCCGAGGTGCGACGCGAGATCCCCGAGCGACATCCGGGAGCGCTCACGCACCTCCCGCAGGAGGTCGCCCCTGATCTTCACGTAAAGGCCGCCGGGAGAGGCGTAGACCATCGGCGAGAGTCCTTCCACGAAGTAGTCGTAAAGCGTCTCGGGATTGAGGGCAAAGAGTCCGTAGCGGATGTAGACGACGCCGCGCTCGAGATCCGTATCACGCGCCCGCTCTCCGACGATGAGAGGGGTTGCTTCCAGGTACCGGGCGATCAGGTTGAGATCCCAGGCGATGTCGGCGCTCACGCTGTCGATATGAGAGACGACTTTGATGATGACGAGGTTGTCGCCTTTCTTCGCGATAAGGTCGAAACTTCGCGGACGGATGTTGCACCGCTCCGAGACGTCGAAGTCACTAAGGAGCATGATGCTGATGACCATCTGGGGAAGGCGATCCTGCGACATAACCCGTAAGAATCGATATAGCCGGAGAATAATATAAACTATAGGGTATGTGGATCGGGATCGACGACACGGATTCTCCTGGCGGGATGTGCACCACTTATATCGGGGCGGTTCTGGTGCGGCGGCTCGCGCATGTCGGAGTCCGTGTCATCGACGCCCGCCTGGTCAGGCTGAACCCGAACGTCATCCACAAGACCCGGGGGAACGCGGCGGTCTCTATCGAGGCCGAGGGGGATGCGGAGACGGCCTTCGCGCTCGCCACCGCGTGCGTCGAAGAACTCGCGGAGTTCGGCGACAAAAAGACCAACCCGGGGGTGGTGGTCTCCGAGACCCGCCCGCCGCCGGACTTTTATTATGCGGCGCTCCGGGACTACTGCACCGTGGACGAGGCGATCAGGGTGCTCGAGGCGGCCGGGGCCCTGTATCGGGGCTACAAGAACCGGCGCGGCCTCATCGGCGCAACGGCGGCGATCGCAAGCGACCTTCCCGACCGGACCTGCGAGCTGCTCGCCTACCGGAAGCGCCCGGCGTGGGGGACTCCCCGGCAGGTGGACGCCGAAAGCCTCTTTCGCGCCGAGGAGAAGACCTACCCCCACACCTGGGACACGGTCGACCGGGAGAACGGCGTGGTGGTCGGGGTGCCCCATACACCCGACCCCGTCCTCTTCGGCATCAGGGGGGAGAGCCCCGCCTGGGTCCGGGAGGCGCGATCCTCTGTCCGCTCCGAGGAGCCGGCCTGCGAACAGATCTACACCACCAATCAGGGGACGGATGCCCACCTCGTCCCGGGAACGATCAAAACGCTCCGGGAGGGGCGGTCGTACCTGGTGCGGGGCACGGTCGCGGGGTCCCCGACGACCGGGGCCGGCGGCCACGTCTCGTTCCTTCTTTCGGACAGCGGCGCTGAGGTTCGCTGCATGGCCTACGAGCCGACCAAGGGGTTCCGGGACGTCGTGAGGAAGCTCGTCCCCGGCGACGCGGTGACCGTAGCGGGGAGTTACAAGGGAGGGAGCCTGAACCTCGAGAAACTCGGGATCGCCCGCCTCGCCGACGCTGTCCGGATCCGCCCGCCGGTCTGCCCGGCCTGCGGAAGACGGATGACGAGCGCCGGAACCGGCAAAGGCTACAAGTGCAGGATCTGCGGCGAGCGCAGCCGCGAGCCCCGGGTCGAGCTGATCGAGCGGCACCTCAAGCCCGGGTGGTACGAGGTCCCCCCCACCGCCCGCCGGCATCTGGCACGGCCGCTGGTGCGCGGCGTCCCGGCGTGGGAAGAGATCGTGCTCCAGTCGGGCCGGGAGTGCGACGCCCCCCCCATTGCGTCAACTAAATGAACTTTACAAAAAAAGATTTATAATGTTTGTGTGTTAACTTATCCCCTGGTGATCCCGTGCCGACTATCTGCGGCGAAAGTATGCATGCCCCGACCTGTCCGTCCGCGACGGTGCCACCATGGCGGACGGGGTTTTGCGGCAGGCTGTACGAGTTCGCGGCCGAGTATGCACGGAACGAAGACGAAGGTAGCCCTCCGGGTACTCTTCCGTTTCCGGCCCGAAAGTCCGCTCTCTAGAGAGATGGTCCGGATATACCGGACTCCCGACACGGCGGGACGAGTGGGATCATCCCGTGTCGAATAACCAGTCATCCCCTGTCTGGCAGCGGGGGCCCGACCACCGGGCTCCCGCAACATCATGGCATTTTTGGCAGGACATTCCTTTCACCCGACGGGCACTCCCCGGCGGCCTCGCGAAAAGACAATCCATTATCGTGCATGAATACCAATACCTCTCGTACAGAAGCTGGTGTAACAGTATCATGACCTTCAAGTATGGGGATGCGGTACAACAGGCACGGGTGCGCCCCGGGATGACGGTCGGCGAACTCGTCGATGAACTCGGGAAAGCCGGGGCCTACAACGGGGGATCCCTCTGGCAGGCGGTCAACATCTACGAGCGGATGCTCCGCGACGAGAAAGCGCTGAAGTTCTTCGGCCTCTCGGGCGCCATGGTACCCGGCGGCATGGGCGGCATCGTCGCCGATCTCATCGGGCGCCGACACATCGACGTGCTCGTCTCGACCGGGGCGAACCTCACCCACGACGTCATCGAGGCGATCGGCTGTCACCACTACCACGGAACCTGTGAGGTCTCCGATACCGAACTCTGCGAGGAGGGGATCAACCGGATCTACGACATCTTCCTCCCGAACAATGCCTTCATCCGGTTCGAGGAGTTCCTGCAGGACGTCTACTCGTCCCTCCCTGAAGGATCGACGGTCTCGATCTCCGATCTCCTCGGCCGGATCGGCAGCCGGCTTGACTCGGGGATCCTTTCCGCGGCGGCAAAGGCCGGGGTGCCGGTCTACTGCCCCGCCATCCAGGACTCGATGATCGGGCTGCAGTACTGGCTCTTCTCCCAGACACACAGGGTCACGGTCAGCGCGTTTGCCGACATGCCCGGGCTCCTTGACCGGTGCTTTGAGGCCGAGCGGGCCGGCACCATCCTCGTCGGCGGCGGCGTCCCGAAGAACTACATCCTGCAGAGCAAACTGATGACCGAGAGCGGGTTTGACTACGCGGTGCAGCTCACCGGCGACCGGCCGGACCTCGGCGGTCTCTCGGGCGCGACGCTCGACGAGGCCCGCTCGTGGGGCAAGCTCACCGGGGAGGCCACCGCCGCCACGGTCTACGGCGACGCGACCATCAACCTGCCGCTCCTCGTGGCCGCAACCCTGGAGAGGCTGGAAGAATGACCGAGCTCATCCTCTCTCTCGACGTGCTCGACCGGAAACGGGCGGTGAGCATCGCGAAGTCCTGTGCACCCTTCATCGACGCGATCAAGGTCGGCTACCCCCTTGTTCTCTCGGCCGGCCTTTCTATCGTCGGGGACCTGGCCGATCTGGCCCTGCCGCTCATCGCCGACTTCAAGGTCGCTGATATCCCCAACACCAACCGCCTCATCTGCGAAGCGGTCTTCTCGGCCGGGTTCGACGCCGTGATCGCCCATGGGTTCGTGGGAGCCGATGCCGCCAGAACCTGCGTCGAGGTGGCGCACAACCACAGCGGGGCGGCGTACATCGTCGCCGAGATGAGCCATCCCGGGGCGACCGAGTTCTTCCACGGTGGTGTGGCCGAAAACCTCGCGACGCTCGCCGTCGCCTGCCGGGCCGACGGTATCATCGCTCCGGCCACCCGCCCGGAACGGATCGCACGGCTCCGGGGGATCGTCGGCAACAAGGCGATCTACTCGCCGGGCGTGGGGGCACAGGGAGGCGACCTCGATACGGTGGCACGGCTGGTCGACGGGGTCATCGTGGGCAGGAGCATCTACGAGGCAGAGGACCCGGCGGCCGAAGCCGAACGCTTCTCCCGCATCCGCCGGTGATGAGTTCTCCGTTCCGATCCCCCGGGAGATGACGAACCCTATGAGTGGTCTGAGGCGGATGCGGCTCACCCCGCATCTGAAGAGTTATATATTCTCTTGCAGATACTGGTATCATGAACTGGAGCCACGAACAGCAGAAACTGGCGGAAAAATACCGGAGCCTCGACGAAATCCCCGTAGACGAGCGGCGGTACAAGTGCCACACCTGCCACTTCGTCGTGGACGAGACCCCCTGCCCCCACTGCGGTGAAGTGTCGCTTGAGGTCATGTGCCCGCTCGACCACTGCGACTGCCACCACTCGATCGTCGAGAGTATCGAATACTGCCCGCTCTGCGGCCACGCCGTCTGCCCGGAGTGCGGGAGCCACGACGTCGTGCAGATCAGCAGGGTCACCGGGTACCTCCAGGACGTTGCAGGCTGGAACGCGGGCAAACAGCAGGAACTGAAAGACCGGGTCCGCTACTCCGTCGTATGAGATATTTTGTCAGGGACGATACTCTTTTCCTTCGCGGCCGGTTCAGGGCGGCGAGCACCGGCGTCAACGGTGGTATCGCCGATGTAACGACGGTCTTGAACCATACGGTGCCCCATGACTTCGAGGGCGAACCGGTGCGCCATCTCGAACTTCTCGCCGCCCGGCACGGCCTTTTCAGAGATTACTTCGGCCTCCTGACCGCCGTTGATATGCGCCACCTCTGCGTGCTCCAGTACAACTTCGTCACGGTCTTCATCACCGCCGGGGTGACCAACCCGACAGCGCCCCCTACCGCTCCGCACACCATCAACATCATCGTCTACAGCCGGGAGTGGATGTGTGATGCGGCGCTTCTCGAGACGATCGTCACCGCGACGGGGGCGAAGGCCCAGGCGCTCCACAACCTCGGCTACGACTTCCCCGGGACCACCACGGATGCGGTCGCCGTCGCCTGCGAGCGCGATGCCGCCATTTTACACACCTACGCCGGGACGCTGACCGAAGTCGGCCGACGGGTCCATGCGGCCGTCCTCTACGGCCTCCCGGAGGCTCTCGCACGGCAGCAGGGCGAGGTCCGGCGGAGCGAGCCGTCGTTCTTCATCTACAGCCGCTACGGCGGGGAGCACTGGGTGGAATGGCAGAAGGAGAACTGCCCCTACTACCCCTGCCACTTCCCGGGACAGCGCTGCGACTACTGTTACTGTCCCTGCTACCCCTGCGCCGACGAGGAACTCGGCGAATGGGTCGAAAGTTCGAACGGCGGCAAAATCTGGGGATGCGCCGGCTGTACGCTCCTGCACGTCCCGGGGATTGCAGACTACATGAAAAGAAATCCGGAGGCCGCTCTCGCCGAACTCAAGCGCCTCCGGGACCGGTTATAATAGAGTTTTACGCCTCGGCAACACCGAGAGCGGAGAGCATCTCTTCGAGAGGGATGCCGTGCGCCTGGGCGGCTTCCCGGATTGTCTCGTTATTTGCGATGGCGCAGCCAAGGCAACCCATTCCGAACCGGAAGAGTACCTGTGCCGATTCGGGCTTCTCCCGAAGGAGGTCCGCGATTGTACTGTCCGCAGTTAATGCCATGCAGCTGATGTTGTCTTTGCCTCTATATATACATTCAAGGATCCGGCGCGGCGTTCTGCGATTCACCCGCAGATGCAGGCAACCCCGCCGCGCCCGTAAATCCCGTCATCCCAATCCGCGGGGAGCATGGAAACCGCCCTGAAACGGAGATGGTTGCCGTGCCCGCGCCTCTTCCCAAAAAGGCTGCATCACGGGGCTTCCAGGGCAGGCTCCAAACTTACTTTCACCCCGCGGGCCCGAGGCTTAATACCCTGATGAGATGAAGTACAGACTGGAGATGTAAGTATGAACCTATCAGAGGTAACAGAGAGAATCTCCCGGAAACTTGAAGCAAAAGGCGCACAGCCCGATCGGCAGAAGATCGAATCACGCCTCCGCCGTCTCGCCGAGGAGTTCGGCGTCAACATCGACGAGGCCGAACGGACCGTGACGGCCGATCTCGCCCGCGAGCACAACGTCACCGGTGTCGGGAGCTCCTCCACCGAGCTCCGCCCGATAAGCGAGATCGTCCCCGGCGAATGGGTGACAATCGAGGGGAAGATCGTTGCACTGACCCCGCCCGTCTCACCCTCGATCGCGCAGACCGGGATCATCGCCGACTCGAGCGGCGCCATGCGTTTTGTCGCCTGGGCCCGGGGGAACCCTCCAGCGATGGAGTACGGCCACTGGTACCGGCTCGAATCCGCGGTCGTCGACGAGTACAGGGGTGCGCCGAACCTGAAGATCCACTCGGGCACCACCATCTCCCGGATGGAGAGGGATGCACCGCTCCTCCCCTCGATCACGCCGATCGCCGAGCTGAAGCCGGGCATCGGGAGCGTGCGGGCCAAGGTCATCCAGGACTGGGACGTCACCCACGACCGGATGCTCCAGACGGGGCTCCTCGGCGACGAGACGGGCACCATCAAGTTCGTCATCTGGAAGGAGGAAGGGAAAGATCGGCTGGAACTCGACACCGTCTACAACATCTTCTACGCCACCGTCGACGAGTACAATGGCAGGCTCTCCCTTGCCCTGAACACCGCGATGTACATCGCCGACGAGGGCGATATCGAGGTCGGGCGGGCCGAGACCGAGATCCAGGGGGCTCTCGTCCACATCGCTCCCGGCTCAGGCCTGATCAAGCGCTGCCCGGTCGAGGGCTGCAACCGGACGCTCTCCCGGCAGAACTACTGTCCGGTGCACGAGATCCAGCCCGAGTTCCGCTACGACCTCCGCATAAAAGCGGTCCTCGACGACGGCATCCGCGCCCGAAACGTCCTGATGCAGCGCGAGGTCGTCGAGGCCCTCACGGGGATCACGCTCGATGAGGCAGTTCAGATCGCCGAGACGAACCCGCTCGGCATGGACGAGATCTTCTACCGCATCAGGAACACGGTGCTCGGGCGCTACTACACCTGCAGCGGGAGCGAGTTCGGCGGCAGGCTGCTCGTCAACTCCTGCACCCCGATCGCGTTTGAGCCCGAAGAACTGGCCGCACTGCTGAACCGCGCCGGAGGTGAGCCGGCATGAAGCCTCAGAGCGCATTCGAGCGCGAACCGGCACGCAGGGTATTTGCATCCGAACTCCGCGAGACCCGCTACCAGTTCAGGGACGGCGACGACGAGAAGAGCCCGACCTACGTCATACTCCCGACCGGGATCCGGAGCAACCGGATCTTCATCGTCGGGACCCTCACCGAGAAGCAGCGGCAGGGCGACCAGAACGTCTTCTACCGCGGGAGGGTGGTCGACCCGACGGGCACCTTCTTCATCATGGCCGGGTCCTACCAGCCCGAGGCGATGCAGCAGCTTGCCCGGATCGAGCCGCCAGCGTTCGTCGCCGTCGTCGGCAAACCGAACCTCTACACGACCCCGGACGGGAACTGCCTGGTCTCGGTCCGCGTGGAGTCGATCGCGGTCGTGGACCGCGAGACCCGCGACCTCTGGGTGCTGGATACCGCCCGCGAAACCCTGGACCGGCTGGATGCGTTCGGCACCACCGACGACTCCCGGAAGGCTCAGGAGGAGTACGGGACGCAGCCCGACGTATACCGGAAGATCGTCTACGACGCCCTCACCCAGGTGCAGCTGTAGGGCCGCGGTCTATCTCCGAAACTCTTTTTTTTGATGGGATAGCGACATCGATTAGCGAACTTCGTGTTCCTCGCGTGAGACTTTGTTTACGCCTCTACCGTCAACTCACACGAGGGACACGGAGTCCAGTGCCCGTGGTACTGCGAACCTTTCTTCAGGTGTTGCGCGAGACTGCATCGTTACCGGACCAGAACTTGTGAAGTACTGAGGCTGCTGCTCGATAACAGATATCAAAATGAGTGAGTTACTGAAGCCCTATTCTGTCTTACAGATAACCTTGATCTTCTCCGACTCATCGTATTGGATGCACTCATCCAGCGCTTCCGCCCCGACAGCAGCCTCGGCGGCACTGATGGTGACCTTCGCTATCTTGACAAAAACCTCCGGGTACCGCTCGTAGAACCGCTCGGCGACAACCCGGCGTCTTCTGCTGACCTGCGTTGTTACGGCATACGTCTCATTCTCCTGGATACCCGACCCGCGTGCTCTTGCGAGCAACTCCTTGTGCAGTTTTTCCGCCTGACGCAGTTCTCCACGTAAATCCCGGATATACCCCTGCAAAGCATAGGCCTCTTCGAGAAGGGCATCATCGGGGATCTCTTCGGGTGGAGCAGGAGCCTGATCCGGGACACCTGTATGTGTCGGCGACAGAGTTCCTTCTGACACCGTCAGGTCATGATGATCATTGCCGGACAATGCCGTGGCATCTCCGGCGCCGGGGCTCAGGCCCATACCGCGCTCATCGCCCGGATGCTGCCGGCTCCGGTAATCACGGATTGCAGAGGTGATGATATCACCAAATTTCTGCAGTTTTGCATGACCTACACCCGGGATGGTCGCAAACTCCTCAAGAGTCCCGGGGTACCGGCGGGCGATCTCCTTCAGGGTTCTATCGTGGAACACCATGTAGGGAGGGATATCCAGATCTTCTGCAAGTGCCTTCCGAACGCTTCGTAGTTCTTCAAAGAGAGAGGCGTCAAAGGGTCTCTCATTCTGACCCGTCTCCCCTCTGTTGCGGACTTGCGAACCATTCGGCCTGCTGAGCTGGACCGTCTCATCTCCAGACAGGATAGCCTGACTGCGCTCGTTCAGGGTGACGACCGGGTACTGATCGGAACTCTGATCCAGGTAACCGTTCGCTACGAGCTGACGTATGAACGAGCGACATTCCTCGCTTGAATACCCATTCCCCGAGTTGTATACAGACAGGTTCTGATGATCTCTCGCCAGTACGTTTCTGCTCCGGGAGCCAGTGAGAACGTCTGCAATGTGCGTTATGCCGAAACTTCCCGGCAATTGAGAGATGCAGTTTATGATCTTCGCGGCAATCTCCCGCCCGTCGATGAACTCATCCGGCAGCATGCAGACATCACAGGCCCGGCACGGCACCTCGGTGAGGGTCTCGCCAAAATACCTGAGCAGGTGTTGCCTGCGGCATTGGGTGGTCTCACAGTACGCAACCATGTCGCTGAGTTTCCGCACGGCCCGCGGGTAATACTCCGGCTCCGGGTGGTTCAAGCCATCTCGCTCAATGGAATACAGGCATCTCTGTCGATCACCAGGACTATAAAACAAGATACAATCGCTTTCTTCACCATCCCGGCCTGCACGTCCGGTTTCCTGTGCATACGATTCCAGATTTCTCGGCATATCGTAGTGGATGACAAACCGCACGTCGGGCTTGTCGATGCCCATCCCAAAAGCATTGGTTGCGCAGACGACGTCGATCTCGTCTCTGATAAACTCCTCCTGCACGCGGTTGCGGAAACTTCCCGGGAGATCCGCATGGTAGGGCTGAGCACGGACACCATCTTCCTGTAACTTCTGCGCGACCTCTTCCGTGCGCTTCTTGCTTGAGAAGTAGATGATCCCCGACCTGTTCGGGTTGTCCCTCAGGTAATCGAGGAGTTGAGGATATGCGTCCTTTTTGCCGGTAACGACATACTGCAGATTCTTCCGGTTGAAACTCCCGACATACACAGCCGGGTTACTGAGGTTGAGTTGCTTCTGGATGTCCCGCTGGACCTCCGGCACGGCAGTTGCCGTCAGGGCGATCAGGGGAACCTCCGGGAACACCTCCTTCAAAATGCGCAACCGGCGATATTCCGGCCTGAAATCATGGCCCCACTCAGAGATACAGTGGGCTTCATCGACGGCAACGAGTGTCACGTTCAACTCGCGCAGGGTGTCCAGGAAACGTGCCTGCACCACCTTCTCAGGCGACACGTAGAGCAGGCGGAGCCGCCCCGCTTCAAGGTCCGCGAGGGTTCTGGCCATCGCATCGTAAGAGAGTGAACTGTTCAGGGTAGCCGCAGGGATCCCCTGTGTCACCAGCGAGTCGACCTGATCCTTCATAAGAGAGATCAGGGGCGAGATCACGACCGTCAACCCTCCGGTCACGAGAGGGGGTATCTGGTAACAGAGGGATTTACCACCACCGGTTGCAATGACGGCGAGAACATCCCTCTTCTCAAGGATATTGTTGATGATCTCTTCCTGATACGGTAAAAAAGCAGAATATCGGCTCTGTTGAAACCC
>NZ_DAFZ01000074.1:731-17145 GCF_002498065.1 Methanoculleus sp. UBA208 | reverse complement strand
GGCTGACGGGGAGTGCGAGCGTAGCGAGCTTGAGCACCGATAGGTGCGAGGTGCGAACGGAGTGAGCATGAGAAACTCGAAGAGTTTCGAGGGGGGAGTATTCCCCCTTCCCGGCGATATCCTCACGAAATCCGTGCTCGGTGCTATCAAAGGGAATTCTCTTGATCTAGGAACTGAATTTTGAGACCGTAATGGAAGTATGATCTCCGTAGGGTAGATACAGGAGAGGGACTCAAGGTCTCCAAATTGTGCTTGAGGGGACCACTCTTAAACCCTGTTCACCCGGAGCTCACCGCACCGATCAACCTCTCAAAGAAAGCCCAAACCCCGTCAAACAGCCCGGCAGGCTCTCCGGACGTCTCCACCGGCGCCGGAGTTTGAGGGAGGGGCGTCTCGGTCACCACCGGTGTCGGCACCGGGACGGCGGAGAGATCGAGGGTGGCGGATCCCGTCGTCGGCGGGACGTAGCCCACGTTCCCGGGAACGACGAACCAGCACCGCCCGGCGGCATCGACGAAGAGTTTCTTGACAAAGTTCGAGCGAAGGCCGTCCCCCGATGTGAGATGCAGGGCGACACCCGACGCATTCCACCCATATATCCCGTTATCGGACGCAATAAGCAGCATCCCTTCCGGTGTTGCCGCGACATCGTTGATCGTGACCGGGAACGTGCTCAGGTTCCCGGCGCCGAGAACCGGGGTAACCCCTTCGTCAGGAACGTACCGGAGGACCGTCGTGCTGTTGAAGAGGTACACGCCCCCGAACGGATCGGTTCGCACTTCGGAGATCCCGCGAAGCGAATCGCCGCGGCAGGTGACCTGCTCGAAGCGGACCTCCCCCGTCCGATTCTTGAGCACCCGGACCCCGTCGCTCTCCGACCCGATGACAAGCGCATCGCTCGCGGCATCGACCGCCATGCTCACAACGGTATAACTCCCGAGGCCTTCGGGCCCGAGCGGCTTATACCACGTCCAGTCACTGCCATGGCAGCGGTGGAGGCCCGCCCGGCCGGTGGCAATCCACATCTCGTTCCCCCACCGCGCGATGCAGTTGATGTTGAGGTTCTTGAGGAAATCCAGATCCTGGATGGCGCGGTAACCCGTCCCGTCCCCGATCTGCAGCCCGCCCGGATACCCTATCCAGAGATGACCATCCGCGTCGAGGGCAACCGCGGTCACCATGGTTTCGAGAGGCGCCAGCATACCGTAGGCCGTCTCCCCGGGGTTCCTTGCATTGACGGAATACCAGGTGCCGTTTGCCGTGTACACGGAGATCCCGCTGTCTGTCGCAAAGATGACGTCCCCGTACCGGCCGTTGATGGTGTCATGGACGCCGTCGGATGCGATGCCTGAGTTGTAATCGGGCACTTCGACGTAAAGAGCCGACGAAAGTGGGATGAAAAGGGATGCCGCGGCCACAAAGAGGATCAGAGCGCGCTGCATGTCCCGTCCGCCCTCTTGATGATGAGACGGCCCTTCCCCTCCGGCCAGTAATACACGGATCGCCCGACCTTTCCGCCGGTCTCCTCATGTTCGATCCTGATGCCCTGTGCGTTCAGCAGGTCCTTCACTGCGGCAGCGTTTCGTTCGCCGATATTTAAGGAACTCGCCGAATACTCAAACATGCTCGCACCGCCGACGACGATTGCGGCGATCGAGAACTTCGTGCTCCCGAACTCCTCCATCTCCTCGAGGAGGGCGTTCAGGGCAGTATCGGCAAACTTGCCGGGACGATCGGTGTTCCCGCGGCTTTCAGGGAGCATGATGTGGGCAAGCCCGGCAAGAGATTTCCGCCGGTCGTGCAGGATGAGCGCGATGCAGGAACCAAGCCCTATCGTCCCCATCGGGCATTTCCCGACCGTGAGTTCGCCCATGCCAAGGATTACGGCCGTTTCTTCACCAAAAAAATTGTTCTCCATGGTATCCCGGAGGCAGGCTATGGGAGTGGCTCCATCAGGCGTTCCAGCATCTGGAATAACTGTCGCATGAGTTCGGCGTTCGGAAGCAGGTAGATACCCCCGTAGACGGGCGGCGCCTGGCTCGTGAGCTCGGTGTTGAAGATCAGGACATCGTTCACGTCGCCGGCCATCTGCGCGATGACGGATTCGAAGGCGGCATGCGCCATATCGATGGCCAGCGCCGGGGGAGACGGCAGCATGACGATACCAAGCAGTTCGGCGGTCGCATCGAGGAACGCCGAGATCATGATGTTCCCGATCTCGATTGCAGCGCTCTGGTCCATCTCGTTGATCTCACGGTCGGTATCGGTGGTGCCGAGCATCTGGTTCGTCAGCTGGATGATGGTCTCCCGGGGCATGCTGACGACGATATATCCCCCGTCCGCGACCTCCCCCTGGATCTGGAAGACGACCACGGCCGATATCTCGTTGCTGATATAATGGTGTAGCCGGGCGATATCGACGGCCTGCACCTCCGGCACCGTCATCTCGATCGGGCTCATCAACATCTGCGACAGGGTCGTTGCCGCGTGTGCTGCACCGATATTTCCAAACTCTGCCAGCGCATCCATCTGAATCGGATCTAACTCCATGAAAAATCTCTCCTAAATCATTGTATTTACATCGAGTACCGGTACGACATCACCATCCCCGGGGATGGTGATCCCGCTGATCCCCCGGCAGTTGCCTGCAATCCTGGAGAGCGGTTTCACCACCACCTCCTGCTGGCCGTCCACGGTATCGACGCTAATACAGCATCTCCTGCCGTCGTTCTGCAGCACGACCAGCGTGTCGCTCTTCTCTGTCCGGCCGAACATATCCTCCAGACGGTGCAGGGGGAGGGTCTGGTCCCGGAGCAGGATCGCCTCGCTGTTGCCGATCCGGTGGATCGCCTCCGGCCTCGTCTGTGCCACCTCGACGACGTTGCTGACGGGGATGGCACACCGCATCCCGTTGATGTGGACCATCATGACATCGATGATGGCCATCGTCGGGGGCAGCACCAGCTCGAACTTCGTTCCCCTGCCGACCTCGGTCTCGATCTTGATCGTGCCCTTGAGCGATGCGATCGTCTTTTTGACCACATCGAGCCCGACACCCCTCCCGCTGATGTCGGTGATCGTCTCGGCCGTGCTGAACCCGGGCTCGAAGAGCAGGCTGACAAGGTCGTCTTTTGTTGCGTTCGCCGCAGCTTCAGGCGTCATGAGACCTTTACTGACAGCCTTCTTCCGGAGTCTCTCGGGATCGATGCCGGCACCGTCGTCCTCGATCTCGATGATGACGTTGTCCTTGTCCCTGCGGGCTGTCAGCCGCAGCGACCCTTTCGGCGGTTTTCCACAGGCTTCACGGATCTCCGGCGTCTCGATGCCGTGGTTCACCGCGTTCCTGATGATATGCAGGAGCGGGTCGGAGAGCCCGTCCATCATACTCCTGTCGAGTTCGGTCTCGCCGCCCTCGACGGTGAACTCGACCTCCTTTCCGTCGTGGTTTGCGACATCCCGCACGACCCGGGGAAGGCGGTTGAAGATGCGCTCGAGCGGCATCATCCGGATTCCCATCATGAGGTTCTGGAGGTCGGAGACCGAACGGCCGACCATGGAGAGCGCCTCGTCGAACTCTTTGATACCGTGTTTCTTCGCGATCAGTTCCAGCCGTCCGCGGTTGATCACCAGGTCCTCCACAAGGTTCATCATCCGGTCGAGCCGCTGGATATCGACGCGGATATTCTTGATCTCCCGGCTTTTCTCGCTCTTCGCTACCCTCTGCGCCTGTGGCGACGGCACCGCAGCTTCCGGTTCGAGGTCCGGTTCGGGCGTTTGGGCCTCCTCGCTCGCCTCCGGGAAGATTGCCTGCGGGGATTGCGGGACGGAGAGATCGAGAAGAGAGATCTCGGTGCCTGAAGCGACGGTCCTGAGTGCATCCTCGCCTGCCTCGCTCTCGATAAGAATCTCGAACGGGCCGTCGAATTTCCCGTCCTCGAGGAGTTCCTGCATGGGGTTTGTCGAGAGGATCGTCCCGATCTCCTGGAGATTCTGCAGGAGCAGCATGGCCCGGATGTCCTTCATGGTACTGGACGGATCGATGGCGATCGTTAACGTATAGACCGGACGGCCGTCGGCCTTTCCCGCCGGTTCGGGGGAGGGCGCATCGTGAGATACTGTCGGCTCATCCGGGGATTCTTCTTCGGTGAATGCCCGGAGTTCCTGCACCAGGCTCCCGGACTGCTCGTCGGAAGGGGTTCCTCCGGCCTCGATCGTATCCAGCATCCCCTCGATCGCATCGGTGCAGGTGAGCAGAAGGTCGGTGAGCGACGCCGTCACTCCCCGCTGGCCGCTCCTGATGAGTGAAAAGACATCCTCCATCGAGTGACAGAGGTGCTCCATCGCGTCAAAGCCCATCGATGCGGACATCCCCTTGAGCGTATGCGCAGAGCGGAAGATCTCATCGATGGCTGTATGCTGGTCTTCCCCGTTCTCAAGGGCAAGAAGATTGTTCACGATGTTCTCGTGATTCTCCCGTGACTCCTCAACGAACAGCTTCCGGTATCCCTCTTCGTCAAACATAGTTCACCTCGAGCCGACCGATTGCAGTTGCGATCTCGTGTGCAAGACCTCCGAGCGGCACCACCCGGTCGACACAGTTCCTGGCAAGGGCGGATCGTGCCATCCCGTATACGAGACAGTCCTCTTCAGCGCATACCATCGTGGTGCCGCCCGCGTTCTTCACCGCGAGAGTCCCCTCGCCGCCGTCGTTCCCCATCCCCGAAAGGAGCACGGAGACGGTGCGTGGACCGAAGACGTGCGCTGCGGAGGTGAAGGTCGTGTCGACGGCAGGCCGGACCGCGTGCAGGCGGGGAGCGGTCGAGTGAACGACCCGCCCATGGTTCCTCCCGGTGCCTGAAACGGCCCGCGAGACGACGGTGTGGAACCCGGCCTTTGAAACCAGGACCGTTGCGGTCTGCAGGCTCTCTCCGTTCTCTGTCTCTTTCACCGGCAGGGGCGAGATCCGGCTCAGGCGCTCGGCGAGCGATGCGGTGAACCCCTCGGGCATATGCTGGGTGACAATCACCGCTGCCGGCAGATCCGGCGGGAGCGCAGAGAGGAGCGTATCAAGCATCGGTGGTCCTCCGGCCGAAGATCCTATCAGCACCACCGCCTCCGCATCCTTCCGGCGGACCGCAGGGGGCCTTACAATCGTCGGGAGCAGAACCTGGTTTCTGATCTTCTGGACGAGTTCTCGCTCGATGCCCCTGACGTTCGGGACATCCTTCGGTTTGAGCATGAAGTCGTCCGCACCAAGCCGAAGCGCCCGGTGGGTCATATCGGCCTGCCTTGATGTTAACGTGCTCAGGACGATCACCTTCGGCCTCGTGCTCTCCTTTTGAAGCGCTTCGAGCACGCCGAGACCGCCCATACGGGGCATCTCGATGTCGAGGGTGACGACATCGGGCTTCAGCTCAGATATCTTCCCGAGAGCATCAATGCCGTTGACCGCCGTCCCGACTACCTCGATGTCCGGGCTGTCTTTAAGCAGATCCCGGAGGATCGTCCGGATAAAGAGCGAATCGTCGACGATCAGAACCCGTATCATGGTCACGCACTGAGGACGTTCTTGACTTCTTCGAGAACCTTTGGAGCCTGGAACGGTTTGACGATATAGCCTCTCGCACCGCTCTTGACGGCGAGTTTGACCATCTGCTCCTGGCCGACCGCCGTGCACATGATGACTTTTGCCGCCGGGTCGGCAGCCTTGATGGCTTTGAGAGCCTCGATTCCATTCACATTCGGCATGACAACGTCCATCGTGACGAGGTCCGGCTTGAGTTCCCGGTATTTGGCAAGAGCCTCCGCCCCGTCCGCCGCCTCACCGACGATGTCGTGCCCGCCGGAAAAGAGGATATTCTTCAGCAGCGTTCTCATAAACATCGTATCGTCGACAATCAGGATTCTCCCCATCGAACACCACTCAATGTTTATTTGGCAAAAAAAACTATATATGTATTCTTGTTTTGAAGAAATGATGTTATTATTCCATTGGTGATTTTACTGTCTCTGAGATATATCTGACACCTTTTGGGGTTAGTTGCACTTCCTTCCTGACG
Organism: Methanoculleus sp. UBA208; assembly: GCF_002498065.1. Lineage (GTDB taxonomy): Archaea > Halobacteriota > Methanomicrobia > Methanomicrobiales > Methanoculleaceae > Methanoculleus. The sequence goes on along the minus strand of NZ_DAFZ01000074.1, from coordinate 11,086 downwards.
TAGAGAACTTCGGCAAGCCCCATGCCGAGGAGTTTCTCGTAGATGGCATCCAGGTCTTTATGCGAGAGTTTGAGCATGTTTTCGATGGCACTCGAATCCATCCCGCTGTAGACCAGCATGGCCACCTGTCCGGCCAGGGGATCAATCTCCTCATTGACCTCGGTGTCGCGTGTTGCCTCCTTGAGGAAGTTGTAGAGGACCTGAAGCGTCGTCATCGGGCAGAGGACGAAACTCGTCACGACTTCGTTCTCGCTGAGATGGTCAATCTTCACGACATCGAGATCTTTTTCCTGGATCTCCCGGGACGTGAGTTCGATGCCGGTCACATCCTCGAGGGGGATGCAGACCTGGTTCTCCTGGCTGACGAACCAGATGCCGGTCTTCATGACGGCGATCGCTCCTTTCTCCCACTGAGCGTTCTGGATGAGCACCCCCCCGCGGATTGCGGGTGACATGAAGAAAGCGTTCAAACGGTAGGCGCTGGCCTGCGTGATGATAAACTTCTTCAAGACCGCGAGAACCTTCTCAACCGACGCGATACGGTAGATGAATTCTCCCTCTGCACCGGCGGTGATCACCACCTGGTTCTTCTTCGCCTCGAGATCGACCACGGACTTGTAGAGAACCTCTCTCTCGAGGGGAGTATCGATGCGGAAACGGTCCTCACCGATGCCCATCGTCGTCGGGATCCACTTTCCTTCGTGCTCGACCTTTACCGGAACCGATTTCATCTTCTCACTCTCTACTGTTTTCCATTAAAGACCGTCATCGTTCTGGTTTCATCGCCGCGAGGACATCCTCAAGCTCTGCCACAAGGTCTTTCGCATGGTATTTCTCTCCTCTCAATTCGCGGACCAGGCTGACATCCTCCACGAACTTTTTCTTCTTGGCGTCGGACTTGAGTTCGCTGATCAGGTCGTCGTCGACCGCGCCGCCGGAAGCAAAGGAGACCATGTCGAAATCTTCTTTCGGCTCCTCCTCGATCTCCCCGATGAGATCCTCGTCCGGGACGGGCTCTTCCGCCTCAACCTCCTCTTCTTCCTCTTCCTCACCTTCGATCTCGATCTCGTCCTCATCGAGGTCCAGGTCGTCGAGTGCGGAGAGTTCTTCGCTCAGTGCGCTCATATCCGGCATCTCGTCGCCTTCCGGCAGTTCCGGGATCTCCGCGTCTATCGGCGGAAGGGCGGTGCCGGCATCTTCGGTATCTTCGGCGAGATCGACATCGAGTTCGAGGTCTTCGAGGTCGCTCTGGTGGCTCTTGAGGATCTCCGATATGGCGTCTGCATCTTCCCCGGAGAGGAGGGAGATCTGGTCGGACTCGAACATCGTCCCGGGACCGGACGCTTCGCCGTCGAGATCGATGTCCTCGAGCGCGTCGAGGTCGAGATCCGCGAGCGAGGCAAGGGGATCGGCCGCGCCTCCGCCGGCCTTCGGCGGGGTCGGGGTTATGGACGGATCGGGGACCGTGCCGCCGACCGCCTGGTCGAGCATGGCATCGAGTTCTGCAAACTGGTTCTTCTTCTCGCTTTCAGGGGCACGGGTGTGAGTGATTGTCTCCCGAACCGATGTCGCGAGGGTTCCGAGCATGCCGGAGAGGCTGGAGAGGTTGATCCCGGCGAACGGGCGTTTCCGGACGAGAGATGATTTCCCTGTCGCTTCTTCAGGTTTTTCCGCTTCCGAAGCTGCCTGTTGCCTCTTCTCCTCCTTTCGCTCCTGCAGCGCGGAGCGCAGCCTTGAGGGTTTCAGTTCTGCAAGGTCGAGCGCCCCGGTGACGACGAGCGCGAGGAATCCTGCGAGCACGGTGCCTGCGACGACGACCTCGGTAGGAGCGTCGAAGACGATGATCAGGGACCCTGTAACGACGGTGATCAGGAACAGAAGCGGACGACGTAGGTTTTCTCTCACATCACACCTCCACAAATGCCGGAATCGTAAAGAATGTGCTCACGGCGATCGGTGCAACGATGTAGATGATGCCGGTCGTCACAGCAAGCAGGCTTGCGAAGAAGTAGTACAGGTATCGGTCGCCGCCCATGACAATCTTTCCTGCAAGCATATTTGCAACGGTCAGCATTAAGAGGATCGTCACCACGTAGGTGCGCATAATGTCTTCGGGGAAGTCTACGAAGATGTTCAGGGACGTTGCCATCGAGCCGCCGAGCGTGGACGTTCCTCCCGTAAGTGCTGCCGAGGTCTCATCAAAATGGGCCATCACCTCCGTCACGGCATTGGACATGGCGAGGAGGATCTCGAAGAGGAAGACGAAGATGGCAATCATTGCCCCGTGCATCGGCACGAGCAGGACGACAAATCCTTTCACCATCATGTCGCGCTTCCTCCGAAGCAGCACCTGCTCGAGCATCGACGAACCGACGATCTTCCCGATCTCGTCGGGAGACCCGCCGAGAGCGACCGCGTCCCGGAAGATGTTCATGTACTTGTAGATCAGGTAACTGCCGGTCTCCCCGATGAACTTCCTCCAGCTCCCGGCTTCATCGAGTCCGAGGTTCAGCTTCGACGAGACCGAGTTGATGTACGGCTCCAGGTGGACCAGCGACTTCCTGTCCACCTCCTGGAGCGCATCGCCGGTGGTGATCCCTTTCCCGCCCATTATCGACCCCAGGCTCCGGATGAACGTGGAGAAGTCGTTGTCCCGGTTGACGACGTTGGCGTCGTCGATGCAGCCGATGACCCCGAGCGGCATCAGGAGCAGGCCGGCGAGCAGGAAGATGATACCGGCGTTGGCGCCGACGAGGATGAGCAGCAGTGCGATCATGGCGGTGACCAGCACGACGGGGAATTCCAGTCTCCTGACGATGCCCTGCTCTTTCGAGCAGGTGCCGGGAAGGCCGTGCGTGCGGGGGTCGTCGGGGACGGCCCGGTACATGATCACGAGGCCGAAGACCGATATGGCGAGGATGATCATGTAAGAGGAGTTCAGTGCCGCCTCGATCCCTTCGGGAGCATAGATGGCCACCGATATCATGATGATGATGGCGACGAGGGCACCGGAGAGGAGCATCGCGATGTAGGCGTCGCCCCACTTTTTCAGGAGCTCGATCCCCTGCTCGAACGTGTTCCGGTAGATGCTCCGGATGCTCGAGAGTTCCGTGGCGATGAAGTCGTCGTCCGGGACGCCGGAATCGATGGAGTTTGCGTAGCGGTTGAGCATGTTCTGGAGGGTTTCGTTCCTGCAGCGCTCGGCGACCGCCCGGAGCCCCCCGGCATAGCTCTGGCCCCACCCGGCGACCAGGCGCTGCACCTTCGCGATGTAGCGCGACGGGATGTATTCGAACCGCTCGGAGGTGTACTGGAAGATCTCGGGCCGGGTCACGGCCGCCGTGGTGATCGCGGCCATGTAGGTGTACATGAGGAGCAGGTCCTGCTCCATCTTCTTGTTCTCGAGGATGGAGGACCGGAGGTCGTTGAGGCGTGCAGCCTGCTCCTCGAACGGTATCTTCCCCTGGTTCGCTGTCCGCACCCGCTCGGCTACATCCTCAAACACGTCACACCTCGATGGTGAGCAGTCCTTGCTTCTTGATCTTCGTGGTCATATGGAAGAGGTCCCAGAACTGTGTGTACCCGGCCTTATGGAGCCGCTCAAGAATTTTGGCGCGTTTATCTACTTCGTCGTAGATGTCTGCCCGCCGGTTCTCGGGAATGCCGAGCATCGTTGCGATCTTGTTCTCGAGAAGGTAGCTGCTCCCTTTCCCGGTGAAGGTGAAGGTGTCGGTGGCAGGGTCCCAGACGAACGCCGCCATGAAGGAGAACCCCTCGGTCTCGGGGTCGTAGCCGACGAGCTCGTTGACGCTGAGCATCCGCCGCACGGTCCCCCCCTGGGGAAGTTTCACGGCGCTCTGGATGATGACCAGGTTGAGGTTGTCGACGTAGGTCTTCGGGATGCTGATCGGGTCTCCGCAGAGACGCTGGATCAGTTTCTCGACGGACGCGGCGTGGAATGTGCTCATCACCGGGTGGCCGGTCTGCATCGCGGAGAAGGCGACGGACCCTTCCACGCCACGGATCTCGCCGACCAGGATCTGGTTCGGGCGCTGACGGAGTGCGGCTTTCAGGAGGTCGAACATCGTGATCTCCGAACCATCGCCCTCGCCCTTCCCCTTGGCTTTCGCGACCTCACGGGTCCAGTTTCTGTGGGGGACCGTCAGCTCCGGGGTATCCTCGATGGTGACGATCTTGTTTTCGGGCGGGAGGAAGGTCGTCAGCGCGTTCAGGGTCGTCGTCTTGCCGCTCGCCGTCTCGCCGGAGACGAACATCGACATCCCGTACTCGAGGCAGATCCAGAGGTAGGCGGCCATCATGTAGTTGCATGCCCCGCTCTCGATAACCTGCAGGATGCTCAGGGGGACCTCATTCACCTTACGGATGGTGAAGTTGCTCCCGTGCTTGCTGATCTCGGTTCCGTAGACGATGTTGATACGCGAGCCGTCGGGGAGGGTTGCGTCCACGATGGGGCTCCTGTAGGTCAGCGGCCGTTTGATCCGCTCGGCGAGTTTGATGACGAAGGTATCGAGCTCCTGCGAGTCCTGGAACCCGACGACCGATTTCAGGCCTTTGAAGATCTTGTGCTCGATGAAGATCGGTCCGACGCCGTCGCAGGTGATATCCTCGATATACTGGTCGGAGAGGAACGGTTTGAGGGTCCCCATCTCGATCTTGTCGCGGATTATCATGTATTCGAGCGCCTTGTACTCCTGCTGCGAGAGGATGACCCTCCCGTCGGCGAGCGCGGGGTGCCCTGGCGCCTGCGGTTTTGCCGGCGCACCGATCTCCGAGGTGAGGAACGTCTTGATCCGGAGTTTGAGGTCTTTTGACGTCCCGCCGGCGAGCCGGGACTCGTCGATCACCTCGCCCGGCCGCTGGACGTAGACGAGCTGCCGGATGAAATTCTTCAGCACCTCGATACGCGCCTTTTCCGTCACCGGCTCCTCTTCGAGAGCATCGATCATATCGATCAGTTTCTCCTCGACCACCGGGAGGATCTCTTTGACGGAGTGGAGGAACGCCGGTTCGATCGGGATGTACCAGTTCCTGACGTCGTTCGGATCCGGGAAGATGTGGACGAACGTTGTCTCGTTCACCGGGTAGATGATGTTCGGGTTCTCCATCGATTTTAAGTCCCGCTTCAGCTCCGAGAGGAAGAGCGGGATACCGACGGTGTTGACCGGGAGGATGTGGAGGTACTCGAGAAGGTGGGGGCTCGCTTTGACGTAGTCCCGGGCGTTTGCCGGGAGCATCCGGTAGAGGGCGCAGGACTCCACATTGTTGTAACAGTCGTTCCCCTCGTCGATGAACTCGGGCTCGAAGGGGAGCGTCACCGTTGCTTCCAGCGCCGATCCCATTTCTTACACCTTCGCGACCGATACCGGGATGATCTTGATGCCGTACCCGGGGTGGACCTCGAAACTGATGATATTCCCGGTGGTCTTTCGTGCGCCGCGGACCTTGACGACCTCGAGCATCATGACGTACTTGCCGCCGACGAGCGCCTTCTTCATGAAGAGGTGGGCGTCGCAGATCGAGCGGATGCGGACAAGGGAGTCCTCGACGAAGGCGTAGGTGTGCAGGGTGATCAGGATGGTCTTGCCGTGGTCGACGAGGTTCTTGCAGTTCGTGAAGAACGTGAGGACGGTGTCCTGCTTTGCGTACTCGGTGAAGAGGGTGAGCGAGTCGATGACGATCACGTCTGCCTTGCTCTGCTCTATGAAGTGGATCATCCGCTCGAGCGTCCCCTGCATCTTCTCTTTCGTCCACTCGAACCCGACGACGTGCATGGGGAAGACCCGGAGGTAGCCCCAGGCGAAGTACTCTGAGATATCGAGGCTCATCGACTCCATCTGGGTGAGGAAACTCTTGCTCGTGTTCTCCGTCGAGAAGATGTCGACGTTGAATCCCTGTTTCATGGCACCCCAGACGATCTGCTGGGTGAGCACGCTCTTTCCGGTGTCGTTTTCGCCCTCGATGAGCGTGAGCGACTGGAGCGGAAGGCCGTCGGCGATCTTCTTGTCGAGTTCGGAGTTCCCTGTCGAGAGGATCGTCTTGTCGGGCATCCCGAGAATACTGCTGTCTGTGTCTTCGCCTGTAGCCATGCTAAGTCACCTGGATGTATGCTGAACTGGAGACCCCGTTTCCGGTGACGACCTGGACCCACGTGGGGTCGACGCCTTCTTCGTACGTGACGGAGAGGTTGAGGGTCTCGCCGGGGTCGAGTTCGCCGGGGTGGACCTCGTCCGGCGCTATGCCAACTCTGTCCCAGTGGTTCGCGCCGTCCCGGTAGGGGATGTAGACCGGAACGCCCCCGCTCTGGATGTAGACGTCGATGGACGCTATATCGACGACTGGTTCGCTCCCGGTGTTCATCACCTCGACGTAGAGGGCTCCGTCGGCGATTGTCGTGTTCTGGATCGCGATCGCCGTCCGCATCTTGGCTTCCTGGTAGGTAGCGAGGTTGCTCTGCGCTTCGACCATCACCTCCGTGGTGGCGAGGGTGCCGCCGATCAGGACATAGGCGGTGGCGACCAGGAGGAGGATGCCGACTCCGGATGCGACGAGGGGTCCCGCACTCATGGCTAATCACTCGCGGTGAAGGTGGTCGACCGGATGAGCCCCGAGGGGAGGACGAACTGGAAGTAGACGATTCCCTCCTTGGCGGGAATCTTTACGGTCTGTGCCTCGACATAAAGGGTCTCGCCGGGGTCCCAGTAGTTGTTTGAGTCCTCGAGGATCTCGTAAGTCCAGGTTCCTTCGGCGAGCACCGCCGCCCGCGTTAGCCGGATGAAGTCGCCCTGCCCCCCGAGGAAGACGTCGGCCTTCTGTACGTCGGCATCGGCGATCCTGCCGGCGCCGATGTTTTTTAACCAGATCCGGGCGGTGTCGTTCCCGCCGCTGGCGTAGGTCGTGACGATCTTCACGTCCGTGCTCAACCGTTCATCCACCTTGTGTGAGGATGACGAGATCGTACCCGAAAGGGTATAGATCACCGGGAAGACTGCGTTAATGAGGACGCCGGCCGATATGATGGCGGCGATAAGGAACATCGCTGTGGTGAAGGTTTCGCTCGACATTCATCATATCCTGTCCAGCAACTCGATCCAGGTATCGCCGGCGTCTTGCTCCTCTGATGATGTCTTCTCTGCGTTGCGGTCTCCGGGGCGACGGGGGGCGAGCATCAGCACCTCGATCATGTCCCGATCGAGCGTTGAGTCGTCGGGGTCGAGGATCCGGTTCAGGACGTAGAGTTCAGAAACGAACTCGTTCGGGCCGATATCCCGGAAGTCGCCCGGGGTCTCGGGGGCCATCCGCATGATATCGTGAATCTGGTCGGAGACATCCTCATCGATATAGCCCATGGACTGGTAGGCGTCGATCATGATCGCCATGTGTTCGTGCCCGTACTTCCTGCATCCCTGGTGCACCCACTCAAAGAGCCGGTGGACCTTCTGCAGTTTGAGTTTTCCCGCGGGTTTTGCCTGCACGGGAGGAAGCATGTCGGCCGGGGGGAACTGGGCGCCCGATGGGAGCTGAACGCCCGGGGAGAGCTGGGCCGCTCGAAGGTCGGCCGGGAAGAGTCCGCTGTCCTGTTCGAGGCTCTCCTGGACCGGATTTTTCGGCTGACCGCTCATGCCGGCGGATGCGCTGTCATGCTCGGGCTCCTTATCGCCCTCACCAGCAGCATCCCCGGCAGGGTCCGGCGGCTCGAACCTGTTCCCTGCGTAGGATGCGGCGGCGGTGGTGAACGGGTTGTCCAGTTCGTTCATCCGCTCCCGGAGATCGATGAGCAGCCGCTTGATCGAAGTCTTTACGAAGTCCAGTTCCTTCTCGAGCGTCTCGAGACGGGCCTCCGGGTCCTCGGAGGACGCGCCGGAGAGTATTTTATCGATTTGAGCCTGATCTACCCCCACCATAATATTAAATCATATCAATCTCAAGGTTAATAAAAGTTGCTCGTGTTGATACCGGTTTTCCGGACGCCTTGCCGCCTTCTAAACGTTGTGAAAGACTTGTTCGGGGTACGGGCCGCTGGTATCAGTGGTTGTGGCCGGGTGGTGTGGTAACATCTTTGCACCGGCCCGCTCCAACCAGCTGTAACCGGTGATTCTCTTCTTCAACGGTAAACCTGCAGGGGGCCGTCCTGACCGATGCGGATAGGACTCGCCTCCGAACATTCATACGTATCAAAGCGATGCCAACCTGACAAAACCTGGCCTGACAGGGGCGTTAACTGTTGGTGTATATCGGTCTGCAGCGACTGTGCAAGGCAGGCCTCCCGAAATGTCTTTGATAGGAAGAGGGGCGCCTGTTCCAGAGGTGCCGGGAAGACATCGCCGGCCGAACCGGCCGCGAGCGTCTCGGTGCTTAAAAAAAAGGGTTAGTAGAGTACGTTAACCGTATCTATGGCAGGTGGGACCGTCTTATGGATGGGGTAGACGGCACCGGCAGCCGGCTGCAGGTTTACGGTGAACGGGGTGTTCGGGATCGGATTCATAACGTGAACATTGAGTTCGAACTGCTCGCCTGGTTCAAGGAGCAGGTCGCCGTTGGCGTTGTACCGGGCCTGGACTTTCCAGGTGTTGTCTGTCGCGGGGTCAGCAGTCTCATTATAGGTAATTACCTCGTGATTCGTTTCGTTCACGTACGTGATGACCATCTGCTGTACATCGATCGGCGTTCCGCCGGCGGTGTTCCCAACAACGAACGTGATGTTGGTCAGGTGAGTGCCGCCAGAGCCGATTCCATAGACGTTGCCGACGATCTCCATGCTGGAACTCGCCTGAGATACACCGGTGTGGACGACCTCCTGGCTCTTCTGGGTCGTGAAGAAGCCGGCGCCGAGCACCACGTACGAGAAGACCGCGGCCACGACGATGAACGCGATGAGCACGATCGCCGCCTCAAGCCCGGTGAATGCATTATCGTTGAACTGTTTCTTCATTTACATCACCCTCCTCAGTAGACCTCGTAGAAATGACCATCCGCCAGGCTCGACGGGGCGTTGCGCTCGAGCGGGTAAGACGCACCCTGATCAGGCCGAATCTCGACGATGAACTTGTCATTGATGCCGATGTCTGGCAGGCTACTGATGGTGACCTTTACGAACTCGAACCTCTCGAGGAGATTGTTCGGACTGCCCTCTACGCCGCCGTCCTTATACCAGCTCGTGGTGACCGTCTGATTCGTGTAGGTTTTCAGGGCACCTTTGGTCGAGACAGCATAGGTCGTCTTGTTCATGTCGATCGGCGATCCGCCGGCCGCCAGCTGAAGATAGAACGTAATCGTCGACACGTTGTTGCCTGCCCCTCCCTCTATGATGACGGGTCCTGACACTTCCAGGTTCGAGCTCGCCTGCGCCACACCGGTGTGGACGACCTCCTGGCTCTTCTGGGTCGTGAAGAAGCCGGCGCCGAGCACCACGTACGAGAAGACCGCGGCCACGACGATGAACGCAATCAGAACGATCGCCGCCTCAAGCCCGGTGAATGCATCTTCGTTTTTCACCAATTTACTCATAAAACGTTTCCTCCTGTTACCGGAGTCCGAATGAGCGCCTCATCCAGACTAATTCGGTTCTTTGGAGTATATGCGTAAACCTGTATAAAAGGTTATTCAATTGAAGGGGGATGTAAGACATGCCCATTAGGGTAACAGGTCCGTCTAATCCTCCATTTATCGGCCGCCATCGGGATCAGGCAAGTATTTGTAGCCGGAGGTGCAACGATACCTATAGCCGAAATACTGTGCGGCCAGACCCTCATTTGTGGAAAAATCGTTTCCCCGCGGGAAAAATTCTGTATTTTTCCGTTGCTGGAGGGCGAGGGGCAGGGGGTGCCGCACAGGCGGGTTTCAACTGAAAGGGACCGGGTATGACGAAGAAACAGGATTTCCTCTATGTCGTTCTGGCAATCGCGGTCGTCCTCGTGCTGGCCCTGGTCATCAAGCCGGCAGCGACCGGCGAACTGCCGGGGTTATGGGGTGCCGGGGAGCCGGAGCCGGCGGTCACCCCGGCGTGGACGCCCACGATTCCCCCGGCGACCACGGTGCCGACACCCACCCCGGTCCCTACCTGGGACGGGAAGCCGCGTGAGATCGGGTTCGTCGACCCCGGGACCTACCAGATCCCGACCGAAAAGAACCGCCTGAACATGACCGTCCCACCGGCAGGAACCGCACCCGGCGTCACCCGGTGGGTGACCTACGCGACGATCGACGGCCAGTGGTCGGGGACGACCGGGATCGTCCGGGTCCCGTTCCCGATGTGGCGGCTCGACTACTCGGATATTACGACCACGAACGACGAGATCCCGTTCTTCAACTGCCAGGTGATGGACGCCGAAGACCCG
>NZ_DAFZ01000074.1:0-431 GCF_002498065.1 Methanoculleus sp. UBA208 | reverse complement strand
GGTGATGGACGCCGAAGACCCGAACCGGTTCGTCCGGGTCGTCACCCTCAACTTCGCCGACTTCCTGGGGGTGAAGGACGAACCCGAGCTCAAGAAGGGCCGGTGGGTGAGCACCTTCTACGAAGGATACCATGATTACTACTTCGTCATCAACACCCGGCGCATCGGCTCCTACAGCCTGAAGATCCAGGTGCCGGAGGAGTATGTGGGTACATAGTGGGTTCGATGACGTCTCTTCCTAGTGCCGAGGGGATGCAAACCGGCAGCGAGGGTCGAGGAGGACTTTGAGGAGTTGACAATTACGACAAATGCGCCAGATCTACCAAATGATTATGAGGGCATCCCAAAACGTCTCTACCGCTGGGGGGGTCGCGCGCCCCCGCCCCCCCCCCGCGCGCGCGGGGCGGCCTCTCCACGACTTCTCCGGCCGC
>NZ_DAFZ01000056.1:585-32681 GCF_002498065.1 Methanoculleus sp. UBA208 | reverse complement strand
ATGCTCTCTTTCCATGACGGCACGGAGCGTCGCCTCAGCCTGCTTGGGCTCAGTGATATCGCGAATGATGCCTTCCCGAAAGAGGGGTTTGCCTTCCGCACCATAGGTTATTCTGAACCGATCGGAAACCCACCTGTACGTGCCGTTCTTGCAGAGGAACCGATAATCGACCGTACCTCCTGTAGCCGTGGATAAGACGTTTATCTTTTCAGCCATGACCCCAGGACGGTCGTCGGGGTGCACGCGCTCAAGAATTTCATCCACGGTCATGGCTAACGTTTCTTGCACGGTAAAGCCCGTGATCTGCTCTATAGCAGCACTATAGTACTCGCTACGACCTGTCAGCAGATTTCGCCGGTACAGGGCGTCCAGAGATCTGTCCAGGATCGATCGGATCTTCCCCTCGCTCTCTTTCAGGCTCTCTTCCGCCTTCTTGCGCTCGGTGATGTCCCGGAAGAGGACCATCACTGAAGGCAGGTTTTCATACATTATCGGGGTAGCAACGACTTCGACGTCGATGACCTGACCGTCGAGTTTAACGAACCTCTCTATGATCAGAGGCGCGGTCGTACCCTTTTCCGCCATCCGGCGGATACGTCCTTTGACTACTTCATGGTCGTCCGGATGGACAAACTGGAGGGTCGGTTTACCGATGAGATCCTCGCGTCTCTCTGCACCGAAGAGCGCGACGCAGGGAGGATTGGCGTAGACAATTTTACCCTGACTATGGACCACAATCGGCTCCGGCGCGAGTTCTACGAGGTTCCGGTACTTCTCTTCGCTCTCCTGCAATGCCGCCTCGGCCCGCTTCCAGGCGGTGATATCGATCCCGATGCCCCCCACATACGTTTTACCCGAAACGTCCTGGAAGGGAAACTTGAAGTTCCACCAGTAGGTAGAACCACCTCTCTCCAGGTCGGGCGTCTCTTCCAGGACCTCGATGACCCGGCCTTCCTTGAGGACGGTCAGGTCATTCTCCCGGAACCGCTCGGCGACATGCAGGGGCCATAGTTCAAAGTCCGTCTTACCCCGCCATTCCTGGAGTCGGGCTTTGAAACGGGCCTCTAAGGCTTTGTTTATATATACGAGGCGCCCCTGTTCGTCTTTCATCCAGGCGCCTGCGGGGCTGTTATCCATGAATGCTATGAACCGTTCCCTGCTTTCCCGGAGGACTTCTTCGGTTCGCTTGCGCTCCTCGATCTCGACCAGGAGCCGGGCATTGGCACGCTCCAGTTCAGCCGTCCGTTTCCCGACCCGGTCATCGAGCTCGGTATAGGCCTTTTTCAGCACGTCTCCGGCCTGCTTGAGTTCACCGACCTCTTGCCGAAGCGCTTCATTCTCTTCCAGGAGTTCGGCAGTCCGCTCGCGAACGAGCCGCTCTACTTCGGCAGAAATATCCTGCGTCTCTTTGTCGCGTCTGGTGGGATCGGGTCCCGTCCGAGCAGTTCCTTGGGGCGTGGACATCGGAAAAAGTAAACTCCAATTTAGATTATGCAAGTGAATACACTGAGGGTTGTATTAATTGTAACGGAAACGATTGTCCGCAATACAGGATCCGATTTTCACGATATAAATCGATGTATGCCGCATTTTTCTTAAATACGGCATCTTCCGACGACAATGTTATCACGCCGGCGGGCAGGAGGTTCCGGACCCCCATGCCGATCCCGAAACGGTGCGTAATCAGCCAATCGGGGTCATTACGGACCTCCTCGAAGATCCGCACCAGCATGCCTTCGGGGATCCTATCGAGGAAAAACCGGGTCGCCTGTTCCCACTCTTCGTCACTGCGTTTTAATGCAGACCCGGGAACTTCGGGGTTTCGCACCGGAAGCCCGACGCGACCCTGCGACGTCGCTTCGTCATAGGGAAGGCCCGTATCTGCAGAGCGCTATTCTCCAGAGTTCTACCCGCGTTCCCTGTATCGCCACGAATGCAGGGATTCCGAAAAGAACTAGGTTCATGAACAGGTACTATACTACCTGACATGCGGAACCCGGACTCCGGGTTCCCCATATGCCGGCCACGGAGGGCCACAGTGTACCGCTGCTTTGACGAACTGGACGATGCTGTCCTTATTCTTGACCGGGACAACACCGTTACGCGGCTGAACCGATCGTTTCGGGAGACGTTCGGGGTCAGCAGTGAAGCAGCCCACGGCATGAAGACAGGCGACCTCATCGCCCGCCACCTCGCGCCGCTCATCGAGGAGGAAGATACTGCCGAACGGATGCTTGAGGCGCTCCGGTGCCGGCGGGAGGTCGCGCATGCCGCCTGCCGGATGCGGACCTCCACCGGTGAGGTGCGCCGGTTCTCCTTCTCGTGCCGGGTGATGACCGGCGAGCCCTACGCCGGGATGGTGCTTGCCCGGTTCCGGGACATAACCCCCGAACGTGACGAGGCGGTGCGGAGCGCGTGGGCTGCGAGGGCACGGCTCGGGGCCGAGTCGGTCTTTGCCGCCGTCGGGGAGCTGGTGCCTTACGGCATCTGGGTCTGTGAACCGGACGGCGCTGCACTCTATCTCTCCGCCTCGTTCCTCGACCTCGTGGGGAGGACGCTCGAAGAGTGCCGGCAAGCGGGATGGCTGGAGTGCATCCCGCTCGAAGATGCTGCGGCAGTGCGCGCCGACTGGAGACGGTGCCTCGATACAGGGTGCCGGTGGGATCGCGAGCTCAGGGTTCCGGACCCCGACGGGGAATGCCGCACCATCCTCTCCCGGGGAGGTCAGGTCAGGGACGAAACCGGCAGGATCGTCCTCTGGGCCGGGATCAACCTCGACATCACGGCGAGAAAACAGGCCGAGCGGCTCACCGCCGTCCGGGCGGCGCAGCAGGCGGCCATCACGGCGCTGGGTCGGCTCGCTCTCGAGGGGGCAGAGCCCCCCGAACTGATGAATGCCGTGGTCCGCGTGGTGACCGAGCACCTGGAAGTCGATTACGCCAAAGTGCTGCGATACCTCCCCGACGAGGACACATTCCTGCTCGAGGCGGCGGTAGGGTTCGACGGAGCCCTGGTCGGCACGAGGAGGGTGGAGGGGGATAACGATTCCCAGGCGGGGTACCCTTCTCTCCCACGAGCCGGTGATCGTCGAAGACCTCCGGGCAGAGAAACGGTTCCGGGGCCCGGCGCTCCTCCGGGACGAGGGGATCAGGAGCGGCATCAGCGTCATCATCCAGGGTGACGAGGCGCCGTACGGGGTGCTCGGCGCCCACACCCGGACGCGCCGCAGGTTCACCCGGGACGACATCAACTTCGTCCAGGCGGCAGCAAACGTCCTGGCACAGGGAATCGAGCGAAAAGTGGCCGAAGAGGCGCTCGAAGAGAGCGAGGAGAAGTTCCGCGAGATAGCGCAGCGGAGCTTCGACATGATCTATACCTGCTACCACGAGAGCGGGATTGCCTATATGTCTCCGGCCGTGACCCGCATCCTCGGCCACACGCCCGCCGAACTCACCGGCCAAAAATGCCGGGACTATGTCAGTCCCCTCTCCCTCGCCGCGTGGAAGGCGGCACAGAAGAAGTTAGCCCGGGGCGAGCCGGTCGAGGGGCTCGAGGTCGAGTTCCGCCGCAAGGACGGGACGACGGCGTTCGTCGAGCTGAACGAATCGCCGATCGTGGAGCATGGAAAAGTGGTCGGCGTCCAGGCGGCCGGCAGGGACATCACGGAACGGAAACAGAACGAGCAGCTTAACCGCCAGGCGTTCGAGCAGATCGAGCGGAACATCGAGCAGTTCGCCGTCCTCGGCGATCACATACGCCAGCCCCTTCAGGTGACCCTGGGGAGAGCGGATCTGCTGGATGATGCGGAGACGGCGGCGATCATCCGCGAACAGGTCGAACGGATCAACGAGTACATCAGGCAGCTTGACCGGGGATGGGTGGAGTCCCGGATGGTCCGCGAGTTCCTCCGGCGTCATGAGCGGGATTGAGCCGGAAGGTCACGATCCCGGCCCGGTTCCGGCCACGCCGAGCAGCTCGCTTGCCTCCCGCATCGTCTCGTCCGGCACCCCCTCGCCGAGCACCCAGCCGTAGTTGAAGACCTGCTGGTTCGGGTAGGTCCGGGTCGGCCGGATCACCTCCAGGTACGAGCGGGCGGCATCGGGGAGGGTGCCGTCCGGCCCGGTGAGGACGAGGAAGGCGTGCTTGCCCATGTGCGAGAGGACGCCGCCCGGCACGAGCACCCGCCAGTCATCAGGGCTCGCAAGGAGGATGTTGTGCCCCGGCTCGGCGTACCCCCAGCCCACGCTCCGGGGCCGGAAGCTCACCCACCAGGTCACCCGGAGCCCGCTGTCCTTGTAGCCGGCCCACCGGACAGCCATCTCCTCCGGCGTCTCGCCCGGGATCCGCTGGACGTGTCCGTATTTCGCGAGCTCGGCCATGACGTCCTGCCCCACCACCGATTCAGGGGCGAAGACGTAGATGTAGGGGTAGTTCGGCCAGCTCCGCGCGAGGATCCGCCGTGTCTCGCCCGGCACCCCCCCGGGCGTGACGAACGCAAACCCCTGCCCCATATGGGTGTTCCAGCTCGCCGCCGGGTAGGCGTATGCCGGCGCTTCGGTCGAGGCGACGAGCACCACGTCGCGGTGGTTCGACTCCATCGTCGCCACGAACTCGTCGAGCACCTCGGTATACGTGACCGGGTCGGGAGCGTAGAGGCGGCGGACGGCGTACCCGAGTTCGCTCTCCACCCGGCGGGCGACGTCCTCGCTTATGTCACCAACGACGTAGACCTGGACGTTGTTGTCCATCATCACCCCTTCCGGTTCGAGCCGGTGGAGCTCTTCCATCGTCGCCTCCGGAACCTGTGTGCCGTTATCGGTCACGTAGAGGAGGGGGGCGTTCACCGGGAAGTGCTGCAGCCGGGTGGTGGCGAGCGCCGTCGCCTCGTCGTCGTCACGGACCAGGATCACCGCACCCGGCCGGTCCTTGTCCTGGGCCGCGGCGTAGACCGTCTGGGCGTAGACGACCGCCGTCCGGATATGATCCTCCCCGGAGAGCCTCCCCATCGTCCCGGTCAACTCCAGGTGTTCCCGGTTCTCTGTCGTGCTCGCCGTCATCCCCTCCCCGCCGGAGCCGAACTCTGCGACGAGAGGAGCGAGCACGACGAGCATCACGACGATGACGCCCGCGAGGGTGTAGACGGGTTTTGCCCGCATCACATACCCCCCTCCTTCCAGCCCGCCTTCACCATCAGGTAGTTCGGGACGTATGCCGTAACCAGCCCGACGACGACTGCAGCCCAGATGGGGACGATCCAGAGCCAGAGGTCCTCGGCCGCCATCTGGTCCTGCCAGGCCATCAGATACCAGGCCGCCCCCCACATCCCGGCCGACGCCGCAAGCATCGAGACGATCACCACCGGCGCGGCCCGGCGGACCCCGGAGAGGTAGCCCGACCCGTGCTGCTCGGCCATCATCGGCCCCATGTAGAGGAGAGTCGAGAAGACGATCGCGGGGACGACCATCACCCACCACATGGCGGTCGACATGGGAGCGCCGAGCCAGTACCACCAGGTGTAGGCGAAGGCGGTCGAGAGGGGCATGCCGAGCGCGAGCTGGACCGCCCACATCGAGGCGACCATCAGCGCCATGCCGACCGAGATCCCCATGATCGTCGCCGAGAGCGCACGCGACCAGGGCGGGCGGAGGAACCGGGGCATCGGCCCGGAACGGGTGACGAGGGCGCCGCTGTAGGCGCCGAAGAACGCCAGGATCCCGGCGGGGCCGAGCATCAGGATCGCAAGCGGCCAGTAGAGCCGCGGGTAAAACCCGACGGCAGGCAGGCGGGCCGGCATCACGAAGAGTGCCCAGACGGCACCTATGGCGCCGACGAAGAACCACGACCAGCCAAGGAGGGCAAGGCCGCTCGCACCGGTCACCTGGTTCCAGTACTCGTGGGTCTCGAGGGCGAGGTCCGCCCGGGCCTGGGCGGCGTAGCTGACGCTCTCCGGGCTGCCGAGGACCCGGACGTTCATGAACGGCCCGTCGGCGGGGGAGACGAAGAAATCGGGCGAGACCCGCCAGAGATACTGGTCGGTCAGCGGGTCGAGGTCGTCGCGCGGGGTATAGAGGAGCGGGCCGTAGTTGCCCGAATAAGCCATCGGCAGCCCCGCGGCGGCAAACCCGGGGTCGGCCGGGTTCGCCATCGCGTAGTAGTAGTAGTAGCCGTCGTCCTCGAAGGTTTCCTGCATCCCCCACCCGAAGTCGTCCCACCGGTTCCGGGCCCAGGTCAGCGCGTGAAGGTATATGTTCTCGGCGGCCACCCGCTCGGCCGTGCCGTACTCCCGGAGGGCGCCGAGCGTTTCGTCGGGAACCAGCCGGGACGGCGCGGCGACGAAGAACCGCCGCTCTCCCCCGGCGGCGAGGGCGTCCCGCACGGCACCGGGGACCCCGCCGTTCCCGTCGAGCACGACCACCGGGGCTCCGAACTGCGCCGCGGCGTATGCGGCCGGCATGGCGTATGCGGGCTCTTCGCGGGCGACGACAACAACGTCCCGGCTATCCGCCAGCCGCTCGAGCCCCTGGAGGGTGAGGGCGTCGAGGTCGGGAGGGGCGGCCGCACCCCCGTAGACGAGCGTCCTTCCCTCCCGGGCCGCAACCGGGGCAAGGAGGGCCGCGGCGAGCGGATCGGCGGGCGCGGGCATCGTAGCACCCGCAAGGATCTCCGCCATCGACGCGCCGGCCGCCTCCGGGGTATCGCCCGGTATCCGCTGGGCGTTTTTGAGGGTCCAGCCGACCCGGGTCTCCTGGTCGGAGCCGGGGCCGTAGGCGGCCGAGAGGATCCAGATGTAGGAGGTCGCGGCGAGGATGATCCCGGCGACCACGATGAGCGCGACCCATGCAGCCAGGCGGAGCGGGGTCAGCTGCCCGGGATCATGCCCGTGCCCTCCCCCTTCCTGCGGCTCCCGGGGAGTCATGACCGGTGTTCCGCCGTACCGCCGCGCAAACCGCATAAGCTGCTCCGTGCCGCCCTCGCCCCGCACGGTCACCCGGACCGGCTCGCCCGCGGGCGGCACCGGGGCCGCTTCAAGCGTCGCGAGGGTGCCGGCAAGACCGCCGAGCGCGGCGCCGACGGTCGCAAAGAGCACCGTCACCGTCCCGTATGGGGCGGCGAAGAGGGGTTCGAGCCGGTCGAGGGCGGAGAGGCCGGTATCGGCGAGCCATCCGACCAGGCCGAGGACGATACAACCGACGATAATCCCGGCAACCGTCGCTCCCGCCATCCGCCGGGTGAAGATCCGGGCGACCGCCCCCGCGGGGTACTCCACCAGCCACCCGGCCGGCCGCGTATCTTCGGTAAACTGCCTGGCGGCTTCGAGCGAGGGAAATTCGAAGATTCGCTCCATGGGCTCACTTCGATACCTCCCGGCCACGGCCTTCCGCGCTCTCCGGGAGACAGGGTGCGCGACCCTGTGCGGCGATCGTATAAATAGGTGAGACTCGCGGATGCCGGGCGGACGGCTTTATGCAACTGCCGCAGAAACAGATAGGATAGTTATGCCGAACACGACAGAAGGCTCATCGGCACGCTTCATGGACGGCGCGATCCCCGCCGGCCTCCTCGCCGCCGTGCGGTCGGAGCGGCCGCTCATACACCACATCACGAACAGCGTCACGATCAACGACTGCGCGAACATCACGATCTCTACCGGGGCTGCCCCGGTGATGGCCGAGGCTCCCGAAGAGGTCGCCGAGATGGTCGCCGGCGCCGGCGCCCTCGTCCTGAACATCGGAACGCTCTCGGCGGCGCAGGTTGATGCGATGCTCATTGCCGGCCGCCGGGCGAACGACCTCGGGATCCCGGTCGTCCTCGATCCGGTCGGTGCGGGGGCGACGGAGTTCCGGACCGCGACCGCAAAAAGACTCCTTGATACCCTCGATATCGCCGTCCTGAAGGGGAACGCCGGGGAGATCGGCGTCCTTGCCGGAACCGGCGGGAACGTCCGGGGAGTGGACTCAGGCGGCGTCAAGGGCGACCCCATCGAGACGGCACGGGAGTGCGCCCGGGCGACCGGCACTGTGGTGGCGATGACGGGAGCAGTCGACGTCGTCACCGACGGAACGCATGTATACCTGGTCGGAAACGGCAACCCGGCGATGGACCGGCTTTCCGGGACCGGATGCATGGTCGCATCGGTCACGGCGGCGTTCGTCGCGGTCGGCGACGACCGTGCGGTTGCGTCGGCCGCGGCGCTCGCGGCATTCGGCCGGGCGGGCGAGCGGGCCGCGGCCGGGGGCTTCGCCGGGCCCTACACGTTTCGGACGGCGCTCTTCGACGAACTTGCCGGCCTTTCCCCCGGCGACCTTGCCGGGCACGCACGAATCGAGGAGCGATAATGGGATATGACCTCTACGTGATCACCGACGAGACGATCGGGCGCGGCCTCTCGCACGCGGAACTCGCTCGTCGGGCCGTCGCCGGCGGTGCGGACGCGATCCAGCTCCGCGATAAGACCCTCTCAGGGCGGGACCTCCTTCGCGCGGCTTCCGCCGTCCGCGAGATCACCCAGGACGCCGGCGCGCTCTTTATCGTGAACGACCGCCTGGACGTGGCCCTCGCGTCCGGTGCCGACGGGGTCCACCTCGGCGCAAGCGACCTCCCCGTGGCAGAGGTGCGCCGGCTCACCCCGCCGGGGTTCGTCATCGGGGCCTCGGTGGGGTCCGTCGCCGCCGCGGTCCGGGCCGCGGCGGAAGGGGCCGACTACGTGGCGCTCAGCCCGACGTTTTCGACCGCCTCGAAGGGCGACGCGGGGCCGGGCCACGGGCTTGCCGTGCTCTCGGCGGTCCGGGCCGCGGTCTCCCTCCCACTCGTCGCGATCGGGGGAATCACCGCCGGGAACGTCTCCGGCGTCATCGCCGCGGGGGCGGACGGCGTCGCGGTGATATCGGCGGTCGTGGGAGAGGACGATGTCACCGCCGCCGCACGCGACCTCCGGAGCCGGATCGCCGCCGCGAAAGCAGGCAGGCGTTAATCCGGCGGGGTGGCCACCGGAGAAGCAGGCGTCCGCTGGTGGAAGGCCGCCCGCCACCGGCCGTCGCTCCAGGCATACACCGTCGATACATAGAGTATCTGCCCGCCGAGGGAGACGGTATACACGAGGACGGCGCTCTCCTCCCCGAGGGGCACGACCTTCGGGTCCGTGATGGTGTATGCCGGCAGTTCATTGGGGTTTTCTGTGAGGTCCCGGATGATCCCATCCCGGTCCAGGACCGCGAAAGGAGTGACGACAAGGGCTTCCGGCGCGAGATAATCCCAGTAGAATTCCACGTCCCGGGTGTCGGCAGCCCCCCAGGCCCGTTTCTCGATATCCAGCAGAACGGTCAAGAGGTCTTTCATAGGGAGCAGGTAGACGCGGGAGTCGATAATAACCGTTTCCCACGGTCTGCCCGGGTGGCTGGCCGCGGCCACGGAAGACCCCCGCACCGTGCGCGGGGGCGGGCACAGCATTTATCCGTGTCCCGCCCGCAGGGACGACCGATGGAGACCGACGATATCCGGGAAGAACTCGCCTTTGCCGCCGCGGAGACCGCCCTCGCCGACCGGTTCGGCATACCCGCCGATGCGCTCGTCCCCCTCCTCTTCTCCCTCCGCTACGGGGGCGACTGGAGCTACGCCTCGGAGGGACTCACCGCCATATCGGCCGTTACGAAGACCACGGTCTACGACGAAGAGAGCCGGACCGGCTACTCGCTCGAGGAGATCTACCTCTTCGTCGACCCGGTCCTCCTGCACCGGGAGGGGACGGTCCACCGGCTGGAGAAATGCGGCAGCGCTCCCGCCCGGCTGCTCGTAAAAAGGCCCTACCGGGTGCGCCTTGCTGCCCGTCACGTGATCAAAACGACCGTCCACCCGCTCGAGAGGACAATCCTGACCGAAGACCCCGGTGCTGCGGAGATGGAATTCTCGGGCTCCACCGCCTACGGGATCGACCACGAGATGGAGCACCTCGCCGGGCGGGAGATCCACGGGGAGGAACTCCGGGCCTTCAGGTGGGGGTGAGGGGGCTTATGCAGCCGGGAGAATAGGACACCATACAACGCTCTCCTAAAAGAGAAGATGTGCTGTGGGGGTCCGGCCCCGAACCCGCCCTTTACACCTTCCGAAACAGGTTTTTCTCCGCACCGCACCGGGAGCATGCCCAGGTGTCGGGCAGGTCTCCAAACTCTGTGCGGGCCTCGATACCCTGGCCGGGCTCACCGGCCCTGGGGTTGTAGACGTAGCCGCAGAGTCCGCACCGGTATGAATCCATCATCTCCTTCACCTCACCGCCCCGACCGGCCGCAATGTCGACCGGGGCACGGCACCCATGTACCCGGGGGGCGATAAGTACTCCGGTCAAGATCTCGGGGATGAAGTTTTCTGCCGGCAAGCCCGTCGGGGATGAACGACGCCGTCTTCGTTGCCTTCCGGAGAAGTCCGCCGATGTAGCGACCGGTAGACCCGCTCTCCCGGGACGAACCGCTCTTCGGGCTCCAGGATCATGAACCGGCGTTTCCAATTCTCCCTCGCGATATCAAGGGCCTCCTCGCGGAGCAGCACCGGGATAGCCGCGTTCGCGGCGGCAGGGACCTCTACCGGGTGCTCCTGGGCGCCGGCAGGGTGATCCGGATGGCCGTTCACCCGCTTGAGAGGACGATCCGGACCGAAGACCTCGGCGCCGCGGAGACGGCCTTCTCGGGCTCCACCGCCTACAGGATCGAGATGGAGTACCTGACTATGAGGGTGCGCCGCGCCTACCTCTCCGGCGAAAAGGAGGGGGCTCCCCTGAGCACCTGTAACCCCTCTGTCGGGTTGATCAGGTGCAGCCCGTACTCATCGTGGAGAACCTGCCTAGCCGAGCGGATGAGCGGAGTATCCAGGGTGACGAAATTGTCCGCCCGGTTCAGGATTGCAGTCGTCAGCAACATCGCATCCTGAGTCTTGGATTCCCGAATCAAAAAGAGAATTGAGGAACATATCGACCAATAAGTGTCATCTTCCCAGGGCGAGGATTCCGGGATGATGGTGATGCCGTGATTCTCAAAGAGTATGTCGAACGAGGCAAGGGTCAATCCATAAATCTGCTCGTAGTAATCTTCCGGGATCTGCGGGTTGTTCCGGGAGTCACGCCACCGTGAAATAGGGATGCCCCCCTTAAATAGGAGAATACTGCGTACTTCATCCCGAATCGCCGAAAATAGTTCGTTCGTTGCGAGTGCTGACACATAGAATTCATCCAGCAGTCCATTCTTTCGCTGCCGCATGATTTCGTCAACGAATGCCAGCGAAGTCTGATAACGTCCAACATATACGCTGGAAAAATCGCAGGGAAGTTCCAGTTTTTCGCAAAGAAATTCCAGGACACCGCCCTCACCGAGCACCCAGTGCGCAAGGACATTCGTATCGACGAACCAGACCGATTCAGAAATATCAGTGCCCTCCTGAAATGGTTATTTAGAGGGGCTTTTCTTTTTTGAACTCCACAAACCCTTTATCTGGCCGGCAGTCCCATACTTGCTCGAATGCTGCCGGATTTCATAGTATTTACCGGTTACAGGGTTGTAAATCCTCTTTTTCTGGGCAGACGGCGTCGACATACTCTCTCCTCCATGCAGCCGTGATATACACTACTTCAGAACAGAGAACCGAAATAGTTTTCCCTATGCGATCCGATCCCTGCCAGGGCCGGGGGACAACCCGGAAAGGAGAAAGAGTGTAATAGAGGCCAGGTTCCGAACCCGCCCCTCACACCTTCTTAAACCGGCTCTTCGCCGCGCCGCACCGGGGGCATTTCCAGGTGTCGGGCAGGTCCTCAAACGCAGTTCCGGGCTTGACGCCGTGATCGGTGTCGCCGACTGCCGGGAAGTAGACGTAGCCGCAGAGGCTGCATCGGTATGAATCCATGACTTCTTCACCTCTCCGCCCGACCGGCCGCGAGGGCGGCAGGGCATACGTTTCCTGTACTCCCGCGTGAGGATAAGCACTCCGGTCACGACACCGGGAAGAGAAGTTCCTTCCCCGTGCAGCCGTCGAGGACGATCGAGCGTTCCCCGCGCTCCGATGCGAACCGGATCGTGTAGACAGGGTAGTAGATCGTATCGAACCCGACGATCTCCGCCGTCGGCTCAAGCCCCTTCAGGATGGTCCGGAGAGAGGATTCCGTGACCTTCGCCTCGAGGGGCTCCTCCCGGAGCGGCTCCATCGGGAGGTCCGCTCCCCGCCGGAGGGCAGAAAACGCCGGAACCTCGTCTGCAAGCAGGGGCACGTAGACTTTCGTGTCGCCCACCGTCTTCATCTCCGTGATGAGTTTCGCCTCCGCAAGGCTCTTTATCGCCTTCTTCACCACGGCGGGCGGAAGGCGGGTATCGGCCTCGATCTCGGTCAGCGTCGAGCCGCCGTTCGCGAGCCCTGCAACGATCTTCACCGCGGCCTCCTCGAGTCCCAGGAGCTCCGAGAACCCCGGCCTGACCTTCAGCCCGCGATCCACCTCGACGATGCAGCCGGTAAGCGCGTCAATGACGAACGACGCCGTCTTCGTCGCCTTCCGGAGAAGTCCGCCGATGTAGCGGATATCCACCCGGTGCAGCGGCCGGTAGACGCGCTCTCCCGAGACGATCCGCTCTTCGGGCTCCAGAATCCGGAACCGGCGTTTTCGTTTGGCCTTCGCAATATCGAGCGCCTCCTCGCGGAGCAGTACCGGGACCACCGCATTCGCGGCATCCGCGGTATTCGCGGCATCCGTAGCGGCGGGCGGCACCGCCGGCTCTTCCCGGGGGCTGCCGCCGCACGGTTCTTCCCGGGGCGGTTCGGCCGGCCTGACCGGGTCTGCGGGCACGAGTTTGGGCGTCAGCCCCCGGTGCTCGCAGAGCCGGGCCCCAAAGCGCATCTTCGTCATCTCCCCTGAGAGTTTGCCCATCACGAAGAACTCCCCGGGCTCGAGCTCCGCGAGCTCTCCGGCCTCTTTCCGGGACGAAAAGAAGAGGGTGACCGCTTTTAAGTCGTTCTCGATCGAGAGCTTCCCGAGGATCTGACTGTTGCACTGCGAGAGAACGTTCTTCGTCACGAGCGACGGGCGCTGGGTCGCGACTAAGAGGCCGAGCCCGCGCTTGCGCCCCCGGCGGGAGATCTCCTCGATCTTCTTGATGGATTCCCCCGACTGGGGAATGAACTTGTCCGCCTCCTCCACGATCAGCAGGAACGGCTGCTTCAACTCGCTCTCAAGGTCGTAGAGGACTTCCGCGAGGTAGGCCACCCGTTCCTGCATATCAGCTTCCGAGACGTCGAAGATCACCGCCGCCCGGGAGCAGATCGCGTTCTGCATCAGTTCCCGGAGGTTTACCTGTCCGATATCCACGTCGCAGTCGTCGCTGGAACCGATCCAGAGAAGGGGGAACCGGTCCCTGAGCGAGGAGTACTCCCCCTCCGTATCGATGAGGCAGAACCCCACCCGCGCCTGCAGAAGCTGCTCGCAGAGAACCGCGATACCCCAGCTCTTCCCGGCACCCGACTGCGCGATGACGCAGGTCCTGCCCGTGACGAGTTCCTGGGCATCGATGGCAACGTCGCGGTCGCCGTCTTTTCCGATAACCAGTTCCATCCGTTCAAAGAGATCACAGGACGGCCGGAGTTTTAACGCTTCCTCTTCTCTCCAGGGAGATTATTTCGGAAAGCCCCGCCCCGTCCTTCAACATCTGTTCCTGGAGAGCGACAGGACGACCCCGAAGGCCGAGAGGACCGCAAAGGCGAGGAAGATCAGCCGCACGCTCATGAGGAACTCGGGAAATATCGCCGGTGTGACGGTCGTCGATCCCATGATGACCGCAAAGACCACGAGGACCGCCCCCATGCTCAGCATCATCCCGAGCGACCGCATCATCGCCACCATCGCCGACGCGCTTCCGAAGAACTGCTTCTCGACGCAGCCCATGATGGCGGTGGTGTTCGGGGACGAAAAAAGCCCGAGTCCCACGCCCAGCAGGACCAGAAGGGCGAGGATCACGGCGATCGGTGTAGTCTCGCCGAGCATGGAGAAGCCCAGGAGCGCCACGGCCGAGAGCCCCATCCCCACCGAGGCGACGTGCCCGGGCTGCATCCGGTCGGCCAGGCGGCCCGCCACCGGGGCGACGAAGACCTGGATGATCGGCTGGACCAGGAGCAGGGTGCCCGCGGCGACGGGTTCGTAGCCCCGGATGTACTGGAGGTAGAGGGAGAGGAGGAACCCGACCGCGAACGTGGCGCTGTAGTTGATCAGGGCGGCGCCGTTCGAGGCGGCAAAGACCCGGTTCTTTTCGAGGAGCGAGACCGGGAGGAGGGGGCTCTGCTGCCGGCGCTCCACCCGGAAGAAGGCCGCCCCGAGCAGGAGGGAGGCCGCGAGGAGGACCGCGCCGGCCGCGGTGGTCGCCGAAGCCAGGCCCAGGAAGAGGCAGAAGATCAGCGCGGAGGAGAGAACCAGCCCCGCGACGTCGAAGCGCTCGCGCTGCCGCTCGTTCAGGAACGCCGGGAATTTTCCGGCGTAGAGGAGGACCGGGACGGCGAGGAGCGCGGTCACGATGAAGATGCTCCGCCAGCCGAGGAACTGGGTCAGGGCGCCCCCGAGGAACGGGCCGAGCGAGAGCCCGGCGTAGACGGCGGTGGTGTTGAGCCCGATCGCGTAGCCCCGTTCGCCGGGCGGGTAGAGGTGGGTGATCAGGGCCACGCTGTTTGCGTAGATCATGGCGCCGCCCATTCCCTGCACGAAGCGGAAGACGAGGAGAAGGCCTATCGTGGGCGTGAAGATGGTGAGGAGGGAGCCGACGGTGTAGACCACGATCCCGATCATAAAAACGGTGACCTTTCCCCGGGAGTCGCCGAGCCTCCCCGCCGGGAGGAGGAAGATGACCGACGAGAGGAGGTAGGCGCTGGAGATCCAGGCAAGCGTGGCGGCGTCGGCGGAGAACTCGGCCCCGATGGCGGGCAGGGCAAGGTTGATCGCCGAGCCGGTGAACGGGTTCAGGAACGTGGCGATGGTGACCAGTATCAGGATGAACCTGCGCGAATACGATTGATCGCCTTCCTGCTCCACGGTATCCCTCGTGCCTCCCGGGACAGCCCGATCGCCTCCCGGGTGTGTGCTATGAGGGTATTTGCGGCGAGCGCAATTAAGGGCACTCCCGCCGTCCGTGCAGTACTTAATGAGAACGGCCCCCCAAGACCCCCGGGAATATGCCCGATCCTTCCCCGGAAACCCGGCAGAAGGTCCGCGACCTCTCGATGCGGCTTATCCTGCTGCTCGGCGCAGCAAGTCTTCTCGGGAGCCTGGTCTCGAACGGCGCCCGGAGCGTCACCGGCCCCTACATCCTCCTCCTCGGGGGAAGTGCGGCCGTCGTCGGGCTGGTCGCCGGCTCCGGCGAATTCATAGGGTATGCGTTGCGGTCAGCCACCGGCGCCTACGTCGGCCAGAGCCGCCGCTACTGGAAGGTGGCGATGATCGGCTACGGCCTGCTCGCCGCCATCCCGCTCCTCGCCGCCGTCGGCCGCTGGGAGACCGCGGCAGTCCTCATCATCGCCGAACGGATAGGAAAAGCCGTCCGGACGCCGGCGCGGGACACGATCCTCTCCCACGCGACGACGGCCGTCGGGCGGGGGTGGGGGTTCGGGGTCCACAAGGCGCTCGACCAGGTCGGTGCGGTCATCGGCCCGCTGGTCATGGTTGCCGCCCTGGCCCTCGCCGGTGGATACGCCCCGGGCTTTCTCCTGCTCGGCATCCCTCTCGCCGGTATTGCGGTGGTCCTCTTCCTCGCTCAATCGGCGGTACCGAAACCGGGACGCCTGGAGGCAAACGGGGGGACCAGGGAGAACGGGGACGATCCGCCCGGGATCATGCCGTATGCCGCGTTCATCTTCCTCGGCATGGCGGGGTTCGTCAACTTCCCGCTCATCTCCTTCCACTTAAAAGCCCAGTCGATCATCCCCGACGCCGCCATCCCCCTCTTCTACGCATCCGCGATGGTGGTCTCGGTCGCCGTGGCGCTGCTCGTCGGGCGGGCCTTCGACCGCATCGGCACCCACGTTCTCCTCACCATCCCGGTCCTCAGCACCGTGACGATCCTGCTCGCCTTCTCGCTCAACCCGGGCGTGGCGATCGCGGGATCGCTCGCCTGGGGGGCCGGGATCGGGATCTTCGAGACTGTTCTTCGGGCGTCGATCGCGGAGTCCACGGCGGCGGACCGGAGGGGACGGGCCTACGGCGCCGTGAGCGCGGTATTCGGGACGGCGTGGTTCGTGGGAAGCGTCGTGATGGGCGTCCTTTACGACGTATCGATCGGGCATATCGTCGCCTACGTCGTTATCGTCGAGACCGCGGCGGTGGCAGCCTACCTCTGGATGTATCGCTGCCGCATCGCGGTAAGGCTCCAGGAGGGGCTCGGGGACCTCATCCCGTAACGTTGCGGCGCGACACCATCCACGCTTTCAGCGCCCCGCCGATCGCACCGCCGACGGCGCCGAGGATCCCGAAGTAGAGGGCGAGAGCAAAGAGGAGAACGGCGATCCCGAGGCCGATGAGGGTGCCCACGGGGCCGAGAAACGCCGTCCCCCCGACGACGGCGATGACCGAGAACACCGCGGCGACGACGAGCCCGTCCAGGAGCCCGCCGAGAGCGCCCCTGACCGCCCCGGGGGGCCCGAGGTAGCCGCCGACAATCCCACCGGCGATCGGGCCCGCCACGGGAAAGAACGGGCTGATGAAGAGCATGAAGATGAATCCCACAAGCGTGGAGAGCCAGTATGAGCCCCTGCCTTCCGCCAACTCCGCCTCCGGGTTGAGAAGAGCCGGGGGGGGATCGCCCGCCCCGGTGTTCCTGCGATTACCGCCGGATCGCTCCGGCGATGACGCCGCCGATCAGGGAGAGGAGGCCCTGGTAGACGAACGCCGCCACGATGATGACGAGCGACGTCCCGAGACCCGCGATGAACCCGAACGCCCCGAGGAGAAGCGTGCCGCCGAGAAGAAGCAGCACCGCGATGACGATGGCACCGAGGATGCCGGCAAACAGCCCGGCCTTTGCGCCGTTTCCTATTCCGCCCCGGACCATCCAGCCGGCGACGAACCCGCCGATCAGGGGTCCGATGACCGGCAGCAGGAAGCCGAGAATGAGCCCCACGAGCCACCCGACGATGACAGCCGTCCAGAAGTTATCCGCCATATCCTTCCATCACCGGCGGGACTTCGGGAACGTTGTATATAAGCGTTGGGGCTGGGAGCCGGTTACGGGCGAATCCGGGTCCCGGCCCGCCCGGCGAGGGCTCGTGAGGCCTCTTCGAGCGACGCGATGGTTGCCCGCTCTCCGCCGGCATCGAGGAACCCGACGGCCGCCTCGATCTTCGGTCCCATGGTCCCGGGCGGGAACTGCCCCGCTGCGAGGTGCTCCCGTGCCTCGCGAACCGTCATCTCGCTGATCTCCTGCTGGTCCGGCCGCCCGTAGTTTAAGGCCACACGTTCGACGTCTGTCAGGATCAGCAGGTCGCCGGCGCCGACGAGCCGGGCGAGAAGGGCCGCGGTGTAGTCTTTGTCCACCACCGCCTCGACGCCGCGGAGGACGCCGTCATCGTCCGCGACCACCGGGACACCGCCGCCACCCGCGGCGATCACGACCGCCCCGGCCGAAAAGAGCCGGACAATTGCCTGCTCTTCCACGAGGGCGACCGGGCGCGGCGAGGGGACCACCCGCCGGTAGCCCTGCCCCGGGATCTGCACCATTCGCCATCCCTTCTCGTTCTCGAGCCTCTTTGCCTGCATCGCCGTATAAAACGGGCCGATTGGTTTTTCCGGGTTTTTAAACGCCGGATCGTCGCCGTCCACCAGCGCCTGGGTGAGCACCGTCGCGACCGGACAGTCGAGCCCGACCGCCCCGAGCGCCTCCTGCATCGACTGCTGGAGCATGTAGCCGATCATCCCCTGGCTCTCCGCCCCGCAGACGTCGAGCGGCATCGGCGGGAGGGTGTCCTTCGCAAGCTCGTTCTTGAGGAGGATATCACCCACCTGGGGACCGTTCCCGTGGGTGATGGCGACGGCGTAGCCGTCGCTCGCTATCTCTGCGATATGCCGCGAGGCTCTCCTGACGTTTGCGAGCTGCTCTTCGGCCGTCCCCGACTCCCGGTGCTGCAGGATGGCGTTCCCACCGAGCGCGACCACCACGGACTTTTCCGGCATCCCGTCACCCCCGCTCCAGCGTGCAGGTCATGCAGTGGGGGCCGCCGTAGCCCCCCGTCAGGTTCTCGAGGTGGAGCGGACAGACCTCGATGCCGTGCCGGGAGAACTCCGTCTTGTGCGGGAAGAACCGTCCCTCGTCCTTTATCCGGCGATAATCCTCCTCCGCATGGCGTAATAGCCTCCCGTAGCGCTGCGGGTCGCGGGCGGCCTTCCGCTCCAGATTGAGGAGGACCGTCTGCATCACCCGTTCCCCCTCCACCGCAAGGATGGTTCCATCCCGGACGCAGAGGACGTTTGCAGCGTAGGAGAGCTGCTCCAGGATCGAGAGATCGATCACGGAGAACCCCTTCGACCGGATGTAGTCGTAGAGGGTCGCGGTCTCGCCCGACGGTTCGTAGCCGCCGTCCGTCCGGCAATAGACGTCGAGGCGCGCCCTCCGGAGGAGAACGCCCGAACCGATCACCACCCCGCTCCCTGCGACGTTAAAATAGGTGTCGAGGTGCATATCGACCATCGGGTCGGGCCGGTCGCCCGGGATGAGCGGGTGGCCCGGCTGGCGGACCACGCCGATCTCGTCGAACCCCGGGGCGCAGCCGAGGAACTGGCATACCCCGGCACGGTTCGTCCGGTCCCCGGTGCCGACGAGGGCGAACTTCCCCATCGGCATGAAGTCGCCGCCCTCGAAGGTCCCCGGCTCCTGCACCGTCCCGGCGATGGGGATGCCGAGGATGTCCCAGAGGAACCGGGTGATCTCGGGCTCCCGGGCCCGCTGCCGCTTCGCCGGGCGTGCGACGACGAGGCCGCAGTCGGTCACCGCCTGCTGGTCGCGCATGAAGTAGAGGTTTGCGAGCGGCTCCTGCCCCATGATCCGGACGTCCACCCCACGGCGGGGGTGTCCCCTCCCGACCTCGAGGACCGGGTTTAAGAGGAGGAGGGTGAAGAAATGCAGCGAGTCCAGGGCGTCGGCGTTCTGCTCCATGCTCCGGCGGGCCTCCGCCACCTCTCTTCTCCCGCCCCGGATGGTGACGGTCCCGTGCGCCCAATCGACAAGCCGCCGGCGCACCGCCGGGTTGCGGTCGGCGGCATCGAGGACCGTCTCCTTGAGGTGCAGGACCCGGACCCCGAACTCCTCGCGGAGGGTCCTGACAAGGGCATCGTGCTCCCGGCGGGCCTCGTAGCGGCTGAACGCTCGCTCGTAGAGCGCGGCGTAGGGGTCCAGCAGCCCGAAGAACATCTCGATCCCCGGCCGGTGGACGGCCACCCTCCGGAGCCGCTCCCACTCCGCCCGCACTCCCGCTGCCATCCCGTTCACCTCCCCTGCCGGAGAGCGGCGAAGAAGTACGCGATCATCACCCCGACGGCCGTCGCTATCGCGAGCACCCAGTTCACCCGCCCGCCGACGATGAAACTGATCCCGGCAAAGACGGCAAACGCCAGCAGGCCATAGAGGAGGAGTTTTGCGTATCGATGCATCTATGGGACTCCCTCGCCCGGAGAACGGATAAACCTGTCGCGGGCAGGGCACAGGCACCCCGGGGGAGGGACACCTCTTAATTCCTGATTCGGCGGTGTATCGCCTCCGGAAGCCTACCGGGGGGCGGCTGCCCCCGCTGCCCGGAGAGCCAAACCGCAATAATTAATATTCGAGGCAACAACCGACACTCAGGAAAAATCATCTACCCGCCAGGAGGAGGTGCTCACATGAGGATCAGACGCTACAAATCTCCTATCTCGACGACCCCGAAACCATTCAGGATGGTGCGGCGACTGCAGTGCAACCCGACCTACACTCCGCTCAGGACCGGGCCGCTGGTGAACGCCGCCGTGCTCGCGGCCCTCTCGGCGACGTCTTCCATGTCGGGGCTGACCCTCGGGTTCTGCATGCGCCTCGTGGGGATGTAAGGGCAGTAACCCGTCAACACCCTCTTTTTTCCGGGACCCGTCACAACCCGATGACGTCCATCGCCCAGAGCCCGAACCTGACCATCCCCACCCGCAGCACCCCGAGGAGGTTGTTCCCCTCGATCGTGGCCGTGCCGTTCCGCATCGCCGCCCGGAACGTGTCGAACGGCCTCTCAGAGACCATGACCTCCTCCACCGTCGTGGAATCGGCGGTCACCGTGACGATCGGGTCCGGGCAACCCTTTGCGTCGAACTGGATGATCTTTCTGTCGTGAAACGTGATCCCGATGACCAGCACGCCGTCGGAGGACATTACGTAAAGGTTGACCTTCTCATCCTCGAACGGCCCGGTCACCCACCCCGGCAGCCGGTCGGCATACTCGTTGTAGGTCAGGGTATACTCCCGCATCGCAAAGAGGAGTTCCACCTGTGCCGGGGTCAGGTCGGCGTTGTCGACGACGAGCCCGCCTGCCGCCGGCACAAGCGCCAGCGCTGCGAGGAGGAGGGCGAGGAGCGCCCGGAGGGGCGGGGTCACCGTCGCCCTCCCGCCTGCTCCTCGTATTCAGGCGCGCTGGTGCCGTGAATGGCGCTCCACGCGGATGGGGTTCCCTGATCGCCTCTATGAGTGAGCAAGCAGCAGCCGCACATGCCGTATCCGAGCATGGATGGGAAGTTCCGGTATTTCAGGATATCTATCAGGGATCGGCCGCGGAAAAGATGCCGGGATGTATTTACCGCCCCGCCCGGCACCCGGGGAAGCGCCGGGGAGAAGGGGCTGGCGATCGTGCGGCCCCCGCCGCATCCCGGGGGGGAAAGGGAGATATGACAGCACCGTGCATGAGGGTTCAAGAGCATGGGAGCGGATGGAAATCGATGGAAGGGGACGATATCATCGAGGTGCGCGATCTCGAACACACGTTCGACGGCTTCGCGGCGGTGCGCGGCATCAGTTTCACCGTCAAACGAGGTGAGATCTTCTCCTTCCTCGGCCCCAACGGCGCGGGAAAGAGCACCACCATCAACATCCTGACATCGCTCCTCCCCCTCCAGAAGGGTACGGTGCGGGTGGCCGGCTACGACGTCGCGCGGGAACCCGGACGGGTCCGGGAGTCCAT
Organism: Methanoculleus sp. UBA208; assembly: GCF_002498065.1. Taxonomy (GTDB): domain Archaea; phylum Halobacteriota; class Methanomicrobia; order Methanomicrobiales; family Methanoculleaceae; genus Methanoculleus. The sequence continues at coordinate 11,495 of NZ_DAFZ01000056.1, read as the reverse complement.
CGGCATCGTCTTCCAGGACGACGTGCTCGACCGGGACCTCACCGTCCGGGAGACGATGGAGTTCCACGGCCGGCTCTACTCCATCCCCCGGGACGAACGGCGGCGGCGGATCGACGATCTGCTCAGGGTCGTGGAACTCGGCTCCAAACGTGACGAGCGGACGAAGAACCTCTCCGGGGGCATGAAACGGCGGCTCCAGATCGCACGGGGGCTGATGACCCGGCCGGAGGTCCTCTTCCTGGACGAACCGACACAGGGGCTCGACCCCCAGACACGGATGCGGATGTGGGAGTACATCCGGCAGGTGAACGAGAGCGGGACGACGATATTCCTGACGACGCACTACATGGAGGAGGCCGATATGCTCTCGGACAGGATCAGCATCATCGACGGCGGGAAGATCATCGTCTCCGGCACCCCGGAGGAACTGAAGAACGCCCTCGGCGAGGATGTCGTCTACCTGGAGACCGAAGACGACAGAAGAGCACGGGAGGCGCTCCGGGGAATCGGGGAGATCCGGTCGGTCACGGAGTCCCCCCGCGGCCTCTCGGTCACGATATCGGCCGATGGGAGCCACTGCCTCCCGCGGATAGTCGATGCAGTGCGGGGCGCCGGGATCGGGATCTCGAGCGTGAACCTGAAAAAACCGACGATGGACGATGTCTTCGTCCATTACACGGGGAGAGAACTGCGGGATACGGGGGTGTGAGGATGGCATGGGAGTTTTTCACCGTCTACTGGCGGGAGATGATCCGGTTTGTCCGGTTCAGGACGCAGCTCTTTGCATCGCTCCTGCAGCCGGCGCTCTGGATGGCCTTCTTCGGCGTCGCGATGTCCTCGAATCTCGACCGGTTCGCTTCGGCCATCCCCGCCCCGTCGGGCGTCTTTTCGGTCGATTACCTCACCTTCATGGGCGCCGGGGTGATCGCGATGACCACACTCTTTACGAGCCTCTTCGGAGGGATCAGCCTCCTCTTCGACAAGAACTGGGGGCTGATGCGGGAGATGCTCGCAAGCCCCATGCCCCGGACCCACATCATGCTGGGGGTCAGCCTCTCGGGGATGACGAAGTCGTTTGTCCAGGTGGCGATCATCATGGCGTTCGGGCTCCTCATGGGGGTGCAGTTCTTCCCCGGGTTTTCGGCCGCCCGGATCGTCCTCTCGATCCTCGGGATATTCGCGTTCGTCGGAGTCTTCTCGCTCGGGTTCCTCCTCTTCTCTTCCACCATCTCGATGCGCCTCGAGAGCCCGGAAGGCCTGCAGGGAATCATCACGCTCCTCACCCTGCCGCTCTTCTTCGTCTCGAACGCCCTCTACCCGATCCAGGCGTTCCCGCCGATCCTGCAGGCCCTCTCGATCTACAACCCGCTCACCCACCTGGTCAGCGGTGTCCGCTACTTCGCCATCGGGAGCGACTTCTTCGCTGTCGGTGCCCGCTACACCTCCACCACGGCCGACGTCCTCGCATCGTTCGCCTACCTCGTGGTCTTTGCGTCGGTGATGTACCTCCTCGCCCGCCGGACGTTCCAGCGAGCGGTAGTTACATGAAGGACAACCGAGAGAGAGGATGACCATGCAGGAAACCGTATATGCAGCGCTGGCCCTCGCCGTCCTCGCCGCTCTCGCCGTTCTCCCGGGATGCACCGGGGTGCCGGGGCTCGAGGCGACGGAGGAGTTCAACCGGACGGTCACGGTGGAGCCGGAGAGCGGCGTGGTCGTGATCAACCGCAACGGGGGCGTGACCGTGGACGTCCGGGAGGGGGAGACCGTCGCCGTCAGTGCGGTCAAACGGTCCGTCTACGGCCGGGGCGAACTCGACAAGGTCCGGATAGAGGTGACGGAGGGCGATCCCCTCAGGATTGAGACGGTGCATACCGGGTTCAACCCCCGGGTGAGCGTGGACTACACGATACACCTGCCGCCCACCGTCGTCCTCCGGCGTGTCGAGAGTTCGAACGGCCCTATCGAACTCTCCGGGGTGCGGGTGAACGGAACGGAACTTGCGACGTCGAACGGTCCCGTGCGGGTTGACGGCGCTCCCGGCGGCGATCTCGCGGCGGCCTCCTCGAACGGCGGGATCGAGATCCGGGGCGCCGAAGGATACGTCACCGCAAGGACCAGCAACGCCCCCATCACGGTGGAGGAGTCCGGGGGAGTTGCGGACCTGGATACGTCGAACGGCCCGGTATCGGCCGAGGTCCCTGCCATCCGGGGGGACGTGACGGTATCGTCGAGCAACGGTCCCATCACGCTCCGGCTCGCGGAGGGCCTCGACGCCCGGATAGTCGCAACCACCTCGAACGGCAGGATAGCGGTGAACGATCTCGCGCTCCGGCTCGAGGAGTCGTCGGGAACACGGGTCTTCGGCACGCTCGGCGAAGGGGGGCCGACGATCACCGTCACCACTTCGAACGGGAATATCGACCTCTCGGGGCTCGGACCCCCCGCAACCATTTACCCGTCCGGGATCAACTCAACGTTCGAGCAGTCATGAGCCGTCAACGCCTCCTGTTCCGCACCGTTGCAGGGGTGACCCGTGTGCTCCCCCCGGCCGCAGTCCGGCAGGTCTTCAGCATGGTGGGGCTGCACCCGGACGGATCTTCCCGGTGCAGGCCAGAACCGCAACCGCAGGTCCTCCCATGAACGTCGAAAACCCCTTCGCCATATCCTTTTCGGGCACACGGAACCGGATCGCGCTCATCGCCGGACTGACCGTGCTGACCCTCGGGGGGAACCTGCTCGGCCTGGCCCTCGGCGCCCCGGAAGGTCTCCTCCCCCTCCCCGCCCTCCCGCTCAGCATCCCGATCATCCTCGCAAGCTACTGGTATCCGCGGCGCGGCATCCTCTTCTCCGTGTGCCTCGCGGCCGTCTATGCCGTCACGGTCTTCCTCCTCTCCCCGTCGGCTTCGCTGTTCGCTCTCACCATCCTCCCCCGTGCGGTCTTCCTCGTCCTCGTCGGCGGCGTGGTCGCGCTCCTCGCAACGAGGCTCCGGGAGTCCGAGCAGCAGATGATCCAGATCATCGAGTTCCTGCCCGACGCGACCTTCGCCATCGACCGCGAGGGGAAGGTCATCGCCTGGAACCGGGCGATCGAAGAGATGACCGGGGTGAAGAAGGATGCCATCCTCGGCAGGGGGGGCTACGAGCACGCCGTACCCTTCTATGGCGAGCAACGGCCGCTGCTCGCAGACCGGGTCCTCCAGGGCGACCCCGAGGCAGGCTACCCGTCGGTCAGGAGAGTGGGGGACGTCCTCATCTCGGAGATCTACACCCCGCATCTCAGGAGCGGGCGGGGAGCGCACATCATGTTCGCAGCGACCGCGCTTCTCGACCGGGACGGAAGGGTCGCCGGAGCCATCGAGTCCATCCGGGACGTCACCGACGAGGTCATGACGGAAGCTGCGCTTCAGAACGCCAGCCGCCAGCTCAACACCCTCTCGGGAATCCTGCGCACCGATCTCTCGAACCGGCTTGCGATCCTGTACGGGCACCTCTCGGCAGGCGTGACGAAGTTCGACGATCCCGAGGTCCTCTCCTTTATCGACAACCTGCACGAGGCTGCAAACGGTATCCGGCGGCAGATCGAGATCTCCCACGAGTTCCGCGACATCGGGGCGTCGCCGCCGGCATGGATCCCCGTGCAGGAGGCCGTCAGGAACGCGGCCGCGGGCCTCTTCTTCGGACCTGTCTCCCTCCAGGCATGGACGGAGCGGCTCGAGGTCTTCGCCGACCTCCATCTCGCGACGGTCTTTACTCACCTCTTCGAGAACGCCCTCGCTCCGGCGACAGGGGCGACCCGGATCGTCGTCACCTACCAGCTGCGCCCGGAGGGCTGTGCGATCATCGTCGAGGACGACGGGACCGGGATCCCTGATGCGGAGAAAGAGGGGCTCTTCGTCCAGAATGCGGAGGGGTACGGACACGGCCTCCTCCTTGCCCACGAGATACTCGCGATTACCGGGATCGCGATCCGCGAGACCGGAACATACGGAACAGGTGCGAGGTTCGAGATCCTCGTGCCGTCCGAAGGATGCAGGGTTGTATGAGACGACGACGGCTGCCGTTCTTCCGGAGAGCAGGGTTGTGAGCACCCGGCACAATTCTTATCCTCCGGAGAGAGTACCAAAAGAGGGAGTAGAAGACGATGGCAGACGTTTATTTCGCGAACCTCAGGGCAAGAAGCCACCGCGAGAGCAAAGTCGAGAAGATCCGCCGTCTCTTTGACGCGGCAGGGTTTGCGGAGGTGGTCCGGCCCGACGACCTCACCGCCGTCAAACTGCACGCGGGGGAGCGTGGGTGCGACACCTACCTGCACCCGGTATTTGCCCGGCAGGTGGTCGATAAGGTGAAGGAGCGGGGGGCACACCCGTTCATCACGGATACCGCCACCCTTTACGCGGGGAGCAGGGCCGACGCCGTCAGGCATACCGTCACCGCCATCGAGCACGGGTTCGACTACGCCGTGGCCGGCGCCCCGGTGATCGTCGCGGACGGCCTCAAAGGCGGCTACTGGAGGGAGGTCGCGATCGATGCCGGACATTTCGGAAGCGTCCGGATAGCGGGAAGCATCCTCGACGCCGACAGCATGATCGTCCTCTCGCACGTCAAGGGCCACGACCTCGCCGGATTCGGCGGGGCGATCAAGAACCTGGCGATGGGCTGCGCCCCGCCGTCGGGGAAGGCGGAGCAGCACGCGGGCCGGCCGTTCGTGGAGATCGAGCGGTGCGGGGGGTGCGGGAAATGCACCACGGTCTGCCCGCAGGCGGCGATGACCCTCGCCGACGGGCGGGCGGTGCTCAACCCGGAGCACTGCGTCGGGTGCGGCGACTGCATGCGCTCCTGCCCGACGGGCGCGATCGAGTTCGACTGGACGACAGAGATCCGGCCGTTCATCGAGAGGCTCTGCGAGTACGCCCTCGGCGCCGTCCGCGGCAAGCCCGGAAGGGTGGGCTACATCAACTTCCTCCTCAACATCACCCCCGACTGCGACTGCGTTCCCTGGAGCGACGCGGCGATCGTCCCCGATATCGGGATCCTCGCCTCCACCGACCCGGTCGCGATCGACCACGCGAGCCTCGATCTCATCAACAGCGAGCAGGGGGTCGCCCGGACACTGCTTACGGAGAATCTGGCTCCCGGGGAAGACAAGTTTAAGGGGGTCTGGGATTACACGGACGGCGAATACCAGATCGCCTACGCTGCCGGGATCGGGCTAGGGCATGCCTCTTACCGGCTGATCGAGGTGTGAAATGACGACCGGAAAAGTATTGCTGCTCTGCGGGAGTCCCCGGCTCGAGGGGAACACCGCACAGGTGCTCGGGGAGTGCGCAAAGGTCCTCGAGCGGGAAGGTATCGAGACCGAGACCGTGCTGCTTGCCGAGATGCGCATCCTCTCCTGCACCGCCTGCGGGCTCTGCACCGGGGGGGAGTGCGCCCTCGAAGACGGCTTAAACGAGATCATCGCGAAAATCCGGGAGGCCGACGGGTTCATCGTCGGCGCCCCGGTCTACTTCGGGACTGCACGGGGCGACGTCATGTCGGCGCTGCAGCGGATCGGGATGGTCTCGATGTCGTCGGACTCGTTCCTCTCCCGGAAGGTGGGCGGGCCGATCGCCGTGGCGCGGCGGGGCGGGCATACCGCCACGCTCCAGGAGATGCTGATGTTTTTCCTGATCAACGACATGATCGTGCCGGGCTCGACCTACTGGAACATGGTCTTCGGAAGAACGCCGGGGGAGGCCTTGAACGACGAAGAAGGGATGAGGACGGTCCGGCGGTTCGCCGAGAACGTGGCTTTCCTGATCGGGAAGCTCGCCTGAGGCTTCGGCCCCGGAGAATAACCTTTTTCATCCTCTCCGATGAGGGATCACCATGGATCTTTCGTCTGAGGCGATCAGCCAGGATGTCGCGGATACGGCACCGCTGAACCGGCGGGAGATCGCCGACCTCCTGCCGGAGGTCCCGGACTGGTCGCTCGAAGACGGGCGTCTCACTGCCCGGTTCGCCTGCAAGGAGTTTCGGGACGCCGTGGCATTCCTACACGAAGTGGCCGAGTTTGCCGCGCGGGAGAACCATCTCCCGGATATCAGCATCCGAAAAGGCAGGCTCGTGGATGTCGCCTGGTACACCTACGCCATCGGCGGGCTCTCCCGAAACGACTTCATCATGGCCGCACGGCTCTCCGAGTGGCTCAGGTCCCGGCAGGGGGCCAACCTCTAGCCGGTACCGAAGGCCCGCACGACCCTTGCTTTGATGGCCTCTTTCGGGAACGCGCCGACTGCCCGGTCGACAAGCATGCCGTTCGCGAAGAACAGGAGCGTCGGTATCGCGGTGATGCTGAAACTCGCCGCTATGGCAGGATTCTCGTCGACGTTGCACTTGCCGAAGGTTACCCTGCCGGCGAAATCACGCGCAAGGTCCTCGATAGCCGGGGCCACCATCCGGCAGGGACCGCACCATTCCGCCCAGACGTCGACGACCAGGGAGGGGTGCTTTTGCAGGGCCTCCCGGAACGTATCGTCGACGACCTCGATGACACCGCCGCCCGGAGTGCCCTGGATCCGCGCCTCGAGTTCCCGGAGGCGCTCTTCCCGGAGACGCTGCAGGTCGTCGTCCGCCGGTCTCTTCTCTTCCATACAGCGAAATTATGCTGCCCGCTCGTATTAAATGATTGGGAGTGCGACTGGCGCGAGCATCGCGAGCGGCAGGAGCTCGAGAAGACCGAAGGTCTTCGAGTGCGACGGTTCGTGAGAACCGGAGCACAAGCACCGCCAGGTGCGAGTTGCGACAGGCGGGACCACGGGGGCATGAGCACCGGAGAAACAAGATGCGCCGATTCGGCCCGCACAAAGTTATATATCCCCCGAAAAACAATGTATATATCCCACAGAAGAGAAGCGAGGTGGGGTAGCCAGGACATCCCGGCGGGCTCATAACCCGTAGATCGATGGTTCAAATCCATCCCTCGCTATGTTCGGTTCTTCGGCATTTTTGCGTGTTTTTTGTATTTCATATCCGCCCTCTGCCTCCGGAGGCGTTCTGCACCGAGATCTCTCCCCCGGAAGCCTTTTCGCCCGCGAATCGGTGCTATCGTGCCCGGAAAGAGTCTCCGGCCAGGCGCGCAAGCCCTTGTTGCAGTTGATGCGATCAGGGTGAACCGGCGGCGAAGCCGGTGTCTGCAGCCGCCGGCATGCAGGGAGGCCCCCTGCTCCCCCGGGGAAAAAAGAAACCGTCCCGGGCGGGAGCCGCACGGGGCAGGGGCTATGACGTCCGTTCTTTCCCGGCCCTGAAGGTCGAGAGATCGGACTGGTGGGTGCCGGCCACGTAGTCCACGGCGCAGTGGCAGCTCTTCTCCCCGTTAATCTCCACCGGGTAGCACCCGGTCAGGCATCCGATGCAGAGGTTCCGCTCCCCGCACCCGATCGCCTCCACCAGGTCCTCGAGCGGGATGTAGGTGAGCGACGTCGCGCCGACGCTCTCCCGCACCGCCTCGACCTCCTTGCCGCTCGCGATCAGTTCCGTGCGGGTGGGCATATCCACCCCGAGGTAACAGGGGGCGATGATCGGCGGGGAGCCGACCCTGAGATGGATCTCCCTCGCCCCCGCATCCCGGATCATGTTCACGATCCGGCGGGAGGTCGTCCCCCGGACGACGCTGTCGTCGACGAGGACCACCCGTTTGTCCTTCAGGTTTCCCCGAACAGTGTTGAGTTTGATCCTGACCGCCCGCTCCCGCTGCTGCTGGGTCGGCATGATGAACGTCCGGCCCATGTAGCGGTTCTTCATCAGCCCTTCGACGAACGGGATCCCGGACCGTTCGGCGTAGCCTGCGGCATACGCGATCCCGGAGTCGGGGACCGGGCAGACGGTATCCGCCTTGATTGGGCTTGCATCGTAGAGTTTCTGCCCGATCCTGCGCCGCACGTCATAGACCAGCGTCCCGTCCATCACCGAGTCGGCACGGGCGAAGTAGATGCACTCGAAGATGCAGTGCGCCCTCCGGTTCGCGGTCGCGACCTGGACGGAGGAGAGCCCGTTTGCATCGATACGGACGAGTTCTCCCGGCAGCACGTCCCGGAGGAACGTGCCGTCCAGGGCATCGATCGCCACGCTCTCCGATGCGATGATGTAGCCGTGGTCGAGTTTCCCGATGCAGAGCGGCTTGATGCCGAGCGGGTCGCGGAAGGCGTAGACGGTATCGTTTAAGAGCGCGATGGTGGCATAGGAGCCCCGCAGCCGCCGCATGCAGAGCCGGACGGCGTCCTCCATGCTCTTTGAGGTCCGAAGCGCGTCGGCGATGATGTTGCCGATGATCTCGGTATCGGTCGTGGTGCAGAAGATCTGCCCCCGGTGCTCGTACTCCTCCCGGAGTTCGGCCGTGTTGACCAGGTTGCCGTTATGGGCGATCGCGAGGTCGAGCCCCCGATACCTGAAGTTGAACGGCTGAACGTTCTCCGGGACCTTCGACCCGGTTGTCGGGTAGCGGACGTGTCCGATTCCGACGTTGCCCCGAAGTTCCTGCATGGTCTGGCTGTTGAAGACCTCGGCAACGAGCCCCTGGGCCTTGTGCGTGTACAGGGTCTTGCCTTCAAAAGTAGAGATCCCCGCGCTCTCCTGCCCCCGGTGCTGGAGAGCGTACAGGGCATAGTACAGAGGAAACGAGACACCGCCAGCATCGACGATGCCAACGATACCACACATGATACAACTCTAATGCGTCGGTACCTTTGCTTTCTTCTCTGTCCAGCGGTAACTGCGGATCCTCCGGCTTCTGCCGAAGCCACAGGCCGCACAGACCTTGTGCTGTGCGTGGAACGATATCTTGCCGCAACGCCTGCAGGCGATGTGGGTGCGCTTCTGCCGCTTGCCCATTGAAGGTGTGCCTTTTGACATTCTCTCTCACCTGATGTTATTCAACTGAAGGGGTAATGTAGATCACATTGTCACCGCGGACGATCAACGTGCCGAGTTTCTGCGCCGCGCCGTCCACTTCTTCTTCTGCTTTGTCCAATACCAGATTCATGTGAACGTCGTATCCCTGGAGGATCCCCCGGATCTCCCTCCCACCTTTGAGGCTGATGATGACGGGCTGACGATTCAGTACCTGATCTAAAATATCCAACGGTCTTGGCGTCATATGATTACCCTGTGCCGTCCTTTCTGGAGTAATATATTTGAGTGAGGAAGCTACTTAAATATAACCGCGATGCTGCGCGTGAGTCAGCGCCACCCCGAGGTCTCGATACATGCCAAAGATTACCGTAAAAAAACGCCATGTCATCCGGAAGTCACAGATAGTCGATCTCCTGCGCCAGCTTGCCGACGAGATCGGAGCGTCGGCCGACCACTTTCGGTCCGACCGGATCGAGCGGGCGGAGACGGATACCACCGTCGGGATCTATCTCGTCGACAAAAAGCCGCTCCTGATAGCCACCGAGGACTGGGCCTTTCCCAGCCTGCGTGGCCTCGTCGAGCACCCGATCCCCGAGCGCCGGGTGGTGGTCGACGCCGGCGCGGTCAGGTTCGTCGCAAACGGCGCGGATGCCATGCGCCCCGGGATCGTTTCGATCTCGCCGGACGTCCGTGCGGGACATCCCGTGCAGGTTGTCGAGGAGCGGCACGGAAAACCGCTTGCCGTGGGGATTGCGCTCTTCGATGCAGCCGATATGGAGCGGCAGGAGAAGGGCAAGTCGGTCAAAAGCATCCATTACGTCGGGGACGATATCTGGAATCTTGAAATCTAACGGAGAAATTAAAAGATACTATTAAATAAAATTCATTCCTCAATTTTTCTATGGTTAAAAAGCTCTTTGACAGCATCCTCGGTAAAAGTCCAGCACGAAACGAAGAGGACTACATGGAACTCGATCTCGCCTCCTACGAGGGATCGAACGAAGAAGAACCGGCATCCATGTACATCAAGATCGCCACCATCGCCGACCTCAAGGATACCCCCCGCGTCAAAGACGAGGTCTATAACGGCAACATCGTCATCGTCGATATCGGGCGGCTGAAGATGGACAAGGTGACGTTCGAGCGGGTCTTAAAGGACCTCCGTGACGTGGCAAAGGACGTGAACGGCGACATCGTCGGGCTCGGGGAGCAGAAGTACGTCCTCATCACGCCCATGTCCGTCAAGGTCTCCCGCGAGAAGATCGGCGGGGGCCTGTAGTGCGGGAGTACCATCCGGGAACCTGTCCCGCGTGCGGGGGCGAGATCCGGATCGTCCATCACCGCCTTGACATCCCTCACTTCCCCGACCTCTTGCTCGTCTCCATCGCCTGCGAGGCCTGCGGCTACCGGCACACCGACACCATCATCCTCGGGGAGGGCAACCCGGTCCGGTGGACGGTGCGGGTGGAGGAGCCCGGCGACCTCGCCATCCGGGTGGCGCGGAGCACGACGGGGAAGATCGAGATCCCGGAACTCGGCCTCACGGTCGAGCCCGGTACTGCCTGCGAAGGATTCGTCACCAATATCGAGGGAATCCTCTCCCGCTTCGAGCAGGCGCTGGAGACGATCCTCGCGAACCCCGAGACCGAAGGCGAGCGGGCGGCCGCACTCCGGATGCGGGAGACGATCGGCGCTGCACGGGAGGTGGCCTTCCCGTTCACGGTCATCATCGAGGACCCCGCCGGAAACAGCGCTCTCGTCAGCGAAAAAGCCGAAAAGATGCTCCTCGTTCAGGGAGAAACCTGATACTTTTTCTTTTGCCCCTCCTGAGATAACCTAAAGTAGAACCTCCGCCCATACGCGACGCCTTGAGGTGAATGCATATGGCACGAACGATATCTGTGCTGAAGTGGGAGAGCGAAGCGGAAGTCGAGAACGCCGTCCACGATATCAAGGCGGAGATGGACCGGGAGGGCGGGCTTACCAAGGAGACGGAGCGGGCGATGCAGCACTCGCTC
>NZ_DAFZ01000056.1:0-280 GCF_002498065.1 Methanoculleus sp. UBA208 | reverse complement strand
GCGGGCGATGCAGCACTCGCTCAGGATAGCCGACCCCGACCTTACAGACCACTTCCTGAAGCTGGTCCGTGAACAGGTTCCCGAAGCGCTGCACTACTTCGAGGAGGCAGGCGGCGGGGCGTGAGTTTGAACACCGGTAGGTGAGGAGTGCAATTGGCGAGCGAAAGCTAGCTTGAGAGAGCCGGAGTACGACCCCAAAAAGGGGTGTACGCACTGAAGGTACGAGTCAGGGCCGACAGAACCCGAGGGACGAGGAAAAAGACCCGGTGCAGTGGACCGT
>NZ_DAFZ01000060.1 GCF_002498065.1 Methanoculleus sp. UBA208 | reverse complement strand
CCATCGTCACGTTCGCCCCCGCCGGCACCGTGACGGTCTCCAGGTCGAAGGCGTTGTCCTGTGCGGTGATGTTCACCGTCGTCGCGTTCCCGTCGACGGTGACGTTGACCGTCTCGAATGCGAGCGGGATGATCGGCGTGTGGTCGTTGTTGACCACCTGGACCGAGAGGTTGTGCTCACCCGCCGTCACGTTCTCCCAGGTGTAGGAAGTGTTCGCGGAGACGACATAGCCGCCGGTCTCCGGGATGGCGGGTTCACTCGCATTCGTCGGCACCGGGGCGTCCAGGTAGTAGTGCAGGTGCCCCTCGCCCGCCGCGTTCGCCTGCCCGGTCGGCTCCACCAGCGTGAAGTTCGTGACGTTCACGCTCACCGTGACGTTCCCGGCAGTGACGTTAGCGCCCTCCACGGGCTCAACGATGGTGACGTTTGCCTCGGCGGTCTCGTTCCCGGCCGGGGTCGCGGCCGGGGTGCCCCCATACTCCTGGGCGACCGCCCCGGAGAAGAGAACTGCACACCCTATCGCCAGGGTGAGGATCAGGAGTCTCGAAAATCGGTTCATACGGGGCATGGGGATGGAAAGGGGCTTGATATACCTTTCGCAGGGATTCACCATGCGCCCCGGAGAACCCCGGCCGGCAGGAATCCTTTGCCGTAAGGGTCCGGTTACCACCGGGGACAGGGTTAAGTGAGGGGGTGCCGTATCGGTGCCCATGATACGCACAAAACGGATCTACGCAGAACCCTCGAAGGACGACGGGGCCCGGATTCTCGTCGACCGGCTCTGGCCGCGAGGGATCTCGAAGGAGAGGGCGTTGCTCGACCGGTGGGAGAAGGACCTTGCACCGGGCGACGAACTGCGGCGGTGGTTCGGGCACGACCCGGCGAAGTGGGAGGAGTTTCTCCGGCGCTACCGGGCCGAACTCGAAGGAAAAGAGGAAGAACTCGCCCGGCTCCGGCGGGAGGCGGGGGAGGGGACCGTCACGCTCCTCTACGCTGCACGGGACGAGGAGCACAACAACGCCGTGGCGCTGAAACGGTATATCGAGGGAAAATAAGGCTGCCGGCGGACGGAAAAGGAAAGCGTTTAAGGTATGACAGTGGAAAGAGAACTTGAATGGACTCCGGGCACCGTACGGGAGCGGACTTTCTCCTGATCAACCTTCTCCTCCTCGTTCTCACCCAGCCCGGCGCACTCGCCCTGGCCGGATTCGACCCTCCGTTCGGCCTCGCGGTGAACGCCACCATCTGGATGGCCGCGTTCGTCGGCGCCTCCCCCCTCGCCGTCCTGTACCTCCTCATCAAAAGCGAAGCCCTCGGCAGGCGGTTCCTCCCGGCAATGGCGGCGTACATCGCTCTGGTGCTCGCCGTCGCTTATGCGTCGTACCTCCTGCAGCAGCCCCTCTTTGAAGGCTTCAGAGCGCCGGGCTACGAACAAACGTTCCCGGTCTTCCTTGCCGCCTCCGTGCTGACCGCCATCATCTCCGCAACACTCTTTCCGGTCGGTCTCCTCGCCTACGCCGGGAGCCCCGAAAACCTGCCCCTGCTCGCCGTGAACATCGTGCTCCTGGCGGCAATCGTGATCCTCTGGCGTCTTCGCTCGCGGGGCGAAGGGCCGTACAGGAGTCCCTGAGCGGGTGTACCTCGCAGGGTGACACCACCCTTTTCCCTCCGGACAGCGATGGCTGATTCATATCCGGCGCACCCGACTATGCCGGAGGGGTGAAAAGTGCATGGAAAACGGACCCAGAGGAGCAATCCTCCAGAGAGACGGCACGTCGTACGCGATCGTGCCGAGAACGCCCGCAGGAATCGTCAGCCCTGAGCACCTGGAGAGCATCGTCAAGGTCGTCAGGCGCTACGAGATCCCCGTCATCAAGATGACGTCGGGACAGCGGATGGTGCTCGTGGGCATCAAAGAAGAGGACGTCGAGAGCATCTGGAACGAACTCGGGATGACTGTCGGGCAGGCGACCGCGCCCTGCGTCCACTACGTCCAGGCATGTCCGGGAACGGTGACCTGCAAATACGGCAAGCAGGACTCTCTGGCCCTCGGGCTCGAGGCCGAGGAACTCTACCAGGACATGAATTTGCCGGCAAAACTCAAGATGGGGATCTCCGGATGTCCCCGGTGCTGCGGCGAGAGCTATCTCAGGGATATCGGCATCGTCGGGAACGCGAAAGGTTGGACAGTCATCTTCGGGGGCAACTCCGGCGGCCGCCCCCGGATCGGCGACGTCTCCGCAAAAGACCTCACGAAAGATCAGGCCCTCGATCTGGTCCGCCGGCTGCTCGAGTACTACCGGGAGAACGCCAGACCGGGAGAGCGGACCGCACGGTTCGTCGAGCGGGTCGGGTTCGATGCCGTTAGAAAGGATGTCCTGACCTTCGCACCCTACATACCCCTGGACTCCGCCCGATCCGGGTAGGGGCAGGGGTTACGCGGAGGGAGGCCGTACCCCGGTCCCGGTTTCCGCCGGGCCGCTGATGCAATCGGCGTTCGCGATCATCCGATTAACGAACTGCCTCTGGACGCAGGTGATGAACGGCAGGGTGATCACGACGGCGTTACGGACCCCGTCCTGGCGGTAGACGATCATGCAGACGCGGTCGTCGGCGATGAAGATGTACTCGAGCAGGAACGCCGACCCGTCCACAGGGATCGGGCCGCAGTAGACCTTCTCGAATATATTCTCCTGGAAAAAGGTGCAGAAGGGTTTCGGAACATGGAGCGATGCGTCCCCGAGCGGCTTTTTGATCCCGCGCTTCCCGTTCGGGAGGAGGACGCTCACCGGGTGGTCCCGTGACGCATCCGCAATCAGCCGGGCGAACTCGCCGATCTCCCGGTAATCCAGGCAGACGACCGCAAGGTCGCGGGTGACGCCCGCGGCAAGCGACTCCGCGTGGCGCCGGATGCTCCACTCGCCCTGCACATACCAGATCGGCGAGTTCTTCGACCGGGCGTCGAGCGAGAGGGCATCGAGACCCTGCACCGCCGCTGTCGCCGCGGCATCGACGGCACTTTTTAAGTGGTGGATGACGACGGCGGGCTCGGCCGGGATGTAGACGTGGGGGCTCCCCCGCCGGACGGTGATGAAACCCCGGCCGGCAAGCCCTTCGGCGATATCGTAGACCCTCGGGCGCGGGACCCCGCTCGCCTCGTGGATCTGGCGGGCGCTCCCCTCGCCGATCCCGACAAGGGCCGCGTAGACCCGGGCTTCGTACTCCGTCAGCCCGAGCGCCGTGACGTTCCGGATCAGGTCGTCCATTGTTGTTACTATGAGAGTTACACGAGAGTTAAACCTTCGTGCGTCTCATCTTCTCACTGGAGTTCTCCGGTGACACCATGCGGCTAAGAGCGATCCTCGAGCGTATCCGGCGGTTCATCGGCCGGGAAGGCCGCGGCCGCTCCGGAGCCGGTCCCGGCGAGGTCTGCTCCCTCCTCATCGACCCCTTCGCCGAAGACAGCGGGGAGGAGGCGGAACGCGGGGGAGCAATATCGACAGAGGCCGTCAGGGCGGCGTGCCGCCGGATGCAGGGCGCAAAGACGAAGGGGGACCTACTCCGTATCATCGCAGGCGAAGTGGCGGCATTCGACCTTCGCGACCTCGAAGCGATGAACGCCCGGTTCGAGCGCAAAGTGAGCCACCTCCCGGAGGGCTACCGCGACCGCCTTCTTTCGAGTGTCAGGGAGGAGATCTTCGGGGCGCACCACCGCCTGCTCCTCCTCTCCCGGAACGGCGGCGGCCGCGAACTGGACGACCCCCCGGCCCCGGCGCTCGGCGGCTACGCCGCCATGGTGGCGGAGGCCTGCACCGCGAAGGCGCGGGAGAAGGACCCGAAGTACCTCTACCTGAAATACCTCCTCTCCGCGTTCACCATGTTTGTCGTGGAGGAGCCCGCTCACCCGGTCGGCACCCCGTTTCCCGGCGGGCAGATCGTCGACGAATGGGAGGGAACCTACCTCTGCCCGGTCAGGGATCTGGCCGACGACGTGCCGTTCGCCCTCTGCCCCTACTGCCCGGCGGTCCAGAGCGCGGAGCCGACATTCCCGGAGATGCGGACCCGGCGGGAGGAGCGGAGGCGGCAGGAAAGCCTCGCGAACTACTGGACGAATTATAAGGGATGAGTGAGATGAGACTATCCGGAGATGAACGATATGAAGATTGTCGATGTAGCAAAGGAACCGATCAGTGAAAACCCGCACCATGTCGATGCTCGCAAGGTCTACGACACCGAGCACGCGACTGCGGTGGTGATCACGCTTGCCCCCGGCGAATCGCTCAAGAAGCACATAACCCCGGTGGACGTCTTCTTCTACGTCCTCGAAGGCACGGGGATCGTCGAGATCGGCGACGAGCGTGCCGAGGTCGGGAAGGATCACCTGGTCGAGAGCCCGGCAAAGATTCCGCATCGCTGGATGAACGAGAGCGACCGCACCTTCCGGGTGCTCGTGGTGAAGGTCCCGCGACCGACGACCGGGACGAAACTGCTCTGAGGGCACAGATGGTCATTGAGTTGATCCCGAAAGCCGCAGGGTTCGTCTACGGCATTCTCGCGTTTGCCGCCCTCGTCTGGCTCTGGCGCTCCGGCCGGTTCACCCGGCGGCGTGCGGTGCCGTTCCTCGCGGCCTCGGCACTCTTCGGGTTCCTGGTCTTTGCGCCGGTCTTCCCCTACCAGTTCCAGGTTCTCGTTCTTGGGGATGCAGCGGCGCTCGGCTCGCCGCTTCCCATGGCACTCGCAGGACTGCTCGCCTTCATCGTCCTCACCCTCGTATTCGGCCGGATCGTCTGCGGGCAGGTCTGCCCGGCGGGCGCCGTCCAGGAACTCATGCACCTCTTGCCGGCCCCAAAGCGCGGCCGCGCCGAAAGCCGGGTCCCGACGGCGGTCAGGGCCGGCGTCTTCGTCGTCTTCCTCGCCGCCGGCCTCGGGCTCTCGGTGAACCTCCTTGCCCTCATGGGTCTTTCGGCCTTCTTCAACCTCGCGGTCGCGAGCGTTTCGTTCTTCGTCTTCCTCGGGATTGTCCTCCTCTCCTCCGTCGTCTACCGGCCGTTCTGCCGCTACGTCTGCCCCTACGGCGCACTGCTCGCCCCCGCGGCATCGAAGGCCGTCTACCGGCTCCGGCGGACGGATGCCTGCATAGGCTGCGGGAAGTGCGAGCGGGCGTGCCCGACCGGGGCAGCAAATCCGTCCGCCGGGCCCGGCGAATGCTACCTCTGCGGCCGGTGCACGGATGCCTGCCCGGTGGAGGGGGCGCTCACCTACACGCGGGCTGGGAGAGAAGAGTAAATAGACGGAAAACAGAGTTAAGGAAAAGGCTGGTGCAACAAGTGTCTGAAGAGAAGCGTACAGAGTTGCAGGGGAAGGTCCTCCGGCTGGCGGACCTCGTCGCGTACCAGGACGGGACCGTGGCAAGCAGAATGGTCGTCAACAAGCCGGCGGGAAGCATCACGCTCTTCTCGTTCGACGAGGACGAGGGGCTCTCGGAGCACACCGCGCCCTACGATGCGGTGGTGACAATCCTTGACGGGGAGTGCGAGGTCTGGGTCGCGGGCGAGACGCACCAGATGAGCGAGGGGGAGACGATCATCTTCCCGGCGAACGTCCCCCACGCCCTCTCGGCCGTAACCCGGTTCAAGATGTCGCTTACGATGATCAAGGAGTGATAAGCGTGACGAACGAGAAGGAAGGCGACTACTGCACCGTCTGCGGCGGGATCCGGCCGGACGCGATCAAGATCAGGACGGTCCTCGTGGACGGGAAGGAGATCGGCATCAACCAGCTCGACCTGATCGTCGCCGGCGTGCGGGACCTGCACCTCGAGGACGACGCCGCGATTCGCGCCGAGCTCCTCAGATGGGCCGGGGAATTCAACTACATCCCGACAAAGAAGAGAGAGGCTTACGGCGACGCCCTGATGCGGGAGTACAGGGGAACCCCGGAGTGAGCGACCGGCGCCGGTGAGGTTTCCAGCGCCATGCGCCATTCACGGGAGCATTTTTACCGTGTTTCTTCAAGGACCGGCTTTTAATCTCTTTACACCCTAACTGAGAAGTATCTATTAAACCAGGTCACAGTGGTGCTCGACCACATCGCCCTCCTCCGGGAACAGCCGCTTGATGCACCCGTCGCCGCCGCCCTCGAGAAGCAGCAGGTCGCCGTCGAGATAATACAGTCGCAGATCGAGTTCACGCGGGATTACCAGGACCTCGGGGTCCGGGCCCCCCGGTGGTTCCCCGTCGAACCCCTGGTCACGGCGGCGGCAAAAGCGCTCCGGCCGGCCGGGATCCGGTTTGCCACCGGTCTCAATGGAATTTCCGTCTACGCCGATACGCTCCTCTCGTCTGTCTTCTACAACCTCCTGGAGAACGCCATGCGGTACGGCAGGACCGTGACGGAGATCCGGGTCACGGCCGTGCCGGACGGCGGCGGTGTCCGGATCGTCTGGGAGGACAACGGTGTCGGCGTCCCTGCCAAGCATAAGCAGCGGATATTTGAGCGGGGTTTCGGGAGCCACACGGGGCTCGGGCTTTTCCTGGTAAAAGAGGTCCTTTCGATCACCGGGATAACCATACGGGAGAGCGGGGAGCCAGGAAAAGGTGCCCGGTTCGAGATCCTGGTGCCGGAAGGCAGAGCCCGGTTTGGGTAGATCAATGCATCCCGCCGGAGAGATTGAGCCCGACAACACCGGTGATGAGGAGGAGAAGCGATCCCACCTTCACGAAACTGACACCCTCACCGAAGAAGGCGATCCCGATGAGCGCGATCAGCGCGGTTCCGGCCCCCGACCAGACCGCGTAGGCCACACCAACCTCCACCTCTCGAAGTGCAAGGCTGAGGAGGTAGAAGGCGCTCCCGTAGAAAGCAACGACACCGAGTGTTGGGAGAGTCTCGGTGAAACCCCGGGAGAGCTTCAGGCAGGTTGTTCCCAGCACCTCCGAGAGGATAGCAAAGACAAGGAAGATCGAACTGTTCACAGGTATCACCACATGATTTACACCGGGCATCCGGCCGGTACTAGGAAGGTACTCTCCTGTGCAGAATATAAGTTCTGCAACCGGCGAGGTTGCACTTTTTTACAGGCCCGGTCGAAATGCTCGTGGTAGGGGAAACAGCGGCCGCAGCACTACGGCACCTCGGGCTGAGCCGTTACGAGGTAGAAACCTGCGTTATGCATTACAATCTCTGGAGAGGAAACGGCGCTCAGTCACCTCTACAACCGCAACCTCGCAATCCGGGAGTAATTTCAAGTGACCGACGCGCCGGCCCAAAAAAGAGTTGCAGGGGTTCGGCCTCACCGCCGCCCGTATTTTTTAAACATGTACCACAGCCCCGCGGCGACCCCGGCCATCACCAGGAGGCCGAGCACCGCGACATAGGACTGCTCCTTCACCACGATCCGGTACTCGTCCTCCTCTGCGTCCTGGTCGCTCTTCACTACGGCGACGACCTTGTACTCGCCGGCAACGATATCGGCCGGCGGGACCACCGTCACCTGCACCGTCGCCCGTTCGCCGGCTTCAAGGCTCGCGACCGACGCCGGGTCGACGGTCACCCGCCACCCTTCCGGTGCGCTCATGTTGATCCCGATGTTCGTCAGCGCTCCCCCGACGCCGGCGTTCGTAACCGTCATATCGAACGTGAGGGTGTCGCCGCGGTCGATCTCGTGGCGGTAACTCTTCGCGTAGGTCCGCAGATCGTAGGACCCCCGGAGCCGGAGCGTCAGGTTCTCCTCGTACTCCCGGGCGGAAGACCCGATCACCGCCGTGAAATTGTACTCGCCGACACCCACCGAGTAGGGCGGGATGAGGTCGAGGTAGAGAGTCTTCTCCTCACCGGACGGGACGTAGATCTCCGAGACCTCTTCGGTGGCGCCGCTGCTCTCCTTGAACCGGGCGTACCACTGCTCTGGGAGGGCCTGGATGGAGAGAGTGTAGGTATCGTCGTTTCTGCCCGCGTTCTTCAGGGTCATTTCGTACTGTGGGTTGGTGCCGATCGCCGCTACCCGGGACGGGGACTTCACCCGGATCTCGGCAAAGAAGTTCTCTTTTTCGAGCGGCACGATCCCGAGGTCGACCGTCCGGCCGATCCGGATCTCGACGCCTTTCTTCTCCCATGGCCGGTATCCGGGCCGGGTGACCTTTACGGTGTAGGTGCCCATCGGGGCGCCGATGGAGACCTTGCCTTCGGCGGTCGCAAGCATCCCCTCGATCCGGGTATCACGGTCATAGAGGCCGACGTCGGCGCCCTTCACCACATTACCCTCCTTGTCCACCACGGTGGCTTCGAGCGTTCCCATCTCACCGCTGTGGGTCTTCGTGACCTTGACGTAGACCCAGATCGTCCCTTCGCCGATGCCTACCCGGATGGGGTACTCCCCCACCGCGGCATGGCCGGAGGTCTCGGCCACCAGGCGGACGGTCTTCGTCTCGCCGGCCGGGATCAGCATCCGGTAGACTTCGCGATCGTCGGCCTCGAACCGGATCTTCCAGTTGTCGGTGCCGCGGAACGTCCAGTAGTTGAGGAGGCATGTCCCGGTATCTCCCAGGTTCGTGACCGCAAGATCGAAGACGGCGGTGTCGCCTGCTTCGATCATCTCGCCGGGGAAATCGCACCGGATCTCCGTCTGCAGCGTCCCGGTTCCTACAGCCGCTGCTCCCGGGACGGCCAGCGCCGCGATGAGGAGGATTACGAGGATTCTTCTCTCGGTCATCGTCTCACCTGATATCCATCCGCATGAACTTCACGTAGGTCGCGGCGAAGAAGGCCGACGGGAAGACGATGAGCGCGGCGATGTTCATCCAGACCTTGCCGAGAGCACCGGCAAGGCCGGTCGTCTCCTCGGGTGCTGTATCGTAAGGCGACTGCATCATCGAGAAGATCTGCGGTTGCGTCACCGCTATCGCAATGGTCTGGTAGTTACTCTGTGGCGAGAGGAGGCTCGAGATGTCGCTGATGAGTCTCCGTTTCTCGATATAGGTCTTCATCTCCTCTTCATAAGCCTTCCACTCCGGGTCTTCGGTCCCGCCGTATACCACGCTCTGCGAGACGCTGGTGGTGGAATACCCCCCGCTGCTCGCAGTTCGCACGATCTCTTGAGGCATGCGAGGCATCTGGGGCGGCTCGGGGGGGTCGCCTGCAAAAGCGTTTGCAGCCATCATCCCGAACATGGGAAGGAGCGAGGAGACGGCGAAGAATATCACCAGGGTATAGATCAGCGCGTTCCCGCTCTCTTTTGCGACCGTCGACATCATGAGCGCGATGGCGAAGTAGGCGAGCAGGAACCCAAGCGTTACCACCCCGAAGACCAGGACGGCGGCAAACTCATCCACCGTCGGGACGATCGAGAAGAGGAGGAGCATCGCGAGCGCGATGGCAAGGGCGAGCGCCATGGCGAACCCGAGCGCGCCGATGCCCCCGAGCGCCTTGCCGTTGATGACCTCGTCGCGGTAGACCGGGTGGGAGAGGAGCGACTTCAGCGACCGGGTCTCTTTCTCCTTTGAGACCAGGTCGAACCCGATGGCGATGGCAAGGATGCCGCCGAGCATCGTCATGTAACTCATCATGGAGCTGAAGACGAGCATGATCGAGGGTTTTTCAGGCATCCAGCCCACGTAAGGGCCTTCGAGGTCCTGCATGTGCTGGAGTTGCAGGCTGTAGGACTCAAGCATGGTGTTGTAGTTCTCGATGCCCGAGTGCATGCCGATCGCCGATATCACGAGGAACAGGCCGAGGATGATGATGAACCGCTTGCTGGTGATGTGGTCGGAGAACTCCTTTCGTGCTACGTTGAACAATCGATCGAGCGCCATTCCGTCACCTCCGGTAGGCCGCCATGAAGACGTCCTCGATCTCGGGCTCCTCAAGACGCATCTCGCGGACGTGCAGCCCCTGCTCGAAGAGGGCCGCGGAAAGCCGGTCCCGGATATCGGCCTTCGCCCGGACGACCGCACGGTTGGCGTTCCCTTCGACAGACAGGATCGCGGGGTCGTCGATCGCCGGCAGGTGCTCCCGGGTCTCAATGACGATACGGACGGCATCGCCGTCCGAGGGTGCGAGCGCCCGGGCGACCTCTTCGAGCGTCCCCTGCGCGACAAGTTTTCCTTTCGCAAGGAGCCCGACGGTCCGGCAGACCACCCTGACCTCGGAGAGGATGTGGGAGGAGACGAAGATCGTCTTCCCTTCGCCGGCGAGGTGCTCGACGAGTTCCCGGTACTCCCGGACGCCTTCGGGGTCGAGGTTTGCCGTCGGTTCGTCGAGGAAGAGCACCTTCGGATCGTTGATCAGCGCCTGGGCAAGCCCGAGCCGCTGTTTCATCCCGCGGGAGTACTCTCCGGCCTTCTGGACGACGCCGTCGAGGTGGACGAGTTCGAGCAGTTCCGCGATCCGCTCCTTTCTCTCTTTCGCGTCCATCCCGTAAAACCGGGCGAAGTAGTCCAGGTTCTGTTCGCCGGTCATGTTCCCGTAGAACCCGACGTCTTCGGGGAGGTAACCGATGATCTCCTTCACCTTCAGCGGGTCTTTCGCGACCTCGATCCCGTCGACCAGGCATCGCCCGCCGGTGGGCTCGATCATCCCGGTGAGCATCAGGATCGTCGTGCTCTTTCCCGCTCCGTTCGGGCCAAGGAAACCGAATATCTCGCCTTCCCCGACCTCGAGATCCAGACCGTCGACGGCCGTTTTTCCATTGTATACCTTCGTAAGATTCTCCGTTCGTATCATTTCACACCCCCGCCGGGGCTGTTCTGGCGGCGTTCTACTGCAGACTATGACAGTCTCTTATTAACGTTTTCTGTGACAATCGTCTACACGTCGGGGAAGGATCGTGATTCCGGCCATTTTGGTTCGCCCTTCTTTTCGACGGAGCCCGGAGATCCGTCGCGAATCCGGCAACGGACCACGTACCGCCCTTGCGCGGCACGAGTCCGGGGACCGTGCTCGCTCCTCGATTCGGCGCTCGACGCCAGAGTATAGGCGGGAATGGAAGATAAGGCGATGGTAAACTACGAAAAAAATCGAACCTATGCAGGCAGGATTCCGGCAGCCGGACGGCCTCGAAGGTTTTCGGGTGACGGGCATTCAATTCGGAGTGTTTCGGGCAAAATATCGTTATCCACAGCCCCTAGGCCGCCTTTCCGCCCTGTTGTCCGATAAGAAGAGCCGCAATACGGAAACCTTTTCTCCCGACGGCCTGAAGGTTCTCCTGATTGGTATGAGAAGGCTATTCGGTGCGGCAGCGATCATCGTGCTCCTCTTCCTGGTGCTCGCGGCCGGGTGCGCATCATCCCAGCCCCAGGCGGGCTACGTGACGATCAGGAACGTCGACATCAGCATCCCGGACAGCCAGCCGCCGTCGAACGTCACCCGGGTCACGGTTGTCCCGTACCTCGATGCGGTCTATGCGGATGTGGACGGCGTCGACCTGCAGGTCAGCGCAAAAGAGGCCGGGACGGATATCGTCGTCGAGGAGACGGTTCTCCCGATAGGCACCCTGGAGTCCGGAAAGACCGCAAAAGAGGAGGTTACGCTCGCGCTCGAGAACAGCAGGCGCTACGACATCTGGGTGACGGTATGGCAGGACGGGCGTATGCGGGAATCGGGTTCGGTGAACGTCTTCCTCCCGGACAGAACGACGGCCGGACAGCGGCTGGCCTACTCGCTCCTCTCCGTCTCCGCGATCGACGTCATGACGCCCGAGATCGACGCCGACCCGATCACGCTCGATATCGTCACCGGGATCGTGAACAGCGGCAGTTCTTCAGGGAACCTCATGATGGAGATCCGCGTCGTCAACCTCCAGACAGGGATCACGGCAATCCGCGAGTCCCGGCCGCTCGGGACGATTCCCGGGGATTCGGGCGTCGAGAAGAAGGTGAGCGTCACGGTGCCGAACGGCTACGATTACGAGATCCGCATCCGGCTCGTCGAGGACGGCGCGGCCTTTGTGACCAGCACCGGCCGGATCACTCTGGCCCCGCCGCCGCAGGTGATCCTCGCCGACGGTGCGGTGCTCGACGCCACGAAGAGCGCGTCGCCGATCGCCCTCCCGGTCCCGACCGCGACCCCGGGGATGCCGTCCTCTGCGCAGGTCGGGCAGTTCAGGGTGCAGAGCAGCGGTGCGCCGGTGCCGACGCAGGCACCCGGGTTTGAGAGTGTGATCGCCGCCGCCGCGCTCCTCGGCGCCGGGGTTGCGGTGCTTGCGAGGCGGAGGAGGTAGATATGGTACCGGAGGGCCTCACCGCGTGGAAGGTCTACCTTTACGCCGTCTCGTTCATCGCGCTGATCGTTCTGATCGCAGGCAGCGTGAACCTCATCGCCGTCGCAATCGAGGTCTTCGTCTACCCGGCCCCCCAGCCCTACCCGGTGCCGCAGTACTACCCCGAACTCCCCGGGAGCGTGGCGCAGGTCGTGGTGGGGCTTATCGTCTGGGGGTATCACTGGATGCTGCTCAAAAAAGAGCACTGAAGGGAATTCACTGCTTCCTGAAGTGTCTCGCGGCAACCAGCAGCCCGGTGGCCGCTCCCGCCGCTCCGAATCCCGGGAGAGGGGTGGGCGACGTCTCCGCCGGGAGGGAGGAGGCATAGGGTGCCGGCTGCACCTGGGTGTAGACGTGAACCGTCCCTCCCGGCGGCGGCAGCGGCGGGAGGTGGTGCCGCGACATCGTCCCTCTATCCTTATTCCTGAAGACGAACTCTTCCGGAGGCGGGAGCGTGGTGTTCACCGCGACCCGGAGGGTGCCATCCTCGACTACGCCCACGAACGTACCGTCGATGTAGACCTCCTCGCCATCGGCACAATAGATCAGGTACCAGCCGGTCTCGTTCACCTCCGCCCCCGGGGCGGGCTGTTCGACCAGACCATATTTCGGGAAGAGGTCGATCGTCTCCCCGGCGGCGGGGGCGCTCTCGATGAAGCCGGTATACATCAGGCGCTCTCCATCACGGATGGTATACTCCCGTACGGGCGGGGCCGCCGGGTCCACCGCCACGAGAAGTTCGGTATCGATGATTGTCCCCACGTACTCGCCGTCGAAGTAGACCTCCGCACCGTCGCCGTTGTACCAGTGGACGATGTACCGCCCGGCATCGTCCTCCCCGGCCGCTGCCGCCGGGAGCAGGCAGGCGAGGAGGATGCCCACGAGACAGACGGTTCTCATCGCACCTCCGGCTGAACAATACATGAGAGAAGAAGGGGGAGGGCGCGATATATCCTTTCTGTGCCGTCGGTCACCCCCCGGGTTCCGGCAGGCCCCCGCCGTCACGCACTCTGCGCCACGCCGTAGACGGTCCCGTTCCATTCACAGAGGGCATACTTCGCGAGGATCTGCCGCATATCCGCCGTGGATATGCGGAGCGAACTGCACTTCTCGTGCTCTTTTCCGATCGGACTGTACGCTGAACGGGGATCGAGCCAGAGGAATGCATCAAACAGAGGGCCTTTCGAGACCAGGACACGTTTCTTATCGAGAATCAGCGCGCCGAGCGCCGGATGGTCCCGGAAGTCGGCTTCGGTGAGGTGCGTCACGGAAGCGGCGTCCACGGCTCCTCCCCGGGGAGACGCGGCAAGGTGCGTCTCGTCGATCAGGTTGATCCAGTGGAGGAACCCGAGAGCGATGACGCACAGGATGACGAGGACGACAAGCGCCAAGAACGGACCTCTCCCCCATTCCAGGTCTTCCGCCGTTTCGCCCGGTCTTTTGCTCCCTTCCATCCTGCACCACCGCCTGCGGCCGCGGATACCGCTGCTGCCGTTTTCCGTGGAAGAGACTGGGCCGCCGGGGTATATGAGGATTACGCGGCCGAAGGGAAGATCGGGGACACCTATTCTCTCTCGCCCTCGAACCGCCACCCCCCGTTCGGCACGGTGATCTCGAACCGGGCCCCCTCCCCGGCAACTCCCGTCTCCCGGATCGTCATCCCGGTGATCCCGAGAATCCCCGAGACCAGGAACAGCCCGTGGCCGTGCCGCCGCCTGAAGGTCTCCCGGAAGATCGCCTTCTTCTCGCCGTCCGGGATGCCGGTGCCGTCGTCCTCGCAGAGGATCAGGAGATCCTGCCCGGTTCTCTCGTAGGAGAACCGGATCTCCGTAACCTCCCCGCCGTGGCGGGCGGCGTTGTCGATGAGGTTGAAGAAGACCTTCTTCACCATCGGGTCCGCGTAGATCTCAAGACCCGCGAGATCCGCCCGGACCCTGACCCCTTCCGGGAGGCCAAGATCGGAGACGCACTCCTCGATGAGTTCCTCCGGCCTCTGCCAGGCGGGTTCGTTCACCCCCATGTCCTGGTAGTCCCGGCTGAACTCGATCTGCCTTTCGATCTCTTCTATGGCACCCCGGGCACGCTTCAGCCAGGCCTGGACCCCGGGATTCCCGTTGTCTTCCCCGGCGAAGTCGATGTAGGCGCGTGCGACGGTGACCTGGTTGAGGATGTCGTGGCGGGTGATCCCCGCAAGAAGGTTTAATTTCGCATTCGCCCGGCCAAGCGCCGCTTCGGCGTGCTGCTGTTCGGTGATATCCTCTCCGGAACTGAGCACTCCGCAGATTGCTCCGTTTTTGTCCCGGAGCACGGTGTTGTGCCACGCGATGATCCGCTCGCCGCCGCTGGCGGCAAGAACCGGTGCTCTCACGTGCTCGTTCGCCTCGATCTCGCCCTGCATCAGCCCGAGAAAGAACGCACGGCAGCGCTCCCGATCCGCCGGGGGGACGAACCGCTCGACCCAGGGCTCGCCCACGGCCGCATCCGCCGGGCAGCCCAGGACCTCGGACGCACGGCGGTTGATGAGGGCGACCCGTCCGTCCGGATCGAGGACGACGAAGAGGGCGCCGGCGATATCCAGGTACTGCCCGAGCCGGTCCTTCTCCCGCCGGAGCCGCTCCTCGCTTGCCGCGAGACCGGTGAAGAGCACCGCGTAAGGCTGCCGGATCCCGGTCTCGACGAACGCGATGTAGATGAGCCCGAACGAAAGCACCATGAGGAGGTGGCCGACCATGTTCGAGAGCCCGTAAACACTGCTATAAAGCGTGAAGGCGAGTTCCGAGGCGATCATCACGAGGATGGCCGCGGCCAGATGGCTCGCCACCCTGGGCGAGAAGACATCCCGCAGCCGGTAGACGGCGGCACCCCCGAGGGCGAGCAGGGCCGCTATGACGTACTCGCTCCAGACCTTGAACGGCGTTAGCCCCGAACCCTCGACGTAGCAGTCGGGGAAGACCGGGACGGCGAAGATCGAGAGGAGGAGGAGCGCAGAAGTTCCCGCGAATGCGGTAACAACCCATCGGGGACCCGGGTTTCTCCGGAGAACGAGCGGCGCGGCAAGCAGGGTCCCGGCAAGAAGGTAGCGGGAGGCGATCCAGAGCTGCGTCGGGAGGTTTGCGCCGTAGCCGACGAAGATCCCCATGCCGTCATACGCGAGAGTGTGAACCAGCTCGATGCCGGCCACAAAGAGAAGCCCGGTGCCGGCAGCCAGCAGGTAGCCGTTCTCCCGCATCGTCCGGGCGTTCCACGCCACGATGAAGACCGCTGTTGCTATCGCGACGGCGACGAGTTCGGCGATCGTGTGGAAGAGTAGGTAGTTGTACAGACCGGTGGCTGCGAGCGCGGCGAGGAGGACTGAAAAGCCGATCGTCAATCTCAGGATGCCCGGTTCTGCAGTTTCCTGTTCCGTGCGGCCCTGCCGGTCCTCCACACTGCTTCGGGCTGCACGCCGGGTCAACGGTTCTGTCTGCATGGAGTTGTTCTGCATGGCTCGGGTCTGGATCTCTTCTGGCCGCGGTCCGGTTCACCGGCTCGACTTTTATTCGGTGAACATTATATTCCATATATAATAAATTTACCGTACAAAAAGAACCCAGTATCATGCATAATCTACAGAAACAAGGGAGACAGATGGGTGTTAAGGAAAAGCGGTTCGATACGGGCAGGAATCATACCTGGAAGGTGCGCTACACCAGCTCGTTCCTCCGCAGGAACTCCCGGATATCACGGGATTCGACCCAGCCCTCGTCAAGCTGTTTGACGATCACGTTGATCCGCTCCACCTGCTCCCGGATCTTCTCCGCGGTCGCCTCGTCGTCGGTGAGGTCGGCCATGCCGAGGATCACCTGCAGGGGCAGGCGGATGTGGTCTGCAAGGATGGCAAATTGCTCGATATTCTGCTCGATCTGGTAGAACGCCTGCAGCCGCATATCTTCGTAATGCTTCCGGTCCGAGACGTCCCGGCCGACGATCTGGACGCCCACCACGCGACCGCCCTCCGTGATCGCCGATTCGTTCATCTCGACGGCGGCGGCCGTCCCGTCCTTCCGGCGGAGTTCCACCACCAGTCCCTCGACTGGCTCTCCCCCGGCAATCCGGGCCCTGGCCTCCTGCCATTCAGGACGGGTCCGATCGAGGACGTAGTCACTGCACCGTTCGCCGATCATCTCTTCCGGGGCATACCCGAGGATCCTCTCGACGGCCGGAGAGATGTAGGTGATCCCCCGGTCGTAGTAGCAGGTGTAGATCATATCGAAGCTCCGCTGGGCGATCTCCCGGAACCGCTCCTCGCTCTCCGCGAGAGCGTTCTGCAGCTTCCGCCAGTCGGTAATATCCTCCACCATCGCGATGACGAGCCCTCTCTCCCCGGAGTCGCGGAGCAGGGACGTGGTCAGCCGTCCCCAGATGATCCTGCCGTCCTTCGTCACGTAGCGCTTCTCCCGGCGGGTGCTCTCCTCCCGGACCGTATTCTGGTGGAGAGCTCCTGCTTCCTCCCGATCGGGCGGGTAGATCAGGTCCCGGGATTGCATGCCGCAGAGTTCATCCTCGCCGTAGCCGAACATACGCACGAACACCGGATTCGCCCCCATGATCCTCCCTTCCGGGTCGATGAGCGCGATCCCGGTTCCTGCCTGCTCGAAGATACCCCGGAACCTCTCCTCGCTCTCCCGGAGGGCGAGTTCCGCTCTCTTCTGCTCGGTGATATCCTGCCCCGTGATAGCCAGTCGCCCGGGCTGCGGCCGGTAGATCTGCAGGTCGTACCACCGCCCGGTCCTGGGTTCCTGCAGCCGCCGCTGCACCGGAACACCGGTCTCTGCGACCTCTCCGTAGAGGACGCGGGCTCCCTTCGCAATCGCCGGAAAGATGTCGAAGAGCCGCTGCCCGACCAGTTCCTCCCGGCTGCGGCCGAAGACATCGGCCGCTTTCTCGTTCAGCTCGACGATAAGGTAGTCGACGGGGTTCCCCTCGCCGTCCCGGACGACCTCGTAGAGGGTGTAACTCTCGAGCATCTGTTCGAAGAGAAGGCGGTACTTTTCCTCGCTCCTCCCCAGGGCCTCGCTCGCCCGGATCCGCTCGATGATCCGGCCGAGCCTCCCGGCGACGGCGTCGATCAGGCGCCGCTCATCGGTTATGAGCGGCGCATCGCCATCACCGGGCAGCCCGTGACGGTAGCAGACCTCCACTTTCCCGGTGATGCGGCCGTGGACGACGACAGGGCTCTCCTGCCTCAAAGGGGTCTCGAAGAACCCTGGCGAACGGTATTCCCGGCCGTCGACCGTGATCCGGGCGGCAGCATCTTCCGGGTGGAGCCAGCCGGCGGGGAGGAGGCCGGCAACCTCCTGCAGGACCTCCTCGACCGATATCCCGGGCCGTTCGACGACGCCGCTTACGGCATAGAGCGTCGCAAGTTCCCTCACCCGGTTATCCAGTGCGACCTGCTGCTTCTGGAGTATCTCATCCGCTCTCCGCCGATCCGTAACGTCCTCTGCGATGACGGCGAGCAGGTCGTACTGTGGACGGTACGCCTTCAGTTCGTAGCAGGCGCCGGTCGCCGGGCTGGAGACGTCGCGATGCACCGGCGTCCCGGTTCTCGCAACCCGGTAGAGGAGGTCGAGCACGGCAGGGGTGATCGACGGAACGGCGGTGACGAGGTCTTCCCCGGCGACCTCCTGGTGCGGGCGCCCGAGGGTTTCAGCGGCCTTGCGGTTGATCCGGACAACCCGGAAGCCGACAGGGTTTTCGGAGCCGTCGCGTAGTATCTCAAAGAGGAGCCCGGCGTCCGGCATCTGGTCGAAGAGGAGCCGGTACTCCTGCCCTGGGGCTGCGGTCTCCGTGTGTGCCGGCGCGATGGCCGCCCCGAGCATCGCGGCGACGGCGCGGACGAGGCCGCGTTCCTGCGGCAGGAAGGGATCTTCTGTCCCCTGCGGTTTCTCCCGGTGTTCTACCACGAGATGTCCGGCCGGGATCGCGGCGACGATCCTTCCGGGCCCCGGAGCAGCGGTCCCGGACACGACCCGCGCCGATACCTCTCCGGGGTGGCTGAACCCACGGGGCAGGAGGCGGCCCGTCTCCCGGAAGACCCTTGCGGGGTCGGCAGCGTCTTCCTCGATCACCCGGGCGATTTCGGAGAGGGTCGCGAGTTCCCTCAACTGCCCGCCGGGTTCGTCCCGGCCGGTGACGTCGAGGCTTACCCCCGCCCAGAGGACGACCCGGCCCGTAGCATCCCTGACCGGGATGCCCCTGCTCGCGATGGTGCGATACCCTCCGTCGACGCGCCGGAAGCGGTAGCTGCATCTCCACGGCGTGCCGGCTGCAACACAGCGCTCCCATTCGGCGATCACTGCGTCAGCGTCCTCCGGGTGGAGGAAGCGCGCCCACACGGAATCCCGCCACTCTTCGAGCGTCGTCCGGGGCAGGTCAAAGTACGGGGTCGGGAGATAGGGCGCCACGCCGTCGGACCGGCAGATCCAGACGCTGCAGGGAATCATCTCGTCGAAGGGTCGGTCGGGATTGTCCGGCGGGATCGTGGTGAAGTCCGGTGGAGGCATCGTCTCAGTCCTCCGAAGAGTGGAAGTAGGGGAGACCGGATATGCCGGCTGGCCGGCACTCCGGGCATGCTGTGGAGGAGGTAGTCTTTCCGATCATTTGGGGTGATCCCTTCATAATGTTTCTGCTCGGTGAAAGGGTGACTTTGTGTCCGGATCGATCGAGTCCGGGGTGTGCCCGGACCACCCTTTAAGAAGAACGCCACCAAGATCGAATACCCATGTTGGAGACCTGCGCCCGAACGACT
Source organism: Methanoculleus sp. UBA208 (assembly GCF_002498065.1). Taxonomy (GTDB): domain Archaea; phylum Halobacteriota; class Methanomicrobia; order Methanomicrobiales; family Methanoculleaceae; genus Methanoculleus. Next base: position 9,797 of record NZ_DAFZ01000060.1, on the reverse strand, counting down.
CCGGACGGAGGCGGACCGTGACGGAGCACGAGGAGTGTCCGTCCTGCCCCCGCTGCCGGGCCGGGATCTGCGAGATTCACAGGCCGGTCGTCGGCCGCCGGGAGGTCGCGATCTTCGTGGTCTCGGGCATCCTCCTATTTTTCGGGATACTTGCCGGCTACGTCACCCCATACCCCCTCGCCGGCACGGCTCTCCTGCTCGCCGCCGCCATCATATCCGGTTACGAAGTCCTGAAAGCCGGGCTCCTCGCCCTCATCCGGCTCCGGTTCAGCATTGCGGTGCTCATATCCGTCGCGGCAGCGGGCGCATTCCTGACAGGAAACCCTGCAGAAGGCGCGACCGTGCTCTACCTCTACGCCATCGCCGAGTTCCTGGAGGAGTACGCGGCAGGGAGGGCGGAGCGCTCCATAGCCTCGCTCCTCGATATCGCGCCGCAAACGGCCCGGGTCCGGCGGGACGATGGGGAGGTGACCGTCCCGGTCGACGACGTCGGCGTCGGGGAGATCGTGATCGCGAGACCGGGCGACACCGTCCCGGTCGACGGCATCGTCGTTGCCGGCGCGTCTTCAATCGACCAGGCGGCGATCACCGGCGAGAGCGTCCCGGTGGCAAAAGGCATCGCGGACGCGGTATATGCCGGGACCCGGAACGTGGAGGGTTATCTCGAAGTCCGGGTGACGAAACCGGAAAAAGAGAGCACGATAGCCCGGGTGGTAGCCCTGGTCGCGGAGGCCCAGGCCCACACCTCCCCCACCGAAGCGTTCATCGAGCGGTTCTCCCGCTACTACACGCCGGCGGTCATCCTCCTCGCCGCCCTCCTCGTCGTGGTCCCGCCGCTCGCCTTCGGCGTCCCGTTTCTCGAAGCGTTCTACCGGGCGCTGATCTTGCTCGTCATCGCCTGCCCCTGTGCGCTCGCCATCTCCACCCCGGTCTCGATGGTCTCGGGGATCACGACCGCGGCGCATAACGGCGTGCTCATCAAGGGCCGGGACTCCCTGGAGGCCGTGGGGCTTGCCAGGGTCGTCGTCTTCGACAAGACCGGGACGCTCACGACCGGAAGGCTCGAGGTGGACGACGTGGTCGGATTCGGGGTGCCGGCGGCTGAGGTGCTTGACGTCGCCGCGTCGCTTGAGTCGCGCTCCGGTCACCCGATCGCGGAGGCGGTCCGGCGGCGGGCGGAGGAGGAGGGAGCCGTCCTCCAGGACGTGGAGGAGTTCGTCTCGATCGCCGGCAGAGGCGTTCAGGGACGGATCGGCGGTACGGCCTACCTCCTCGGAAACACCGCGCTCTTTGCCGGCACAGAGAGCCGGGCGTGGCGGGCGGCATACGATCGCCTGGAGGGAGAGGGAAAGACGGTCGTTCTCGCCGGTACCGCATCAGAGGTCATCGGGCTTCTCGCCCTCTCGGATGTCATCAAGAAGGATGCCCGAAAGACGGTTGCCGCTCTCCGGGCACGGGGCATCAGGACGGTGATGCTCACCGGGGACAACGAGCGCGTCGGCGAGGCGGTGGCCCGCCGCATCGGGATCGACGAGTGCCATGCCGGGCTCCTCCCGGAGGATAAGGTGACGATGGTCGAGCAGCTGATGGATCGCTACGGGCTCGTGGTGATGGTCGGCGACGGCGTGAACGACGCGCCGGCGCTCGCACGGGCGAACGTCGGGGTCGCGATGGGGGCCATCGGGTCGGACGTCGCGATCGAGGCGGCCGATATCGTCGTGATGGAGGACGACATCTCCCGGATCGCCTACCTTGTCGCCCTCTCGGAGAAGACGGTCTGGGTCATCCGGCAGAACGTCACAACGGCGCTCGTGGTGAAACTTGGCATCGCCGGGCTCGCCGTCGTCGGGCTGGTCACCCTCTGGATGGCGGTGGCTTTCGGGGATATGGGGCTCTCGCTCGCGGTCATCGCAAACGCCCTCAGGATAGGCCGGCCGGATGCCGGTAGTTGAGCAGCCTGGTAAAAGATGAGAAGAGAGCCTTCACTCAAAGAGAACGGTCTTCTCCGGCGTCCATGCCGGGTCGATGAACGAAAGGATCTTCGTCGTGGATTCTGCAACGTTCCGGGTCGCTTTCACCAGGTCGGGCCGTACGTAGGCGGCAGTCCCGGCCGGAACCCGGACAGCTTCTCCGTCGGGCACGGCGACCTCGATCTCCCCCTCGATCACGTAGAAGAGATCGGACGAGCCGCGGATTCCATCATACCCGAGATGCCCGCCCGGGAGGAGTTCGGCGTACGCAAGACTGTAGCCGATCGGGATCTCCGTCTTGTTCATCAGCACGGGGTTTATAAGGGTGTAGACCGCCACGCCCGACTCGAGGTCCCACTCGATCCCGTCCCGGGGATCGGCGACGACGATCGGCACGTCATCCGTCGTCACGTTGAGCGCGGCAAGGTCGTCCCCCGAGATCTCGATTGCCGCGGTGAAGGGCGGCTGGACCACGGTGAGGTAGCAGAGATCGGTATCCCCGACCGAGGCTATCGACTGCAGCACCCCTTCCGGCAGGAGGACGGTCTCCCCCTCGCGGGTGGTCACCGTCTCGTTGTCGCAGCGGATCTCCGCCGCACCGGCGATCACGTAGACGAGCTCGGTCGTCCTGATCAGGCGGTGCGGGGGCGTCGCGTTGCCCGGTGCAATGACGACGTATCCCATGCTGTAATTCGTCGGAATCTGCGGGGTTTCATCCCCGATGAGCCCGGCGTATGTCGCCCGGCCGTCGAAGATGGGGACCGGGTCCGCCGGGGTGACCGGTACGACGCCTGCCTCCGCCTGAGGCTCGTTTGCGGTGAGGCAACCGGCAGAGAGGAGTATGCAGGCGAAGAGAAGAGGAACAATCCTGTACATGGCTATTGATCTCTGCGAGAGGGGGAATAAACCCGATCGTTTGCGCCAGATACACGCCTGGAGCGATCCGGCGGCCCGGATTCAGAATAGGGAACACCGGTTCCGGGGTTCACCGGACAGCTTACGCGCTCCCTCCGCGTCCGGCCTTCCTGAGGGTGAACCGGAACGCCGTGCCCTTCTCCGGGTCCCCCCTGACCCGGTCCTCGGCCCAGATCCTCCCGCCGTAGCGTGCAGTAAGCATCCGGCAGATCGAGAGCCCGAGACCCTGGCTCCCCCGCCTGCCGCCCTCCCGCTCGAACCGGAAGAAGATCGCCTCCTTTGCGTCCTCCGGGATACCGGGCCCGGTGTCGGCAACGGTGACGATGACGGTCCTTTCATCCAGATCTTCGACCGCCACCGTGACCTCGACACCCGGCCCGCCGTGCTTCGCGGCGTTGCCGATCAGGTTCGTGAAGACCTCGGGAAGGAGGTCGTCTGCGAGGACCTCCACGGGCAGCCCGTCGTAGCGAATACGGAGGTCGGGGAAGTGACCGATCTCCTCCCGGATCACGTCATCGAGGTCAAGGGGCGTAAGTCCGGCCCGGCTCTCGTGAATCTTCCTGATGGTGGCGACGTTTGCGGTGATCTCAATGCTCTTTTTGATCCCGGCCTTCAGTTTCCGGGCATGCCGGGCCGGCTCTCCCTCGAGCTCGTCGATGAGGATATCGGCGTAGATGTTTGCGACGTTGTCTGCGTTACGGATATCGTGCGTGAGGATATCGAGGTAGAGGTTCGCCTCCCGGTTTGCCACCTCAAGCCTCCGGTAGAGCATCCCCCGCATGATCCCGGCCCCGATCTCGCGGCCGACCGCTTCGAGGAGCGCGCGCTCATCGTGGGAGAACGATCCCCGGTCCTTGCTTCCGATGATGAACACCCCGACCACATCGGACTCGACGACGAGCGGGATACAGGCGAGTGCGGCAAGCCCGAGCTCCCGGAGGAGACGCGACCCGGAGGTGCTCGGGCCCCGGTCCTGCTCAAGGTAGCAGGAGAGGCCGGTGGCGAGGGTGTCGGCGAACGACGCTCCCAGGATCTTCTCTGCCTGCTCCAGGCACACATCCGGCATGTTCCGCCGGTACCGGAGAGTGACCTCGCCCCGCCCGGCATCGAACCGATAAACGGCGCCGCCGTCGTAATCAAGAAGTTTGAGCGTCTGGTCGAGCGCCGCCTCAAGCAGTTCGTCCGGTGTCCGGGCCGATGCGGATGTGCCGATGATCCGATTAAGCAGCAGGAGGTGGCGGTTCCGTGCCTGCAGCTGCTCCTCCGCCTGCTTCCGGTGGGTAACGTCCCGCATAACGACCTGGACCGCGGGCCGCCCCTCAAAGAATGTCCGTGTGCCCCTCCCCTCGATGGGGGCCGTCGTCCCGTCAAGCCTGACAACCAGCAGTTCGACGAGCGGCGTATGCTCTCCCTGCAGGTCCCGCACGGTGAAGGCCTTGACGGTACCCCGGGCGTCGGGATGAACGATATCGAGGATGGCCTTCCCGAGGACCTCTTCCGGGCGTGAAGCGCCGAGCAGCCTCATGCCGGCCGGGTTGATGAATATGATCTCCCCGTCGCGGTGAATCAGGGTCGCCTCGGCGGAGAGTTCGACGAGCGATCGGTACTTCTCCTCGCTCTCCCGGAGCTGTGCCTCCATCCTTTTTAAGGGGGTGATGTCCTGGATCCCGGCAAAGAATCCCCGGCTGTTGCCGTCGGCGTCGACGATCGGGGTGGTCGCCATCAGCGTATGTACGTGACCACCGTCTTTACGGATCAGATCGATCTCAAAGACCTCGCGCATGTTCCGGCCCAGGTTCTGCAGGTACTCCCCCAGGCACCCGGCACCCACATCGTCGACGAAGAGGGAGACCGGTTCTCCGATAATTTCGGCAACCGGGTAACCGATGATATCGGCCAGTCTCTGGTTGGCAAAGACCGCAACGCCCTCCCTGTCGATCACCCCGATGCCCTCGTTGAGGTTCTCGACGAGGAACCGGTACCAGTCCTCGCTCTCCCGCAGGATCTCTTCCATCCGCCTCTGTTGGGGAGTATCCACGGCCCTCCCGTGACCGCCGCCAAAGACCGGGGTGCCGGGTGGTCCTATCCCCGGCACCCCGAAGGATTCAGGAGAGAGGCGGATTACCCGCATATCCCGGAAAGGCCCCTCGTCAACGACCCTGTACGAGCATCGGAACCGCTCTTCCCTGCCGTCGGGCAATCGCAACGTGCACAGGAGATCAGCAGCCCGGGAGCGGCCGGAGAGAGACGCCAGGACCGCCGCCCTGCACGACTCCTCGCAGATCCGGGGCATCAGGGTCCGGCGGACAAACTGGGCTGCATCTATCCTGCAGAGCGCGTCACGGTCAATGCCGAGAAGGTGCCAGAGATACCTGTTGACGCAGGCTACCCGGTTATCGGAGCCGATGACGAGCAGACCCTCATCGAACGCATCCAGAATAGCGGAAAGCGTGGAGATACCACCGTATGTGGGCTTGCGTACGTGCATTGGCCGGGACCACCTTCTTTTTCACTCTCAGGGGACTTTTATACCCTACATAAATAAAATGTTCCCACGCGATTCAAACGGATCCAGACTGTTTCTAGAGGAATTTAAGGCGATCTGTCACTCCTGTGGGCAAATTTACTCGACTACGAGCAGTATGCTGTCCTCCCGAATTTATAAACTTGTCCATTTCCTCCGGGACGTTTGTGATCGCTCCGGCGGCGGGATACGCGAGTCAACTGCTCCTGCAGCCGCGTGTGACCGGCTGTCCCGGGCCGCGAAAGTACGCGCGGGTCTCTCGTGCCTCCATGGCCGGTATATTTACATTCCCAGAAGACCTGCATCTCCTGCTGTTGATGGATGCATGCACCCGCACCGGGGCGGATGCCATCGTCAGGCGGCGGACATGCTCCGGCAGGGTTACGCGCGGGGCGGAACCGACGAAAAGAAGTTTTCGAGGGAGAGGGAGGTGTTGATACGGACCACGATCACGAGGACGCCGGACGGCAGTACGAGACGCAGCTAGCGAAGGCGAGCCGGCAGAAGCCGCCGGAGACCCACCGGCCCGGGGGCGGTCGAGGCTCGAACTCCGGACGTCCCGTCCATCGCACCCACCACCACGCCCTCGAGGACTTTCGGCGGCGCTTTATCATCTCGACGATACTGACGATCCCGATCCTCCTCCTCTCCCCCCGGTTCAGGCGCTCCTCGGGATCGCCATCCGGTTCCCGGGCTCGGACTACCTCCTCCTCGCTCTTGCGACCGTGGTCTACCTCTACGGCGGCCGGCCGTTTCTTTCCGGTATCGTAAGCGAACTCCGGGCACGGATGCCCGGGATGATGACGCTCATCGCCGTCGCGATCACCGTCGCCTACGTCTACAGTTCGGCGGTCGTCCTCGGTCTCGTCGGTGGAGAGGGATTCTTCTGGGAACTTGCCACCCTGATCGATATCATGCTCCTCGGGCACTGGGTGGAGATGCGTTCGGTCCTCGGGGCGTCGCGTGCGCTCGAGGAACTGGTCCGGGTCATGCCCTCGGAGGCGCACCTTGTCCGGGACGGCGGCACCGAGGACGTGCCCGTGGACCGGGTCGCACCGGGCGACCGGGTCCTCGTCCGGCCCGGGGAGAAGGTGCCGGTGGACGGCACGGTGGTCGAGGGGACAACGAGCGTCAACGAGGCGATGCTCACCGGTGAGTCAAAACCGGTGGAGAAGCGCGCGGGTGACGGGGTCATCGGCGGGGCGATCAACGGCGAGGGCTCGATCGTCGTCGAGGTCAAAAAGACGGGGGCGGAGACCTACCTCGCCCAGGTGATCGACCTTGTCCGGAAGGCGCAGGAGAGCCGGTCCCGGGCACAGGACCTCGCAGACCGGGCGGCGTTCTTCCTGGTTGCGATCGCCCTCTCGGTCGGTGCGGTGACGTTTGCGGCATGGTTCGCCCTCGGAGAGGGTACCGGGTTTGCGGTGGAGCGGGCCGCGACCGTGATGGTCATCGCCTGTCCCCACGCGCTCGGCCTTGCCGTCCCGCTCGTGATCGCGGTCTCGACGGCCCTTGCCGCAAAGTCCGGGTTCCTGATCAGGGACCGGAGCGCGTTCGAGCGGGCGAAAGATCTCACAGCAGTCGTCTTCGACAAGACCGGAACCCTGACGGAGGGGAGGTTCGGGGTCACGGATGTCCTCGCCTTCGGCGGCGCGGCACAGGAGGATGTGGTCCGGGCGACGGCATCGGTTGAGGCACACTCCGAACATCCGATCGCCCGGGGGGTGGTCCGGAGCGCGGAGGAGCGGGGCATTTCCCTGCTCCCGCTCGAAGAATTCCGCGCGATCCCGGGAGTCGGCGTCGAAGGGAAGGCCGGCGGCAGGACCGTCCGGGTGGTCGGTCCGGGTTACCTCGCCGGGCGGGGGATAACGGCCGGGGACGGGCGTGTCGAGACGCTCCAGCGACAGGGGAAGACCGTCGTCTTCCTGCTCGAGGACGACCGACCGGTCGGCGCGATCGCGCTCGCCGATATCATCCGGCCGGAGTCGGGAGAAGCCGTCCGCCGGCTCAAAGCGATGGGCGTACGGTGCATGATGCTGACCGGCGACAACCGTGACGTCGCCGCATGGGTGGCGGGGGAACTTGGTCTCGACAAGTTCTTCGCAGGGGTCCTGCCCCATGAGAAAGCGGAGAAGATCCGCGAGGTGCAGCGCCGGTACCGGGTGGCGATGGTGGGCGACGGGATCAACGACGCCCCCGCGCTCGTGCAGGCAGACGTGGGCATCGCCATCGGGGCCGGGACCGATGTTGCTGTCGAGAGCGCCGATATCGTCCTCGTGAGGAACGACCCGGGGGACGCGGCGGCGGTCATCGACCTTGCAAAGAAGACCTACCGGAAGATGTTTCAAAACCTCCTATGGGCGACGGGCTACAACGCCGTCGCCATCCCGCTCGCCGCCGGCGTGCTGATCGGCGCCGGGATCCTCCTCACCCCGGCCGCCGGGGCGGTGCTGATGAGCGCAAGCACCGTGATCGTCGCGATCAACGCCCGGCTACTCCGGGTATAGAAACGGTCTCTGCACCACCGCCCGGGTGATTGATTGAACCGGGAAGCTCAATGCGGTCAAATAGGGGAGCGGAGCCAGTAGGTATCGGAGGTAAGTCACTCATGAAACGAGACACTACAATCCGAATCTTCTCCCTGCTGATCGCCCTCGCCGTGGTGGTTCCTGCCGTGCAGGCCGCCCTTGTCGTCGATGCAGGGAGCGACCGCACCGTGCTTGCCGGGGAGCCGGTTACCATCCTCGCTACCTGCAACGACACGGACGTCTTCGATGCGATGAACCTCTCAGCTTCCATCAACTGGAGCACAGGGACGACGGATGCTGAGATCGTGCAGGACGACGAGTGCAACGGCACCGTACAGGCCACCTACACCTACCTCGCCGCCGGCACCTACGCAGTCACCGTAAAGGTCGCAAACAACGCCACCGGCGCCGTCGCCTGCGATGCCCTGAACGTGACCGTGAACCCGCAGCCGGCGGAGGTGAAGGTCGTCGGAAAGACCCTGAACCAGAAGAGCAACGGTATCATGACCGTCTTCATCAACTTTGCTGAATGGCTCGGGTTTGCCGGCGCCGACCGCACGAACGTGACGGTATCGGACCCCTCGGAGTTCGCAATCGGGAACGCAACGCCGGAGAAGGTCAACTTCTGCATGAAAGACGGCGGCACGCTCATCCTGAAGTACCGGCGGCAGGACCTCGATCTCGCCGCCGGTGACGATAACCTGACCGTCACCGGCAACGCCGTGACGGAGGACGGCAACGTCCCGGTGGCCGGCACCGGTGCCGTATCCGTGATCAACCCGGGCAACGGCAAAAAGGTGGAGAGCGGTAACGACGACGGGTATGCCCGGACCGCGAAGGTGAAGGAGAACGCGAAAGAGAAGGTGAAGAACAAGAAAGAGTTCCTTGACGCGCAGCAGAAAGGCAACGGAAACGCGAAAGGAAAGGCGCTGTAACGGCGCACCGGAGGGCGTGGGGACACCCTCCTTCCTCCTGTCACTCTAAATGCCCGAGCAGGACCCCGGGCCCGGGATCAATTCTCTTATCGCTTATCTGGTCAACCTGTATGCATATGGGACGCTACGCCAGCGGCGATGTCATTTTAGCCCCCGTACGCATCGGGGGTGCCGGCGATCGGAAGGTGCGGCCGGCGGTGGTCGTCACCGCAGGAGAGGACGGGGGCCTGCTCATCTGCCCGGTATCGAGCAGCCCCTCTACCGACGGTATTTCCGTCCCGCTCTCGCTCCACGACTTCGCCCGCGGCGGGCTCGACCTCTTTGCAGAGAGCTACGCTCTCGCCGCACACGCCGCCACCATCCGGACGGCGGACGTCGCCGGGAAGAAAGGCACTCTTTTACCGGAGACGGTCGCCGCCATCCGGGAGGCCATGCCGGCAGTGCATGAAAAGAGGGGGCGGGGGCGGCGGTGAATGGGTTTTTCCCCGTGCAGTGGATCGTAGGGGACTGCGCAACTCGCACCTCCGGTGTTCAAACCCCGTTCCTCGCACCTAACGGTGCTCACATTCACTTTCGCTCACGCTTCGAAGACCTTCGGTCTTCTATGCTCACTACGTTCGCACCTCAAAACCCTGCGGGTTTCTCGAACTCCTGTCCGAAACCCTTCGGGTTTCTCAAGCTCCGGCCCTGCGGGCCATCGCATCCTACGGACAGTCGTTCCTACCGGAACGTCGTTCTCCGGTGCTCGAACGTCCTACGGACAGCGCTTCGATGCACTGACACGGATTTCAAGGGGACTGCGCACCTTCGCACCTGACGGTGCTCAAACTCCGTTCCTCGAAACCCTTCGGGTTTCTCGAACTCCTGTCCTTCGGACAGTCGTTCCTACCGGAACGTCGTTCTTCGGTGCTCGTGCTCCCGCCCT